>NZ_CP024091.1:1580400-1896480 GCF_002736205.1 Pedobacter ginsengisoli | reverse complement strand
AGTCCTGATACAGATACTTTGTCGTACGAATTGAATGGCAAGTATAATGGTGATATTTATAAGTATTGTGCCGGGTATAAGTATGAGGATAAGACAATTGTAGGGTTTAGCCATACGCATTTCAGCGGTACCGGACACTCTGATCTGGGAGATTTTCTGATTATGCCAACTCAAGGAAAACTGCAATTAAATCCGGGTACTGCTGATGATCCTAAATCGGGTTTTAGATCAGCATTTTCTCATGATAATGAGGTTGCAGAGGCTGGATATTATAAGGTTAAACTAGACGATGACAATATTTTAGCTGAGCTTACCGCAACAAATAGGGTAGGTATGCACCAGTATACATTTCCAAAGTCTGATGAGTCGCATATTATACTGGATTTGATGTCGGGCATTTACAACTATGACGACAAAACGGTATGGACTTTTGTACGTGTGGTTAATGATACTTTAATTACCGGTTACAGGCAAACTAATGGTTGGGCACGTACACGTACCGTGTATTTTGCGATGTCATTTTCTAAACCGTTTGTTTCTTACGGACAAAAGAATTTTGATAAAGCACAGGTGTATAAGGGGTTCTGGAGAAAGTTTGACCAGACTAAAAACTTTCCGGATATTGCAGGACGACGTATTAGAATGTACTTTGATTTTAAAACAGAAAATCAGGAAAAGATCAAGGTAAAGTTCGCGTTATCTCCTGTTAGTCAGGTAAATGCTTTGGAGAACATGCAGGCAGAAGCACAGGGATGGGATTTTAATAAAGTAAAACAACAGGCACAGGCAGAGTGGAATAAGGAGCTTAACAAGATCAAAATTGATGCTTTGGAAGATGATAAGACCAATTTCTATACAGCAATGTATCACGCTTTTATTAACCCGACGAACTACAGCGATGTAAACGGAGAGTATAAAGGGTTGGATCAGGATGTTCATAAAGCCGATGGCTTTATCAACTACACCACGTTCTCTTTGTGGGATACTTATCGTGCATTGCACCCTTTTTTGAATATCATGCAGCCTGCCAGAAACAACGACATCGTAAAATCAATGATGGCTCATTATGATCAGAGTGCGTTAAAAATGCTTCCTATATGGTCGCACTATGCAAACGATAACTGGTGCATGAGCGGTTACCACAGTGTTTCTGTTTTAACAGACGCAATTATTAAAGGTGTATATAATGGTGATGCCAACAAGGCGCTGGATGCTTGTGTAACCACTGCCAATCACCGCGATTATGAGGGGATAGGGGATTATATAGATCTGGGTTATATCCCGGCAGAGCGCAGCGGAACGTCGGTTTCGAATACATTAGAGTATGCTTATGATGACTGGTGTATTGCTCAGCTGGCTAAAAAGCTAAACAGACAGGATGTTTATGATGAATTTACCAAGCGTTCTGGAAACTGGAAAAATGTGTTTGATAAGTCTATAGGTTTTATGAGGCCAAAAATGGCTGATGGTTCTTTTAAAAAAGAGTTTGATGTATTAAGCACTCATGGACAAGGGTTTATTGAAGGCAATACCTGGAACTACAGTTTCTTTGTGCCTCAGGACCCTAAAGCTTTAATTGAGCAAATGGGCGGCAATAAAAAGGTTGGCTTAAGGTTAGATTCTTTATTTACGATGCACCTTCCGGATGAGTTTTTTGCTGAAACAGAAGATATTACCAGAGAGGGGATTATTGGTGGATACGTGCACGGCAATGAGCCTGCTCATCATGTGGCTTATCTGTACAATTGGATTGGACAACCCTGGAAAACGCAGGAGAGGGTGCGTATGATCCTGAAAATGCAGTATAAACCTACACCTGATGGGTTGGGTGGTAATGATGATTGCGGACAAATGAGTGCATGGTATATGTTTTCTTCTTTAGGTTTTTATCCGGTATCTCCAGGCTCTGAAGACTATTCTTTGGGAAGCCCGGCTATAAAAAATGCTGTGCTTACACTTGAAAATGGGAAAACGTTTACTATTGAAGCTTTAAATCAAAGTGATAAAAATGTGTATGTTCAGAAGGTTTTGTTAAATGGAAAACAGCTTGCTGGAAATACAATTAAACACTCTGATATTACGGCTGGCGGTAAGCTGACGTTTTATCTGACCGCTAAACCGGTTAAGAAATAAAAATAGATTAAACAATAAAGGCCCATACTCAGTATCGGCCTTTATTGTTTAATCGTTTAAGCTTATACAAACGCAGGTACATCAGACCTTGGGTCGTTGCCTTGAATTTGATTTCTTCTTATATCAGATATTTCAGTTGGTTTTTTAGTTATTCTCTTATTTAAGCCACTTGCGGCATTATATAATAAAATACTTCCTAGAGCAACTTCTTCAATTGCTGTAAACGGATGCTGACGAATATTTCTGATTCCTTTTTGTAAGATATATACACCCGCAAGTACAGAGATTAACCTTTTTCCGGTATCCAGATCTTTAGCTTCGTACCCCGTCAGCGAAGAATTAACCACCGACAACACGAATCTCTCTTTTATTTTCCCTAACATATTACTCTTATTTTTAATTCTATTGATCACACTTTATAATTAATCTCTGAACATTAATCATACCGAATGAACAGTGATTGCGTCATTTTTGTTTAATTATTTTCTCCAGAACCATTTTTATCGCCCTGTCTACAACCGCTCCAGGGTTTTTGCTGAATTCGAAATTTACTCTATTTGCGAGTATCGCATTTACTGACAGTGCTTTATGACCTAAAGTTTTTGCCAATGCATAAATTCCTGCGGTTTCCATTTCTAAGTTAGTAATTCTATTGTTACTATGCTGAAAATTATTTAATAAATTGATAAAATCAGGTATAGCGTTCTTTGCCCTCACTTGTCGGCCCTGTGGCGCGTAGAATCCGGGAGCGGTTATGGTAATCCCGTGTTCCATATCACTGCCTATGGTGTTTAGTAGTATATTGCTGGCTGCTGTAAGGTATGGGGTAATGCCTTTAATATGCGAAAAATGTGACTTAAAAGCATCTAGAATGCCATGTTCGTCACCAGATAACTCATGGATGTAATACTGCATTAAGGAATCTAAGCCCAACCCGAAAGTAGATGCAAGTATCGTATCCATAGGTATGTCGGGCTGTATTGTTCCAGAGGTTCCAATGCGAATGATATCTAATGAGGTTAACTCTTTTTTAACAACCCGTTTTTCAAAATCAATATTTACAAGCGCATCAAGCTCATTAAAAACGATGTCAATATTGTCGGTTCCTATACCAGTAGAAATTACAGTAATCCGTTTTTTATCGAGGTAGCCAGTATGCGTTATAAATTCTCGTTTTCCTTTTTTAAGCTCTATGCTGTCGAAGTATTTTGAAACTTCGGAAACCCTGTCAGGGTCACCTACAGTAATTACTGTGGATGCCAAATCTTCAGGAAAAAGGTTCAGATGGTAAATTGAACCATCCTGATTAATAATCAGGTCTGCTTCTGATATTTTAGTTTCCATATCATAGGTTTTAGGCGGTGGAAAGATATTTAGTTTTTAAATTATCAATTTTATCTAATTTACCAAGTACAATATTTAAACTGGCTTTTCTAACCTCGAATTTAATAACACAAGAGGTATCAAAGTTTTGATCAATAATGTTTAGTTGTTCATCTTTCATTAAACGCATTACATCGTTCATAGCCAGATAGTCGAATGTGATTTCGTAAATATCGTTTACTGTTTTTTCTATAACATTGGCTTCTTTAATTGCTTCAGCTGCTGCAGTTTTGTAGGCGTTAATTAAACCTGGAACACCAAGTAGCGTGCCCCCAAAGTACCTTACTACTACAATAAGTATGTTTGTTATATCTGCTGAAAGCAGGGTGTTTAAAATAGGTCTGCCGGCAGTGCCTGATGGTTCGCCGTCGTCTTGAATGCGAAATACAGTCCTGTCTGGACTTATGCGAAGTGCCCAGCAAAAATGGCGCGCTTTAGGATGTTCTGATCGAAGATTTTGAAGTATGTTTTTTACTTCATCATCTGAACTTATAGGGTAGGCATAAGCAATAAATTTGCTTCCTTTATCCTTAAAAACCCCTTCGGAAGCAACTGATATTGTTTTATAGGTATCATCAAATAGCATAGATCTTTGATAGTGTTATTAAAATAATTGCAGCAAGTGCTAAAAACAAGCCCCAATAGTTAAGCTTGTTTAATTTTTCTTTGAAAACAAATATTCCTATTAGGCTGCCAAGAATAATGACCCCCATGTTCATACTTGCAAATACGGTTGATGGGTTCTGTGCCATCGCACCATGTGCTTTAAGGTAGAACAGGATATTGAAAAAATTAAAAAAGCCTAATACGCATCCGCAAAGTACATTAACCAGCTCAAGTTTTTGGTTTTTAAATGTCCTGAAATATAGAATTGAGACAATTGAAATTATAAAAGCCAAAATGAAGATAATGGTTAATGAGGTAGTATAGGGGATTGATTTGATTTGTGCTACCTGTTTAAAAAGGATGTCGATTATGCCAAAACCTATAAACACAATAAGCGGGTAAAACCAGCTGCCAATGGTACTTCTTTGCTTTGTTTTTTTATATAGAGTGAAAAATATAGCCACAAAACCTATGACAAGTCCACAGATTTTAAATAGGGTAAAATGTTCTTTAAATAAAAAATAGGAGGCCAGTATTGGAATAAATAATGACAAGCGCTGTGCTATATCGGTCCTTGCAATTCCTATGTTTCTGATGGAACCTGCCAGGAACCAGAAAATAAGAGGCAACAGAATTCCAAGACTTAAATAAATATCGTAGTGAGCGGTTGAAGCAAGGTGGCTAAATTTAGGTTTAAAAAAGAAAACACTTAAACCAATGGCAAAGAGGTAGTTCCATGTAACCGCCTGCACGATATTGATTCTATATCTTTTGGCAAACTTTAGTAGTACTCCGACTGTAACACTGCAAAAAATGCTTATTAACAGGTAAATCATTTGTTTGGGTTGTTTTTATAGATAGTTAATTTGTCTTTTTCTATATAATGCTCTTCTGTTATTATTCCATTAATTATTGGAGACGAAATGCCGTCTGTCCAGGAATTGGCAGAAGTGAAAACCCTTGCTTCATCCCATAAATTACCCTGAATAAACTGGTTTAGGATATTTGCTCCACCTTCGATAATGACAGACTGAATATCCATAAGATACAGTTGAAAAGCTATTTTTTGGGGCAAGTAGTACTGCATATCTTCCATCTGGATGAAATGAACATTGTTTTGTACTTCTGTTTTGATTTCGTTAATAATGATGGTTTTTGCATCGTTATTATAAATGTGGCTATTTATGGGAAGCTGCAGATTACGATCTATAATAATCCTTACAGGGTTTTTGCCCGGCCATTCTCTGGTGTTTAGTTGTGGGTTATCAGCAATGGCCGTTTGCTTTCCAATAAGTATTGCGTCTTCCTCTGTTCGCCATTTATGCACCAGCTTTTTTGCAAGTGGCCCGCTTATCCACTGCTGTGCGGTGTTTTTTGGAGCGAAGTATCCATTTGCTGTTTCTGCCCATTTAAGAATTATGAATGGGCGTTGCTGTTTTATTCGGGTAAAAAAGCGACGATTAAGGTAGCTGCATTCGTTTTGTAGTATGCCTGTTTCTACTTTAATACCTGCATTGTGTAGTTTTTCTATTCCCTTTCCGTTTACATCTGCAAATGGGTCTGTATTGCCAATAACAACTTTTTTTAATCGGTGTTTAATCAGTAAATCTGCACAGGGAGGGGTTTTTCCAAAGTGGGCACAAGGTTCTAAACTTACATATGCGGTTGCATTTGCAAGTAATGCGGGTGCATTATCACCATGGTTTTTAAAAACATCGTTTATTGCATTTACTTCGGCATGGGCTTCACCAAACTTTTTATGGTATCCTTCGCCAATTATCTGATCATCGCATACTATTACGCAGCCTACAAGTGGATTTGGGCTAACTTGTCCATTCCCCATTTTTGCCAGTTCAAGGCAGCGCCTCATATATAGTTCGTTAGTCATTACAGCAAAAGTAAGGTATATTGTTCTATTTACTTACTTTTGCATAGCATGAATTTAAAGCAATTATTGCATCATTTTACGAAAGAGTTAATAGAGATTTACGATGAACAGGAAATAATTTCTATTTTCAATATTAGTGTGGAACATATTTCTGGGTTTAACAGGAATCAGTTGATGCTAAAGGGAGATGCTGTATTAGAGGATGTTAAGCTTAATGAGTATTTAAAAACGCTAGCCAGGTTAAAAACAGGTGAGCCTTTGCAATATATTATTGGAGATACTGTTTTTTATGGTTTAACTTTTAAAGTTAATTCCTCTGTGCTGATTCCACGACCTGAAACCGAGGAGTTGGTTGAATGGATTATTGAAAAGTGTAAGCGGGAGCAGTTTAATGGTAGTATTTTGGATATTGGTACCGGAAGTGGATGTATTGCAATTTCGCTAAAAAAGAACCTGAATAAGTTTGCTGTTAGTGCTATTGATGTTTCTGAGGGTGCATTAGCTATTGCAAACGAAAATGCATTGTTAAATAATGCCGGGGTTAATTTTATTCATGCAGATATTCTGGACTTTGAAAGTGCTGAAAAGTACGATGTAATAGTTAGTAATCCACCTTATATTACAATGGAGGAACAAAAGACTATGCATATAAATGTATTAGAAAATGAGCCTCATTTGGCCCTTTTTGTTTCTAACGAGAAACCTTTGATATTTTACCAAGCCATTGCAGAATTTGCACTGAGTAATTTGAAAGACAATGGGCTGTTATTTTTCGAAATTAATGAACATTTAGGTAAAGAAACTGTACAGATGTTATCGGATAAGTCATTTGTAAACATAGAGTTGAAAAAAGATATCCAAGGAAAAGACAGGATGATTTTAGCTTCTGGAATGAAACTCCGTTATGATTCCCTTTAAATAATCGCGATCCAGATGGGTGTAAATCTCTGTGGTGGTAATACTTGAGTGTCCGAGCATTTCTTGTACAGCCCTTAAATCGGCGCCGCCCTCTATTAAATGGGTTGCAAATGAATGCCTAAAGGTGTGAGGACTAATGCTTTTTTTTATTCCGGCTTTTAAGGCTAAAGTTTTGATCATTGTAAAAACGGAAATGCGTGAAAGGCCTGTTCCGCCTCGATTTAGAAAAATATAATCTTCAAAGCCTTTCTTTATATTAATATGAATTCGCGATTCTTTAATATAGATTTTAATGAATTTTAATGCAGTAGCCCCAATTGGTACTATGCGTTCTTTATTTCCCTTTCCAATTACTTTTATGTATTCGTTTTCGTAATACATGTTAGATATCTTGAGGCTGATTAGTTCGGTAACCCTTAATCCGCATCCATAAAGGACTTCAAGGATTGCTTTGTTTCGCATTCCATCTGGCTTAGAGGCATCAATGGCATCTATTAACTGGTTGATTTCAATAATATTCAGGGTGTCTGGGAGTTTACGGGATAGTCTGGGCGATTCCAGTAGTGCTGTAGGGTCAACGGGAATGACTAGCTCTAATAACAAAAAGCTAAAGAATGATTTGAGGCCTGATATTACCCTGGCCTGTGTACTCGGTAACATGCCAAGCTCATTTATCCATGTTATGAATAACTTTAAATCGTTACTGTTAATCTCCTTTAAATCAATTGTTTTTTTTGTAGATTCTAAATATTGAAATAACTTGTCGATATCTGTTAGATAAGCATCAATAGAATTGGCTGAAAGCGAGCGCTCCAGTTTTAGATAGTTCTTAAACGATTTTAAATAGGGGTTATTAATCACACAAAAATTTTCTGATGTAAGTTTTTAGCTTTAAGTTTGAACTGATGAAGATACAAATTATTAATGGTCCAAATTTAAACCTTTTAGGGGTTAGAGAGCCGGGTATTTATGGAAATTTAAGCTTTGATCAATACATTCCGCAGTTGCGTGAAATGTTCGGTATCATTGATATTGATTATTACCAGAGTAATGTTGAGGGTGAGCTTGTTAATAAGCTGCACGAGGTTGGTTTTGATTATGATGGCATTGTGCTAAATGGGGGAGCTTACACACATACTTCGGTAGCTATTGCTGATGCAATTGCCGCTATTAAAACTCCTGTAATTGAGGTGCATATATCAAATATTTATGCAAGAGAGGAATACAGGCATGTTTCGTTAACAGGTAAGAACTGTAAAGGCGTTTTAACTGGCTTTGGTATGGATGGATACAGACTGGCAATTGAAAGTTTTTTAAAAACTCAGAATAATGCAGGTTAAAAAGTATTTATTAACTGTTGTTGGTTTGGCAATGGGCTTGGGTGCTATTGCACAAACTGATGCTACTGAGAAGGAGATCCTTGGGCATATTTCATTTCTCGCATCACCAAAAATGGCGGGTCGTTTTCCCGGGACTAAGCAGAACAAGAAGGTTGTTAGTTATCTAATAAAGGACTTTAAAAAGGCTGGAATTAAGTCTTTTAACGGTAGTTATGTTCAGGAATTTATTGCCAAAATCCGTGTAAAAAAAGGGGTTACGGATACACCCCGAGTTAAAACTCAGAACGTAATTGGTTTTATTGAGGGGAGTGATCCTGTTTTAAAGAATGAGTTTATTGTACTTGGTGCTCATTACGATCATTTAGGGATGGGTGGGCCATCTTCTAAAAAGCCTGATACTGTAGGTATACATCTCGGTGCTGATGATAATGCAAGTGGAACTGCCGCTTTATTGGAAATTGCAGAGAAATTGTCGGCCAATAGAAAAGATTTAAAACGCAGTGTGCTTTTAATAGCTTTCGGTGCTGAGGAGCAGGGCTTATTAGGATCCAGGTATTTTATTGAACATCCTTTGGTTCCGTTATCTTCTATCAAATTGATGCTTAATATGGATATGGTGGGTAGAATGAATGCTGAAAAGCAATTGTATATGGGAGGTGCTGCTTCTTTTGATGGTGGTATGGATTTAATGAAAAGTCTGGGCCCGCAGGTTGGCATTAACCCAATTGTAATTGCTTATGATGTAGGTGGTTCTGACCATGTATCATTTTATAGAAAGAACATTTCTGTATTGGGTTTTCATACAGGTGGACACCCTCAGTATCATACTCCTGAAGATGATATTGCCCACATCAATATAGCCGGCGAAAAACTGGTTTGCGATTATATTTACAAGGCTATTGTAAGTGTTGCAAGCAGGGAAGGGGCAATATTGTTTGTTCCTGAGAAGAAAAATTAGATTTTTAACTGACTGAAAAACCTAATTTTCTTGATAAAATAGGCATATACAATGCTTGAAGGATATTGGCCAACGTGCTTTTGAAAGCTGATTTGTTTAGCTGTTCTTTTCCTGCCGTTGGCCAATAGGCTTTTAAGGAAATGAAAATGTGCTTTATTAATAGCAAAAGCAAAGTCTGTTTTTCCTTGAAGCAGAAAATGAATCCAGGCAATAAAATCAAGGCACATTCTTATAAATATCCTTGAATAAGCATCGCCTATTGGCAGGTTCTTTTGAAGAATAATCAGGTTGTTTCTGAAGTTTAAATAGGTTTTATAAGGGTTATTTGCACTTAGAGTGCCGCCGCCGACGTGATAAACTTCTGCATCGGCACAATAGGCAACTTTATAACCAAGGTTTTTTAAGCGCCAGCAAAGGTCAATTTCTTCCATATGAGCAAAAAAATCAGGATCCAGGCCGCCTACTTCTTTCCATTGTTTGCTTTTTATGAATAAGGCCGCTCCACTAGCCCAAAATATCTCAGTTGAATCGTTGTACTGGCCATGATCTGATTCAACGGTATCGAATAGCCGACCCCTGCAAAATGGGAATCCGTGCAAATCCAGGTAACCCCCGGCTGCACCTGCATATTCAAATTCGCTTCTGTTTTTTTGCCATTTTATTTTAGGCTGGGCAACAGCAATACTGCTGTCTTTTTGCATCATGTCTATAACCGGCTGTATCCAGTTTTCCGGAACTTCCACATCTGAATTTAAAAGCACATAATATTCTGCATCAACCTGTTCCAGTATTTTACGGTATCCTTCCGCAAATCCATAATTTGCATTGTTTTGTATAATTCTTATTTGAGGATAATTGGCTTTTAGAAACTCAATTGAATTGTCTGTAGAGGCATTGTCGCCCACTATTAATTGTAAATTACTGTATTTTGATTGAATTACGCCGGGTAAAAATTGCTGAAGCAAAGCTTGCCCATTCCAATTCAAGATTACTACTGCTACACTTGGTTCCATTTATCCTGCATTTTCTTGTTTACTGTGTTTCCATCGTCTATGACTCCATAACCAGTAGGCCGGGTTTTCGTTGATCATATTTTCAAGGATATTGAAACTCATATTGGTAATTTGATATTCTGCTGTGGTGCTCGGATCATCACATATTGTCTCGCAATCTACCTCATAATAACCATTTTTTATATACTTCATTTTGAAATAGATTACCGGTCTATTGGTTTGCAAAGCTACTTTTTCTAATCCAAGTAATACAGGCGTGCGCTGATTTAGGAAGGGTAGCCAGTATTGAATTTGGTGGCCAACAGGAGTTTGGTCGTTAGCAAAACAAAACATTGTTAGTTCATTTTTTGTAGATGCTAACATTCTAAGTGTCTGTTTCATAGCAATAAATCTGTTCCCAAATCTGGTTCTCATTTTATAAAACCAGCTGTTAAAAAGCTGATTGTTAATCGGTTTGAAAATTACATAACTCTGCGGGCATAAGGTTAGACTAATAGCCAGCATGCCCCATTCCCAATTACAATAATGACCAGTACATGCCAGTATACTTTGTCCATTTTTTACATGCTTTTCTATTAATTCTAAATTATTGAATTTAACCCTCTTCAGTAATTCCTCTTTTGAAATGGAGGCCATCTTTATTGTTTCAATTACCAGGCGGGTGAAGTGCTTGTAAAAGGCTTTCTCAATTTTAATAATTTCTTCAATATTTTTATTGGGGAAGGATTTAACAAGGTTTTCGCGGACAACTTTTTTACGGTAGCCGAGAACATAATATAAGGGATAGTAGAGTAGTGCCGCAAAAATATACAACAGAGAGGTTGGTAGGAGAGACAAAAAGTTCAAAAAAAATATTCCTATATAAGAAAAGCTTTTTTTTATCATTAATTTGGCGAATTGAGAATGCAAACATAAATTATCAGATGCAAAGTTCAGCTATATTCCCCCTTTTTTATCTTCCGCCTATTAGTTATTTCTCTGGTTTAAAAGACTTTGAGGGTTATTTTTTAATTGAAAAGGAGGAGCATTTCCCTAAACAAACCTATAGAAACAGAGCCAGGATATATTCGCCAAATGGAAGTTTAGATCTTATTGTACCAGTTATTAGAGGAAATAAAGTACATACGAAAGTTAAAGATGTTAAAATAAGCAACGAGTTTAACTGGCAAAGGCTACATTGGAAGAGTTTTGAGAGCTGCTACCGAAACTCTGCTTACTTCGAGTTTTATGAGGATGAGTTTGCTCATTTTTATCATAATAAGTTTGAGTTTCTTTTTGATTTTAATCTGGAGTTGTTGGAATGGATCTTAAAGCAGCTTAAGAGAGAAGTTAAGCTTGAATTTACTAGTGAATATTTTGATGATATAGCTCCTGATCTGGATTACAGGTCTAAAATACATTTTAAAAAAGTTAATGACAATACGATATATAAGCCTTATTTTCAGGTTTTTGATGACAGAGAAGGGTTTAAACCAAATTTAAGTATTGTTGACTTGCTGTTTAACCAAGGGCCACAATCCAAATCATATATCTAATATGGGTAAACAAACAAAACGTAAGCATCATAAGCATAAAAAGTATTCGTTGCCAGTAGCAGGTTCGAGCCCAGGCCAGATTTATATTGACGAGAATGCTTTAAAACCTGTAATTAAGCTCTATAAGTATAGCGCGGATCATTACGAGGTTAAAGAGCTTAGTTCTTTAAATAATGTGGCTCAAATTGTTTCTGATAAGAATTTTACGTTTTGGATTGAAATTAAAGGATACGATTCATTAGCAATGTTCGAGACCTTGTCTGCAGATTTTAATGTAAACAAGCTTGTTCTGGAGGACATTACACGTACTTATCAGCGTCCAAAATTTGAGGAATATGGAAGTTATGATTTTGCAATAAGCAGGATGCTCCATTTTGATGAGAGTAAGGATCTTGATAATGTACAGGTTTCATTTTTACTGACCGATAATACATTATTTACACTGCAGGAAAGTTATGAAGACTGTTTGGAGCCCATACGCGCGCGGTTAAAAGGTGGAAAAGGAAACATCAGGATAGCGGGAAGCAGTTATTTGATGTATGCTCTGATGGATATTATTGTGGATACTTATTTTGTGATTTTGGGGGCCTGGGGTGAGGATTTGGATACTATTGAAGATCGCCTTTTTGATAAGCCGGATAAATCAGTAATGTTTGATACTCAGATTATTAAACGAAATCTAATTGGTATTAGGAGAGTGGTTTGGCCTGAAAGAGACAAGTTAAATGATATCCTGAGAAGTGATAGTCCTTTGATTACTGAGCAAACAAAGCTTTATATCAAAGATGCATATGATCACTGTATTCAGATCATAGATGTGGTTGAGTCCCTAAAAGAGATTTCGATAAGTAATCTGGATATGTATTTATCTATGATAAGTAATAGAATGAATGAGATTATGAAGGTGCTTACTATTATCTCTTCAATCTTTATTCCACTAACATTTATTGCAGGGATTTATGGGATGAATTTTGCAATTCAGGATCCTGTTACAGGCAAATTATTACCTAAAAATATGCCGGAGTTATATGCAGCTCACGGATATTTATACACTATGATTGGTATGGGCATTATTGCAATAGCACAAATCATATATTTCTGGCGTAAGGGATGGTTTAAATAGAACTGATTATTCTTACCTTAGCGGCTTATGCAATCTTTCGATCTAGACAAAACAGACGTATCTAAGATTAAGGCGGCTTTAGGCGGTAGTGATGAAGAACTTCAGGTTATTCTGGAAGAGTATCACGCGTCTGAAATTGCGATCTTATTTGAAAGTTTAACTAAAGATGATAGACAACGCATAATCAATCTCTTATCTGTTGAGACGGCTTCTGAAGTAATTTCAGAAATGCATGAAGAATCGCATCCAGAGGAACTTTTACTACAACTTCATCCTGATAAGCGGACAGAGATTGTTGAGGAACTGGACTATGATGATGCCACAGACATCATATCTCAGCTTGAAGAACACGAGCAGAAAGAAATTCTTGAGGATCTGAGCGAAGATGATGCTTCGAGCATTCGTAATTTATTAAGCTACCACGAAGAAACCGCCGGTGGTTTGATGAATACGGAATTTATCCGGATAAATTTAAACCTTACCAAGAAGGATGCTATCGATGAGATTATCCATCAAAGTGAAGAAATTGAAGAGTTTTATACTGTTTATGTAATAGATGATGAGAATACTTTTCAGGGAATCGTTTCTTTGAAAGACATCATTAAAGCCAAAGGAAACGTAAAAATAACTGAGCTTGTTAAAGCTGAGGTTGCCTGGGTTCATCCTGATACGGATCAGGAAGAGGTGGCCAGACTTATTTCTCAATATAATATTACCAGTATTCCCGTTTTAGATAGTGATATGAAATTGCTTGGGCGCGTAACATTTGACGATGTTATAGATGTTCTGGAAGATGAAAATACTGAGGATATCTTGAAGATATCAGGGGTATCAGAAGATGAGGAATTAAGTGGTAACTGGATTGAGGCTGTAAAATCACGTTTGCCTTGGTTGATTTTGAATCTAGGAACAGCTTTTCTGGCATCAGGTGTTATCAGGCATTTTGAGCCTACTATTAAACTGATTGAAGTATTACCTGCATACATGACAATTATTGCTGGTATGGGCGGAAACGCAGCGACCCAGGCACTTGCTGTAACGGTAAGAAGGATTTCATTATATGACCTTACAGACAATCAGGCTTATAGAACAGTATTAAAAGAGGTTTCTGTTGGTCTTATTAACGGTGCCGTAACAGGCTTAATTGTATTTTTATTTGCAATAGTTTTTGATTCCAACCCAATGCTGGGGCTGGTTATTTTTATGGCCATGACAGGCAATTTATTAATAGCCGGCATTACCGGCGCAGGTATTCCGTTAATTTTAAAACGTGTTGGAATTGATCCAGCCATTGCTTCTTCAATAATTATTACAACATTTACAGATGTTTTCGGATTTTTGCTCCTGCTAGGCTTAGCGAGCGAACTTTTACTTTAATTCTATTATTCATTATTATATGCAACCAACAAAACACAACTGGACGAAGGAAGAAATATCAGCCATATACCATAAACCATTTTTGGATCTCGTTTACGAAGCCGCAACTATACATCGCGAGAATAAAGATTACGCAGAAGTGCAGGTGAGTTCTTTGATCTCTATAAAAACAGGTGGCTGCGCCGAGGATTGTTCATATTGTCCACAGGCTGCACGTTACCATACTGATCTGGAAGTTCAGCCGCTTATGCAGGTAAGTCAGGTAGTGAGTGCAGCTGTAAAAGCGAAAGAAGGTGGTGCATCACGTTTATGTATGGGTGCTGCATGGCGCGAAGTACGTGATAACCGCGACTTTGATCGTGTAATTGAAATGGTGAAGGCCGTAAATGATATGGATATGGAGGTATGCTGTACATTGGGCATGCTTACTGAAAATCAGGCTCAGAGACTTGCAGATGCAGGTTTGTATGCTTACAACCACAACATTGATACTTCAGAGGATGATTATAAACGTATTATCTCTACCCGTACTTATGACGATCGTTTAAATACCATAAAAAATGTACGTAAGGCGAAATTAACGGTATGTAGTGGAGGAATTATCGGATTAGGTGAAACTGTTGAAGACAGGGTTTCTATGCTTCAAACCTTATCTAATATGGCTGTGCATCCTGAGTCTGTTCCGGTAAATGCTTTAGTACCTGTTAAAGGAACCCCACTAGAATCACAACCCCGTGTTCCAATATGGGATATGGTTAGGATGATTGCTACCGCACGTATTGTTATGCCAAATTCTGTTGTTCGCCTTTCGGCCGGTAGAAATGAAATGAGTACGTTGGAGCAGGCATTTTGCTTTATGGCAGGTGCAAGCTCTATTTTTGCAGGAGATAAATTATTAACAACACCAAATCCGGCATTTATTGATGATATGGCTATGTTTGAACTTCTTGGTTTAAAAACCCGGGATGCTTTTAAAAATGGCAGACCAGTAAATACAATTGCTGATAAACAGGAAGAAACGGCAATTTAATTATCCGAAAAGATTATGAAAAAGGTCCAGACATAACATCTGGACCTTTTTTATTGGCTTAAATAAAGCTTCTTTTAAATATTTCTTTTGGTAGTTTTAGATATGACTTCTGATAATTTATAGATGTCATATGCTACTTTCTGAATCGTATCAAATTGTTCTGCAATGATTACCTCATCGCTTTGTTCATCAGCATTAGGATTTATATTTCTTCTTATTAATGGAACATTACTTACTGTATCTGTATTTTTAAATAAGTTTTCGGAAGCCAGGTTAAGTAGGTAAACAGTGTTTTGCGTGATGGGGTTTAACTCTTCAAAATTTGGAAAAATAAAGGAATGCTCCTTATAATACAAAGATAAGGTAGCTATATAAGATGATAAGAGGTGATTTAATGCAGTAAATTGATGCAGCTCTTTCATCATAATCTGTTTGCTTTTTGGTTCTGAAAACATTCGCTGAAACAGCGAGGCTAGATTTGCTGTAGTCACATAAACTTCTTTTCTGGCAACTTTATAGTTTGTTAAATCTGTAACTTGTTCTGAATAACAAAGCTTAACCTGTTCAAAATATTTTATATTGGCAATTAGTGTATCAACCATAGCTTCTTTGAGCTTTTCGTACTCCCAGTTTGGAAATAATGAATAACTTGCCATTAAAGCAATACCCGAACCTATTAACGTATCATAGATTCTTTCTCGAGCTAAAGAAATACTTCCAAGTCCAAGAAAATCAAATAATACCAGTATGTAGGGTGTCATGAAGAGTACGCTTACCACATAATTTTTACGCTGAAAGCTATAGCAACCAATCATACATATCAGTAAAATCACAAACAACGTGTTTTTATCTTGAATGTAAACTAGTATCCCCATGCCAACAAATGCGCCAATTACTGTTCCCACCAAACGCTCTATATTTCTTTTTTTTGCTAAACTAAAACCAGGTTTAGATATTACCAGAATGGTTAAAAGAATCCAATAGCTATGTGAGAAATCCAAAGATTTGGCCACAATAAAACCAATAAGCATTACTATGGCAACTCTTAGCGAATGCCTGAAAGTTGAAGAATTGAAGGTTATATTTTCAATTAGTAGTTTGAAATCAATATTTTGTCTAGTTACAAACCTTTCAACTTCAATTTTTCGCGGTTTCAGATTCTTTTTCTCGCTTTTATTAAAATATCCATTGATAGTTTTAATTCTGGAAAGGATGTTTTCTATGTTTACTTCTATATTCTTTAAAGCGATGATTCCAAGAGTGTTATATTTGTTTTCTGTATTGTTTACTTCAAGTGCTGTGATCTCATTTTTTAGTTTATCTATATCTTCAATTAACGAAGTGGGTAGGCTAGGGGTACTCCCGGTTTTTAAAGAAAAGGCAATATCGTCCAACTCATCTGCAATTCTTATAATAACTGATTCGTAATGAATTAAAATACCCGAAGCATCGAACTGTTCATGGAGTTGCTTGTAATTATAATAAGTAGACATGACTTGTTCAAAAAGATCAACCATATCAACAAAAACTAAGAGCAGAAACCTGCCTTCGGGGGTAGTCTCTCTAACTATTTCTCTAGTTTTAAATAATACCTCTCTGACAGCGTCTTGTTTTTCGTGGACCGTAACCTGAAGTTGAAGTAAATCGGCATAGTTGTCATCATAGTTTGTATTTTGACGATAAAATTTCGCTTTAGCTCTTAAAAATTCACTTACTGAATGTATTGAATCACTAAGTGTTTGTTGAACAATTCTATATGGCCTTAATCTGTAAAAAAAATAGCTAAGTAAAGTATACCAAATGCTGCCGGCAAAGATAAGTAAGGCAGAAAAGAGAACTTCAGTCCATGGGCGGATGTCATCAATACTTAAAACCATGATGAGCAATGAAGCTGTTCCAATTGCAGCGGCTCTGAGGCCGTACAAGAAAAACATAGAGAAAACAAAACTGAAACAAGCAATAACAATCCCGGTAAAATAAATATTGCTGTTTGTAAGGCCTACAATAATAAATATTAGCGTAATTAAGACTGTAGTGATTAACATGGCATTTCTGCGATGTACAATTGGACCTGGAGAATCAACAACACTTGCGCATAAAGCTCCCAATGATAAAGTCATACCATATTGGAGCATTCCAAATTGAGCTAAAATTAAGGAAGGACAAAGAACGCCGAAGGTAATTCTCAGACCATCAGCGAAATATGTGCTAAGCAAGAAATCGTGGATACTTCTTATGGGACGATCAAACATATTGAAAATCACTTACTGCAAAATAACAAAAAATATGAAAGAACCCAGTGTTTAATGTATAATCAAATTATACATTATTATAGTCTAATAATTAATATTATGTTAAGTAATAAATTAAACAATCATCCCCTATACGAAGATGCTTGAGTAAATAGTCTAAAACTCTTCTAGCTTAGATTTAAGTTCCTGAACTTTATCCAGCTTATTTTTGCGTGTATAGATTTCTATAAGCAACTGAACAGTAGATTTATCATTCTGATTGATCTCATGAGCTTGTAATAATGAAACCTCAGCTCTATTAATGAATGATGAAAACTTTACGTTTTTATCTGAACTTGTTGACTTAAGAGCCTCATTTGCAGATTGTATATAGGCTACACCTAATTGATATAAAGCATCAAAATAATTCTCATCAATAACCAGAGCTTTACTGTAAGCTAATTCAGCTGTTCCTAAGCCCGAATTATTTTGATATAGATATCCGTATAGAAAATAGAGCAACTTGTTTGCTGTATCAGTTTTTAATGTATTCTCGATAACTTTTATTGCCTGACCGTATTTTTCGTTATCAAGTAATAAGTTGATATAATTATTTGTCAGGTTAACGTCTCCGGAATTTATTCTTATTCCATCTTCAAGTGTTTTAATTGCCTGGTCAACCTCAAATTTTGAAGTATAGATATTTGCCAGATTTTGAAATACTGCCGGATTTTTTGCACCATTTTCTTTAGCTCTTTTAAAATATTCAAGAGCATTATCAAAACCTCTGATATTTTGTGCAGCAAGGGCCGTATTTATTGCTAAAGTAGTATCCTTTGGGAAAAAATCACTCACTTCCTTAAGTAAGTTAAAGGCAGCGGTGAAATCATTTTTTGCAAAAGCCGCATTTGCCTTTTCTTGCTTTTTAATATTAATATTGTAAATCGATGCTTCTATTAAATGCGTATTAGTTTGAAATTTATCTAACCTTTTTGCAGAATCTATTGCGTCTATTGCCAGATTATAATATTTGTCCGAATTGCCCTCATTTGGATCTGTAATGGCTATATATGAACTTAAATAAGCTTTAATCGCCCATGTTTCAGGCCATTTCTTCGTTTTCTTGTCATTTTGAGCTGCCTCAGTTGCCCTTATCCCTTCTCCTATTATTCCTAATTGCGCATTAGCATCCTGCTTTTTGTTAATAGCTATTTGCAATTTACCCACACTATTTCTTGCTATTAAAAGCTGACTTTTTTGAGAAAAGGCCAAATTACAAGTTGTTACAACTAAAAATATTGTGCTAATAAAAGATATCCTACTCATATTACAAACTTAAAAAAAAAGAGGGATAAACCTATCCCTCTTTTCACATTCAAAAAAATGAGTGTGCCTATTTTAATTCAGCCAATCTTTTTTTAATGGCTTCATAGTTCACGTTATCATTTTTAAATGCATAGATAATCGCTAAATTTTCTAATGTATTTACGTGTTTCGGATCTATATCAAGGGCTGCTTTATAGAAAGGAATAGCTTGATCGATGAATTTAGTCATCTTAATACCCAGTTCATTAAATTCCTTAGTTTTTTTAGGATCTAAAGCATTTCTTTGAGTTTGTACAGCAAGTGCTTGTTTGTAGTAAGTATCACCTAAAAGAGATTGGTAGTTAGCATTTTTAGGATCTTTTGCTACCAATTTAGTGAGCATTTCCTGAGATTTAGCTATATCTCCCTTTTTTAGATAAATATCAGTTTCAAGACCAATAAAATATGGGTCCTCAGGATATTTAGCAGATGCTTCTTGTAGTAAACTTAAACCTGCAACGCTATCTTTTATCTCATCAAAAGTAGTTTTGATAATATCAGAGTAAAGCATTTTAGAATCTTTATAATTCAGCTCAATAGCTTTTTTAAAGTTTCTAACTACTTCAGGGTAATTCTTTGCTTCTTTAGCCACAACACCAGCATTGATAAACATAGCTGTGTCATTCGGGTTTTTAGCAGTTACTTCATTAAATGCTGCTAATGCTCCGGCAAAGTCCTTTTTTTGATAAGCGTAAATCCCCCTGTTTCTCATTGCATCCTGAATGGTTAGGCGTGCATTCTCGATATTTTCTTTTTCGTTGCCTTTAGTATCTAAGGCTTTTGCTTTTTCAACTGCTTCTTCAGCAATTTTCTGATTTGCAGATGAATTAGCAGCATCAAGTGAATCTACTAATGCAATTCTCGAAGCAAATAATGCTCTGTACGACCAAGACTCAACCAGGTCTTTTGATTTCTCATGAGCAATTGCTTTATCTGTGTGTGCCAGCCCTTCATTTAGAGTTTTTAAATTGTCGGCTAAGGTTTTGTCTTTATTTAAAGACAAAAGTGCCCATTGTTTTTTTGCAGCTTCAATTTCACTCTTTTGTGCATTAGCAAGTGTGGCAACACCTACAAATAATAAACTAAAAAGTATCTTTTTCATTTTATTTAATATATGTTCAACAATTATGATTTTTAGTCTTCAGTTTCGTCTTCTGCATCATCTCCAGCTTCTTCATCGCTTGTTTCTTCTTCAGTAGTATCCTCATCTGGAGCAGCTTCAAGAGCTTCACCATCTACTACAACATGGCTTTCAGTTGCTTCTTCAGTTTCTTCGTCATCGTGATCAATTCTGGCTACTGAAGCAATCTCATCATTACCTTTTAAGTTAATTAAACGTACACCTTGTGTAGCTCGTCCCATTACTCTTAATTCGCTAACAACAATTCTAATAACAATACCTGATTTATTGATGATCATTAAGTCATCAGAATCAGTTACGTTTTTGATTGCAACAAGCGTTCCTGTTTTCTCAGTAACGTTAATGGTTTTAACACCTTTACCGCCCCTATTTGTAACACGATAATCTTCTATATCGGTACGTTTGCCATAACCTTTTTCTGATACAACAAGAACAGTAGCTCCTGGATCATTAACAGCAATCATGCCAACAACTTCATCATTTTCATGAGCAAGTGTTACACCACGAACCCCGGTAGCAGTTCTTCCCATTGGTCTAACCTTCTCTTCGTTAAAGCGAATTGCCCTTCCAGAGCGCAATGCCATAACAATTTCGCTGGTTCCTGTAGTTAAACTTGCTTCAAGTAGCTGATCTCCCTCATTAATGTTGATTGCATTGATACCATTAACTCTAGGTCTTGAATATGCCTCCAAAGAAGTTTTCTTAATTGTTCCTTTTTTGGTACACATGATGATATAGTTATTTTCAAGGTACTCCTGATCCTTAAGATTTTTAACCTTAATAAAGGCTTTAATTTTTTCTTCTTTAGGAATATTGATGATATTTTGGATAGCCCTTCCTTTACTTAACCTCGATCCCTCTGGAATTTCGTATACTCTTAACCAGAAGCAGCGACCTGTTTCGGTAAAGAACAACATGTAGTTGTGATTAGATGCAATTAGCATGTGCTCAATGAAGTCTTCATTTCTTGAATCACTTCCTTTTGAACCCTTTCCGCCTCTGCCCTGTGTGCGATATTCAGTTGCAGGAGTACGTTTAATATAACCCTCATGAGAAATAGTAATTACAACTTCTTCATCCTCGATGAAGTCTTCCATGCTCATGTCTTCGGCAGAGTGTACGATCTGAGTTCTACGCTCATCACCGTATTTTTCTCTCATTTCAGTAAGCTCTTCAACAATTATCTGCATACGCTTACCTTCATCTGCCAAAATAGATTGTAAGTACTCTATAGTTTTCATTAACTCATTGTACTCTTCCTTAATTTTATCACGCTCCAGACCGGTTAATCTGCGGAGTGTCATATCAAGGATGGCTCTGGCCTGAATATCACTTAGTCCAAATTTCTCCATTAAGCCTAGTCTGGCTTCTTCTGGTGTATCAGAACTACGGATCAAGTTAATTACTTCATCTAAATGATCAAGGGCAATTAACAAGCCTTCTAATATGTGAGCGCGTTTTTGTGCTTCGGCTAATTCAAACTTGGTTCTGCGGATTACTACTTCGTGACGGTGCTCAACGAAATGCTGAATCAGGTCTTTTAGATTTAATAATTGTGGTCTGCCTTTAACCAGTGCAATGTTATTTACACTAAATGATGTTTGTAAGGCAGTTTGTTTAAATAAGTTATTTAATACAATTGAAGCATTTGCGTCACGTTTAATTTCGTAAACAATACGGATTCCGTCTTTGTTAGACTCATCCTTAATATTCGAAATACCTTCAATTTTTTTCTCTCCAACAAGCTCAGCAGTACGCTCAATCATCATTGCTTTGTTTACCTGGTAAGGTATTTCAGTTACAATGATTGTTTCCCGTTCTTTCGTAGCTTCAATTTCGGCTTTGGCACGCATAACTATACGGCCTCTACCTGTTTCAAATGCTTCCTGAACACCAGTATAACCATAAATTATGGCCCCTGTTGGAAAATCAGGTGCTTTAATATGTTTCATCAGTTCTGCAACTGTAACATCGTTGTTTTCAATGTATGCTATGGTTGCATTAATTGACTCTGTGATATTGTGAGGAGGCATATTTGTTGCCATACCTACAGCAATACCCGAAGAACCATTGATTAGTAAGTTTGGAACTTTTGAAGGAAGCACAGTAGGCTCCTGTAATGAATCATCAAAGTTTAACTGAAAATCTACAGTGTCTTTATTAATGTCGGCAAGCATTTCCTCTGCAATTTTTTGGAAACGGGCCTCTGTATAACGCATTGCTGCAGGAAAGTCACCATCAATTGATCCAAAGTTTCCCTGTCCCTCAACCATTAAATAACGTAAGCTCCATTCCTGGGCCATCCTTACCATGGTATTATAAACAGAAGCGTCACCATGTGGGTGATACTTACCCAGTACCTCACCTACAATACGTGCAGATTTTTTATATGGTTTATTGTTTGTTAATCCCAGATCGAGCATACCGTATAACACGCGGCGGTGTACTGGTTTTAATCCATCACGTACGTCAGGCAATGCCCTTGATACGATAACCGACATCGAATAATCGATGTAAGCTGATTTCATTTGCTCGTCAATATCGATTCTTATTATTTTGTCGTTTTCTTGATTTTCTAAATCTTCTGCCATAAATATTAATGTTCCTTAAGAACGATTTAAATGTGGTATTCTTATAACCTTGCGAAGCTAATAAAAAAAGCGCCATTAAGGCGCATTGTGGAAAAATTTTAACGTAAAAATTAGGCTATTATCAGACCCATTCTATACCTTTTTTAAGCTTGCTTAAAGTATAAGATTCATCACTGTTTGGAAGGGTTTGATGATTGTATATCCATTTGGCCATAGGTGGCAAACTCATTAAAATAGATTCAATTCTGCCATTGGTTTCGAGACCAAATTTTGTTCCTGCATCATACACCAAATTAAATTCAGCATAACGACTTCGTCGCAGATATTGCCACTCTTGCTGTTTCTCGTCAAATTCTTTATCTCTGTTTCTATCAATTAGTTCTGTATATGCGGGGATAAAAGTATTACCAACAGCTACAGAAAAATCAAGGATCTGATCAAACGATAAACCGGTATTTTCCGGTTTCAATCTATCATAAAAAATGCCTCCCACTCCTCTTGTTTCTTCACGATGTTTAATAAAGAAATAATCATCGGCATGAGCCTTAAACTTAGGATAAAAAGAAGTGTCAAATTCGTCGCAGGTATGTTTCAACAGATGGTGGAAATATCTTGCATCGGTATCAATAATATAATGTGGGGTTAAATCTATGCCTCCTCCAAACCATCTTGTTTCCTCATCCATTTCGAAGTACCTGATATTCATATGGATTATAGGTACAAATGGGTTATTAGGATGCATTACTATGGACACACCTGTAGCAAAAAAGTTCTCACTATCAACCTTAAAAGCTTTTCTAATGGAGTCTGGTAATTTACCATGAACTGCCGAGAAGTTAACGCCGCCCTTTTCTATAACATTACCGTGTTGTAATATACGGGTCCGGCCACCACCTCCACCCTCTCTATTCCAAATTTCTTCCTCAAATTTAGCTTTGCCATCTGTTAACTCAAGGCTTTTGCAAATCTGATCCTGAATTTGCTGATAAGCCACTACTACTCTATCTTTAAACACCATTTCTTTAAAACTATACAGACAAAGTTAACCTTAATAAAAAGGCATCATTCCTTTAATTTTCAGATAGTACATTTTTTTGACACTACTCCTCTTCAAAATTCAAATCGCGACCATAAGTCTCATCTAAATTATACAAACCGATGTATGCAAGCCCTACAGTTAATACAGCTAAACAAAGTGCTGCATTAATAATTCCTGTTCTTACTACCAGAAATTGAAATAAAAGCGTAACAAGGATCAGCGAGCCTCTTACCATATTTGGAACGCTGGTTGTTACAGTGGCGCGCAGATTTGTTCCAAATTGTTCTGCTGCAATGGTTACAAATACTACCCAATAACCTGTAAATAAGCCAAAGAATATACATAATATATAAAATCCAGTTGCTGTCCATCCGGTGTTTAGCAAATACACCAGCATGGTACAAAAGGTTAAGGTAATAAAGATGAAAACAATTTTTTTACGAGTTTTAAAAAGCTGGCTCAAGGCCCCGCTCAGGAAATCTCCTAATGAAATTCCTATATAAGTGAACATTACACCTTTACCATTATCCAGAACATCTACTGCATGCAATGCTTTTCCAAATTCAGGTGCTATACCCACCAAAATTCCTACTACAAACCATAATGGCACAGCTATAAGGATACAACTTAAGTACTTAGAAAAACGTTTCCAGGGAAAAAAAAGCATGAAGAAGTTTCCTTTAGTAACTTCCTTTTTAGACATATTTTCGAATAGGCCCGATTCAAAAACACCGAATCTTAAAAGCAGCAATATTATGCCAAGGCCTCCACCCACAAAAAAGGCAGTTCTCCATTCAAAAAAGTCACCAACTATATAAGCTGCAACAGCACCCATAAGCCCAATTCCGGCGACCAGCATAGTTCCATAGCCCCTCTTTTCTTTACTCATGCTTTCACTTACCAAGGTAATGCCAGCCCCAAGTTCCCCTGCTAAACCTATTCCGGCAATAAATCTTAATGCTGCATATACTGGAATACTGGTGGCAAAACCATTTGCAATATTAGCCAGAGAATACATAATTATAGACCCAAAAAGTACAGATAATCTACCTTTTTTATCACCCAGAATTCCCCAGAATATACCTCCAATAAGTAGTCCGGCCATTTGCCAGTTCATTAAATAAAGTCCTGTTTCTGTAATCTTATCTGCCGGAACGCCTAATGATGAAAGGCTTTTGTTTTTAATGATAAGAAATAAAAGAAGATCGTATATATCTACAAAATAGCCCAAAGCGGCTACTAGAATTAAAAAGAATACATTTTTATTCTGCTTGTTAATCATATAAATTTGTTTGGCTGCTGAAAATACAAACAAATTTTATTTCTAATAATACATTTTTAATAAAAAAACACGTATCAAAGCAGTTTAATGCAGATACGTGTTTAAATTTTCTGCTCTTATCTCAAAAGAGCTGCTATTACTAAGGTTTTACAGTTGTATCAGGTGGTAATTTGGTGGTATCGGTCGGCATAGTTTTACTGGTATCTACAGATTTTATTGTTGTATCTACCGCTGTACTGTCATTAGTACCCGATACATTCTTTGTTGAATTGCATGCTGAAGTGGCTATTATTATAGAGCCCGCAAAAGCAAGACTTAAAATTAACTTTTTCATAGGGTTGTTTTTAAGTTATATGTATTGAACAATGAACAAGGCGAGCCCATAAAAGTTTTAAAAAATTTATAAAGGCTTGATTATAACGCAAAAAAGGCCTTCCCGTTTTCACAGGAAAGCCTTTAAAAAATTAACTATTATTTATTTCTTTGGCATTAAAACACCATCTATTACGTAGGTTACGCCATTGCTTGAAATTACATCAGGAATAGTAATTTTAGCATCATTTACCCACCATGTGCCGTCTTTTTCAGTTAACTTAATTTTCTGACCCTGAACAGTTGTAAGTTCCATTCCATTTTTTAAATCAGACGATTTATAGCTTCCAGCAACCACATGATATGTTAACACACTGGTTAGGTCCTTTTTCATCGCTGGTTTCAATAAATTATCAACCGCACCGGCAGGTAATTTAGCAAATGCCTCATTTGTAGGTGCAAATACAGTAAATGGCCCTGTTCCACTTAATGTTTCAACTAATCCGGCTGCCTTTACCGCTGCAACCAAAGTAGTATGGTCGCTTGATCCCAGAGCATTTTCTACAATATTTTTAGAAGGAACCATCATTGCACCGCCAACCTTAACACCACTTTCAACAGTCGCCATAGCTGTGTCTGCAGCTGATGTATCCATTATTGAACTATCATTTGTTGTGTCGGTAGTTTTAGAAGAGTTACAAGCAGTAACCATAGCCAGTAATGCAATACCTGCGGTTAAATTTAAAAATTGCTTTTTCATAAAATTTAGTTTTGTTGTTTTAAGATTTTCGTTTTATTTAACATATAAACGAGAATAACAACAAAGCAGATTTTAATGATGCATTTTTAATTTATCAAGTAATTCAGGAGAAACATTTTCGGCATATACCCCATAAGCATCAATTAATACCCCTCTTAAATTGCCAACCGGCGATGATATGGCGTAAATTACAGCACTGTCATCCGGATCTGTCATTCCTTCAAATCTGTAGAATTCATCAATCTCAAACTCTTCTGGCATCAATTTTATATCAATTGATTTGCATTCAATAAAATCGGCGCTAAGGGTAAAATCGTATTCATAACCTCGTTTTTCAAGGTCAGATACTGCAGCTGTTAGGGTATCATATATATACATATCCTAATTTACTAAAAATTTACTTTAACTTGCTATATAAAATTTCATAGTTCAATAAACTTTCTGATATTTAAGCATCATGGTTGTATCAGAGAAAACCCTCAAATGGGGCTTGTGTTTATACCCTCCCATGCTGTTTCAGCGTATATGGGTGAAAAAATTTCATAAAGGATTTAGAGGTGTCGATGTAAAGATTAATAAAAGCATTTTCAACAAAAATTATAATGGTTCTATATTTGGCGGCACAATATATGCAGCAACCGATCCATTTTACGCTTTACTTTTTGATCAGCTACTTCAAAGACAAGGATTTAAAGTAAGGGTTTGGTTGAAAAGCGCTTCAATACAATATCTAAAACCGGGAAGGGGCAATTTATATTTTACTATATCCGTTACAGATGATATGCTAAACGATGCAATTGAAGCTTTAAATACTTCGGGGAAATTTGTAAAAGCTTATCCAATGGAAATAACCAATGCCGAGGGCGAAATATGTGCAACAGTTCTAAACGAAGTCTATGTTCGTAACCTTCATCAGGGAGAGCAACCAAGAATAGCTTATTAAATATTACCATTCGCTTAATAACATATACAAATGAATATCAGGAAACTAATTTTGCAGGGCGAAGGAACTACACTCGATTTCAAAAAGACAATTACAAACAATGAAAAGATTGCGAAAAGTCTGGTCGCATTTGCTAATAACAAAGGCGGACAATTACTTATTGGTGTAGCTGATGATGGTAGTATTAAAGGTGTAAAATCTGAAGATGAGGAGCGGTATATGATCACCAAGTCTGCACACCAGTTTTGTAAACCGGCAATAGAACCTGAATTTGAAGAAATTTATGTTGATGATAAGCTTGTTTTGGTAGTTAAAATTGCAGAAAGTGATACTAAGCCTCATTATGCGCTAGATGAAAATAAAAAATGGTGGGTTTATTATAGGGTTAATGATAAAAGCATTTTAGCCAGTAAGATCATTGTTGACGTGATCAAAAAAAGTAGCAAATCTGAAGCAAATCTGATTACTTACACTGAGCAGGAAAAGAAACTGTTTGAACATCTTAGTCAGGAAGGCCGTATAACTCTGAAACAATTCAGTAAACTTACACGCAGTTCTTACAGGCAGGCCCAAAAAATATTGGTAAGCTTAATTATAAGTGGTGTTATAAAACCCAACACATCAGAAAAGGAGGAGTTTTTTACAACAGTATAACTTACCTGACAACAAAATAGCCGACTTTTGCAAAATGTTGAATACCTTATACTCAAAGTACAAACCTTATTATTCTGATAATTTACGATTGGCATTGCCCATAGTAGTTTCTCAGCTGGGGCATACACTTGCACATCTTGCAGATAGTGTTATTGTTGGTCATTTTGCAGGTACAATTCAACTGGCGGCTGTATCGTTAGTAAACAGTTTGTTTATGCTCATCCTTGTTTTAGGTATGGGATTGGCTTATGGGTTAACCCCTTTAATAGCCCAGGAAAATGGACGTAAAAATTACGATGAATGTGGTAAGCTGCTTTCCAACAGTTTAATTATAAATTTCTTCATTTCTTTACTCCTTTATGGGTTTGTTCATTTAGGGACTTTATTGGTTATAGATCATATTGGCCAGGCACCTGAGGTAGTTGCGTATGCAAAACCATATCTTGGATTGCTTGGTTTTTCTATTATCCCGTTAATGATATTTCAAACTTTCAAACAATTTGCAGAAGGTTTAGGCTTTACAAAACAAGCTATGTTTGTGTCCATATGGGGCAATGTAATTAATATAGTTTTGGGTGTTGTTTTTGTTAAGGGGATGTTTGGAATAACTCCTATGGGGGTAAAAGGTGTTGGTTTAAGTACCTTAATAGATCGTACAGTTATGGCCATTGTAATGTCTATATATGTTATGCGATCTCCTGTTTTTAAGGTGTATGTTAAGCAATTTAAAATTAGCTTTTTTGATAAAGTAAGGGCATTTAAAATTGTGAAGATCGGGGCTCCGGTTGCATTGCAATATTCTTTTGAAATTAGCGCATTTAGTGGTGCTGCTATACTTATAGGAACCATTGGAGCTATTGAACAAGCGGCACATCAGGTAGCTATAAACCTCGCTTCTATTACCTATATGATGGCCAGTGGAATTGCTTCTGCAGCTACCATCAAAACAGGCAATAACTTTGGAAAAAATAACTTTAAAGATCTCAGACAATCGGCAATTGCAAGTTACCATGTAATAATATTGTTTATGACAATTACTGCCTTGTTTTTTGTTTTGGCAAATAACCTGCTTCCCTTCCTTTATACAGAAGATAATGCTGTAATTAGTATTGCTGCTCAGTTACTTATTATTGCTGGTTTTTTTCAGTTATTTGATGGTACACAGGTTGTGGGTTTAGGAGTTTTAAGAGGTATCGGAGATGTGAATATTCCGACCGTTATTACCTTTATTGCTTATTGGATAATTGGTATTCCTTTGGGTTACTTTCTGGGGATAAAACTGGAAATGGGTGTTAATGGTATTTGGTATGGCTTAACATTTGGATTGCTTACTGCCTCTATCCTACTGTTTATTAGATTTCAAACCAAAACAAGGGTCTTGCTATCCACAATCAGCGGCTAAGAGAAATAATATCGTAAAAAATTTTGTTTATTCATTAAGTTGAGGTAATATTGTCTACTAATTCGATAGATTTAATGTTATAATGAGTATACGCGAAAACCAGATCAGAATAGCCGTTACTAATAAATTGCAAGAGAAAAAATGGAAGCGCATAGCTTATATATGCCTCTTTATATTAGCTATCCTATTTATTGGTATAGCAATCTATACAAATTTCACTTATCAGGATGCTGTGGCATTTGGTCAGGATTTATACTCACAACTCGACGATAAGTTCTTATGGATGCTTCTTGTTGGTTTTATGGCTCAACTGGTTGATGGAGCTTTAGGAATGGGTTACGGAGTAATTTCTACTACCCTACTGCTGTCAGGTGGTTTAAATCCTGCAGTTATTTCAGGTAGTATCCATACAGCCGAAATGTTCTCTAGTGGGGCATCGGGTTTTAGTCATTATCGTTTTGGTAATGTAAATAAAAAACTCTTTAAAACATTATTGATCCCTGGGGTATTGGGGGCAATTGCGGGAGCACTATTATTGGGATATGCTGGCGAAGAGTTTTCAGTATGGATAAGGCCTGTAATTTCTATTTACACGTTGTTATTGGGAATAAGAATATTAACTAATGCCTTTAAAGAAAAACAGAAGCCTCAAAAGGTAAAGCGTGCAGGGTGGTTAGCCGGAGCCGGAGGTTTTCTTGATTCATTCGGAGGTGGTGGTTGGGGTCCCCTGGTTACCTCTACCCTTATTTCAAAAGGCCGTACACCTAAATACGTAATCGGGTCAGTAAGCTTAACAGAATTTTTTGTAACAATGGCAAGTGCTGTTACATTCTTTTTTATTCTTGGAGTAAGTCACTGGCAATCAATATTAGGATTAATTTTAGGTGGAGTTGTAGCTGCGCCTTTAGCCGCTCGTTTAGTAGGCAAACTTCCAATTAAAAAAATGTTTATAGGGGTTGGTATTATAGTAATTATATCAAGCGTACGTATAATTTGGATGTTTATAGATAAGTTAACTTAACCTAACAACATTAGTATCTTAATATATCCTGTAAAACTATTATTTAATTTTACAGAGTTAAATAAACGCTCCAAATGAATGTTAAATTAGTTTAATAATGGAACAGAATTCAGCTGGAATAGAAAGATACCATTGCCGCAGATGCTCAAAACCATTGGATTATCGAATTCCCAGGCAGCCACTTGTAAAAGCTATACTTTTTTGGGTTCCGCTTAAAAGGTATAAGTGTACTTCATGCGAAAAAAAGCAGTATGTAGTACTTAAAACATGAAGTGCATTGATAATTATCAATGCACTTTTTTTTAAAAACTTTCTGGAGTGATATTTATGCATGTTCTACTTTATAAATAGTAGTTTGAGTATAAGTTTCACCAGGTCTCAATACTGTACTTGGAAATTCAGGGATATTTATCCCATTCGGATGATGCTGTGTTTCAACACAAAAAGCTCCATATGGTTCATAATTTCTTCCCTCTTTCCCATGTTTTACATTAAGGTATTTAGCTGTATAAATATGGGCAATCGGTTCAGTTGAATAAACAGATAATTTTAAGCCTCCGGTCTCTTCTGTTGTTTCAGAAGCTAACGTAAGCTCACCATATTCTTTATCAAGTACATAGGTCTGATCATATCCCTCTTCCGGATCCCAGTCTCTCCCAAATTCTTTACCACCTAAAAAATCATGATGAGTTCCTTCTACCGGAATAAGTTTTCCTGTTACTACATAGTTCTCATCCTGTTCAAGGTAATAGCTGGCGGGCATTCTGTGGTGATGTTTAGCAATTGAGCCACCAGCTGGGTTAAGATTAAAATACCCATGATGTGTTAAATTAATAGCGGTCGCTTTATCAGTCGTTGCCTTAAAATCAAGAATCAATTCATCCTCATCTGTTAATTTAAAAGTTAATTGAATAGTAAGATTTCCAGGGAAGTTTTCTTCGCCATCCGGACTTACATATTGAAGTGTTGCGCTTGGATCTATAGTAGATAAAACGTCCCATACTCTCTTGTCATAGCCTATATCGCCACCATGTAAACAATCTCCTCCCCTGGCTTGCGACAATTGATATATCTCTCCGTCAATTGTAAATCTTCCATTTTTTATACGATTGGCGTATCTGCCAATTACGGCTCCCAAATAAGGATAATTTGCTAAATATTCTTCGCTTGTATATTGGTCAAAATCCTCAAATCCCAATACGATATCCTGTTTTTCGCCATTTTTATTGGTTACTATAAATTTACTTATTATAGCCCCATAATTGTATATTTTAACGTAGGTTCCTTTGGTATTTGTTAACTCAATGGCAAGTATCTCTTTGCCATCAATAATTTTACCAGTCTTTATCAGTTTAGTCTTCATTTATATATAATAAAATGTATTTTATGTTGAGCTGAACTTACTCGATTCGGTTCATAATTGTATATTTAGGGCCGGGTATTTTTAAAGCCACTCATTTTCTAAACAATGCTAAAAAATACTTTATAAAACTAAAACATTAATTTAAAATATTACAATGAAAGCGGAATTAACCAATAAATTCTTTGAAAAGTATGAACAACAACCAACAGCACATTATTTTACTCCAGGTCGCGTAAACTTAATTGGCGAACATATAGATTACAATGGTGGTTTGGTAATGCCTTGTGCGGTTACTTTAGGAACCTGGTTAATTATAGCACCCAATAACGATAACGTAATCAGATTTACAAGTTTGAATTTTGAAGAAACTGCAGAAATTGAACTAAAACCATCATATACTAAAACCGGACCTGAATGGTTTAATTATCCTCTAGGTGTTTTCAATGAGATTTTAAAGAAACATACAATTCCAACAGGTTTAGATTTATTGTTTTTTGGCAATATTCCAGTAGGTTCTGGTTTATCTTCTTCTGCTTCTATTGAAGTGATAATGGCTTATGCTTTAAATGATTACTTTAAATTAGGTTACGAAAAAATTGAGTTACCACTATTAGCTCAGAAGGTTGAAAATGAATTTATAGGAGTTAATTGTGGAATCATGGATCAGTTTGCTGTTGCTTTCGGTGAAACTGATAAAGCAATTGTGTTAAACTGTGATACATTAAAATATAAAATAGTTGACTGTAATCTTGGTGATTATTCTTTGGCTATTATCAATACCAATAAACCTCGTAAATTAGCTGAATCTAAATACAACGAAAGAGTATCAGAATGTCAGACAGCCTTAGCTCAATTAAATCAAGAAATTAAGCTTAATAACTTATGCGAACTAACAGCAGAAAAGTTTGCCTTACATAGCCACCTTATTACCGATGAAACTGTTTTGAAAAGAGCAACTCACGTTATTAAAGAAAATGACAGGGTGAATTTAGCTTCAAAGGCATTAAATGAGGGAAACTTAGCTGAGTTCGGACGCTTGATGTATGCTTCTCACCAATCACTAAAAGATCTATACGAGGTAACTGGAGTAGAACTTGATACAGTGGTAGATTTTTGTTCTGATTATGAGTATGTTATTGGTTCCCGTATGACAGGTGCAGGTTTTGGAGGTTGTGCTATTGCCTTACTTAAAAAAGGTAAGGAAGAAGATTTTTCAAAACAACTTACAGACTATTATGTAGAGCGTGTTGGCTACCCTGCCTCAATTTATATTAGTGAAATTGGCAACGGAGCTTCTGTTATTTAATCTTAATTTTGCGGCTTACTAAAGATTTAAAGGTATTTGATGAAGAAGCTAAAATTAGATGAGCTAAACCGTGTTGGTATTGATGAATTTAAAGAACAAGAGAAACTGCCTGTAATTGTGGTACTCGATAATGTGCGCAGTATGCATAATATCGGCTCTGTTTTTAGAACTGCAGATGGTTTTGCTATCGAAAAATTATATCTGTGCGGAATTACGGCCCAGCCTCCGCACAGAGAAATTGAAAAAACTGCACTTGGTGCTACACAATCTGTAGAGTGGGTTCACTTTGAAACTACTCTTGATGCTGTCGCTTCATTAAAAAAAGATGGTTATCGAGTTATTGGAATAGAGCAAGCTGCCGGAAGTATAATGTTAAATACATATAAGCCAGGGCTCTCGGAAAAGTATGCCTTGATTTTTGGTAATGAAGTTAATGGTGTAAGTGATGAGGTAATGGGTCAGATAGATGAATGTATCGAAATTCCTCAATTTGGCACAAAACATTCTTTTAATATTGTAATCTCAGCCGGTATTGTGCTATGGGATTTCTTTGCTAAATTAAGGCTATAAAAATATATCTGTTTTTGTATATGGAGAATGGGCTATTAAAAAAAATGTATTTTAAACCTGGTTTTAAGGTTTTACTGGCAAATGCTCCTGAAAACAGTAATGTAATTTTAGGTGATGCCAGCAGCATCACGCTGGTAAATAATATTGCTGATGTTTTTAATGGACTGCTGCTTTTTGTAAAAGACAGCGTTGAATTAAACAGAGAGCTTAAAATATGGGCGCCAAAAATTGATGCTGAAAAAGTAGTTTGGATTGCCTATCCAAAAAAGACTTCTGGAATAGTTACAGATCTGAAAATGGAGAAATGGAAAGAACTAGAGCTATATAAACTTACCCCTTGCGCTTCTGCAGCAATTGATGATACCTGGACAGGTTTAAGAATTAAGCCAATTGATCAGGTAAAAGCGTCAGGAGTTGGAAATAATGAAATTAAAAAAAATGAATTCTCTGAATTTATTGATGTTGAGAATAAAAAGGTAACTGTGCCATCAGATTTGGCAAAGCTATTTCTTCAACACCCACAAGCAGAGTCTTTTTTCAATACCCTGGCCTATTCCCATAAAAAGGAATATGTGTTATGGATACTCACAGCTAAACAAGAACAAACAAGAATAACCAGATTGCAAAAAACTGTCGAAATGTTACTGGTTGGTAAAAAGAATCCAACTATGAAATAGTCCTGACATTCAATATTTGCATATCCCCTTAATTTGTGACATGCGAATATTTTTACTATTTCTACTTTGTGCTGCCTTTGCTAGTTGCAACCATTTCGAGTTTAGTCCAAATCAAACTTTCGATAAAATTTCTTTAAAAGATGTCAATGCCACCAATCTAAAAAGGTTGGGTAATGGTGCGGATGATGATACCGTAACTTTTGTTTTAACCGGAGATAGCCAGAAATCCAGAGACGAAACTGTACAGTTTTGTAAAGCTGTAAATGCCATTAAAGGTATTGATTTTGTAGTTCTGGCCGGCGACATTACTGAATTTGGAGTTTTAAAAGAAATGCTTTGGATTTCTAGAACCCTCGAAGATCTTAATCCTCCCTATGTTGCAGTTATAGGAAATCATGATGAAACAGCCCGCGGAAAAGAAACATTCTTACATATGTTTGGCGAACTCAATTATTCATTTGTTTATGGAGGTATAAAATTTGTTTGTCATGATAGCAATAGTCGGGAGTACAATTTTAACGGTCAGATACCTAACATTCCCTGGTTAAAAAATGAATTGAAACCATCACCTCAGATTAAAGGTTTTGTAGGCATTTCTCATGTTCCGGTTAATTCAGAAGATTTTGATGGTAAATTAATAAAGGATTACACCGCCACATTTGCCCAAACTCCTGGTTTTCTGGCATCACTTAATGCACATACCCATAATTATCAGCTCTATTATCCAGATAATTCAGGTATCCCCTATGTCATTACAAGTGCAATGGCAAATAAGGAATTTTTAGTAGTACAAATTATAAATAATAAAATAAGTTTTGAGAGAGTATATTTTTAAGTTCCGTTTCGTTTTTTTACTGTTGGTTGCAAGTAGTGTTAAAGTCTCAGCGCAAAATTTCAAATTTTTAATTCCAGATCAGGCAATTGTACAATATGCAGGCAGCATAGGTTATTTTAGCGGAGGTGTAGGTTATGAACTGTTTGGCAATAAAAAGGGTAATTTAGATTTGCTTTATGGATTTGTTCCTGGTAATAAAGGTGGGGTTCTACATATAGCTACTGCTAAATTTGGTTATAAGCCCTGGACTATTAAATTAAAAGATTGGGGAAAAGTTTATCCTTTTAATCCTGCAGTATTTGTTACTTATACTTTTCATAAGGATTTATCTTTCAAATTTCCAAGTGGACAGTATGCCCACGACTATTATTACTGGTCAGAAGCACTGCGTCCACATCTTGCATTTAGCAGCGAAATTGAATTAGATGCAAAGAAACTTGTGAAAAATATTGGTGTTAAAGCTATCGGCCTATATATAGAGGCCAATACCAACGATTTTTATCTGATCAATTACCTTCAAAATACTTCTGCTCTAACTATAACTGATATTTTTCAGTTAGGGGTTGGTATACGCGTTAAGTTTTAGAACAGAATGCAATAAACAGCAAAAGGGTCTGACAAATTTGTCAGACCCTTTTGCTGTTATAATAATTATAGAAACTTAAGCGTATGGAATACCATCTTTAGATGGTAAACTGCTGTGTCCCATTAAGTACTGATCTACTTTTCTGGCAGCCTCTCTTCCTTCAGAAATTGCCCAAACAACTAATGATTGTCCACGGCGCATATCACCTGCGGCAAAAATCTTCGCAATGTTGGTTTGATATTTACCTTCCTCAGCTTTTACATTTCCTCTGTTATCAAGCTCAACGCCAAGATTTTCAATTAAACCTTCTTTTTGCGGATGTAGGAAACCCATTGCCAAAAGAACAAGCTGGCACGGAAGATCACGTTCAGTATCTGCTTTTTCTTTGAAATTTACCGGGCGACCGTTAGCGTCAATTTCCCATTCTACATCAACTACTTTTACAGCTTTCAGATTTCCGTTTTCATCTTTGATGAATTCTTTGGTGTTAACTCCCCATCCTCTTTCGCATCCTTCTTCATGAGAAGAAGTTACTTTTAAAAGCATTGGGTAAGTTGGCCAAGGCATATTGCTGGTACGATGCTGCGAAGGCATTGGCATAATCTCAAACTGAGTTACCGATTTTGCACCCTGACGGTTAGAAGTACCAATACAATCAGATCCCGTATCACCACCACCAATTACAATAACATCTTTACCTGTTGCCAATATAGCTTCACCATCAATAGCAAAGTTTTTAACGCGCTTATTTTGTTGTTTTAAGAAATCCATTGCAAAGTGAACACCTTTCGCTTCTCTTCCTTTTGCAGGAAGATCTCTTGGAATTGTTGATCCACCAGCTAAAATAATTGATTGGAAATCTCTAAGTAAGGTATTCAATTCAATATTTACACCTACGTTTGAGTTGCATTTAAATACAATACCTTCTTTTTCCATTAAAGCGATGCGTCTTGTTACAACATCCTTTTGTAGTTTAAAATCAGGAATACCGTAGTTAAGCAAACCACCCGGAGTATCGTCACGTTCGTAAACAACCACCTCATGTCCGGCTCTGTTCAATTGAGCAGCAGCAGCCAAACCTGCAGGTCCTGAACCAATAACGGCAACCTTTTTACCGGTGCGGATTAGTGGCTCCTCTGCTTTAATATAACCTTTATCAAAGGCAATTTCAATAATGTGTTTCTCAATTTCCTCAATTGATACCGGCGATTTATTAATCCCCAATACACAAGCTGACTCACACGGTGCAGGGCAAATCCTTCCGGTAAATTCAGGGAAGTTGTTCGTACTCAATAATATAGTGCTGGCCAGGTGCCAGTCGCCTTTGTAAACAGCTTCGTTAAATTCAGGAATCACGTTGCCTAAAGGACAACCTGACTGACAGAAGGGAACTCCACAATCCATACATCTGGCTGCTTCTTTGTTTACTTCTTCCAGTTCAAAATTCTTTACAAATTCATTATAGTGTTTTAAACGCTCTTTTGCATCTTCTTTTAAAGGAGCAGTTCTTTCGTATTCTAAAAATCCAGTTACTTTTCCCATTATTTAAGATATTTTCAATTTGTTACTTTTGTTCATTAATACTGCTTTGTATTCTTTAGGGAATACCTTTATAAAATGTGCAGATTGGGTAGCCCAGTCATCCAGTAAGAATTTAGCTACACTACTTTCGGTAAGCTGAAGATGTTTCTTTAATAAATGGTTAATGCGCAATTCATCTTGCTCATCAAGCGGATCAAGATCTACCATCTCCTTGTTACATTTACTAGCAAAATCACCTTTAACATTGTAAATCCATGCAATACCGCCGCTCATACCTGCAGCAAAGTTGCTGCCTGTATCTCCAATAACAAGTACTTCACCTCCTGTCATATATTCACAACCATGATCTCCAAGTCCTTCAACAACTGCAGTTGCACCAGAGTTACGTACAGCAAATCTTTCACCTGCCTGTCCTCTTACAAACAACTCACCGGAAGTTGCACCGTAAAGGGCTACGTTACCAATAATAATATTCTGCTCAGGTACATATTTGGTAGCACTGAAAGGGAAAATTGATAATCTCGCTCCAGAAAGTCCTTTACCTACATAATCATTAGCCTCACCTTCAAGATGTAACGAGATACCTTTAGTTGCAAATCCTCCGAAACTCTGACCAGCAGAACCTTTAAATTTGAAATTGATGGTATCAGCAGGTAAACCTTGCGATTTGTATATTTTCGAAACTTCGTTTGAAAGCATAGTACCAATTGAACGGTTGGTATTTTTAACTTCGAACTCTTTATATATTGGCTCTTTGTTAAATAAAGCAGGTTGTGCAGCTTTGATTAAATCATGATCCAGAATTTCTGATAATCCATGATCCTGATCTTCTGTTTTATATAAACTCAATCCATTATCCGGTGCTTTATATAATATGGCAGAAAGGTCAAGGTCTTTTTGTTTCCAATCTTCCTGATCTATAGCACGAACTTTTAAAGCATCAGATTGACCAACCATTTCTTCAACACTTCTGAAACCAAGTTCAGCCATTGTTTCCCTTAACTCCTGAGCAAGGAAATAGAATAGGTTAACCACATGATCAGCCTCACCTGTAAATAGTTTTCTTAAGTTAGGATCTTGAGTAGCTACACCAACAGGACAAGTATTTAAATGGCATTTACGCATCATAATACATCCTGCAGTTACAAGGGCTGCAGTTGCAACACCCCATTCTTCAGCTCCAAGTAAAGTTGCAATTGCAATATCCCTACCCGTTTTTAGCTGTCCATCTGTTTGTAAAACAACTCTGCTACGCAGGCGGTTTTTAACAAGAGTTTGGTGTGCTTCTGCTAATCCAAGTTCCCATGGTAAGCCGGCATGTTGTATTGATGTTAATGGAGAAGCTCCTGTTCCTCCGTCAAATCCTGAAACCAGAATTACATCAGCGTGCGCTTTAGCTACACCGGCAGCAATAGTACCAACACCAGCTTTAGAAACCAGTTTTACGTTAATTCTTGCTTCTCTGTTAGCATTCTTTAAATCGAATATTAACTGTGCCAAATCCTCGATAGAATAAATATCGTGGTGTGGCGGAGGCGAGATCAATCCTACCCCTGGAGTAGCGTGACGAACCTTTGCAATCCAGTCATCTACTTTGTGTCCAGGTAACTGACCACCTTCACCAGGTTTTGCACCTTGTGCCATTTTTATTTGCAGCTCATCAGCATTAGTAAGGTAGTAACTAGTTACTCCAAAACGTGCAGAAGCAATTTGCTTAATAGCAGAGCGCATCGAATCACCATTTTCAAGCACTTCGTATCTCAACTCATCTTCACCACCCTCACCGGTATTGCTTTTTCCACCTATACGGTTCATTGCAATAGCTAATGTAGAGTGAGCTTCGTGAGAGATAGAACCGAAAGACATTGCTCCGGTAGCAAATCTTTTAAAGATGTTTTCAACTGGTTCAACTTCCTCTAATGAAATAGCCGGACGATTGTAATTGAATTCAAATAAACCTCTTATTGTATAAGCCTGGTTTGTTTGCTCGTTTACCAGTTTAGAGTATTGTTTATAAGTATTGTAGTCATTTTTCCTTGTGGCGTTTTGCAACAAGTGGATGGTTTGAGGGTTAAACAAATGCTGCTCACCTTTACGTTTCCATTTGTAGTTACCGCCTGTAGGTAATATTGCATCCGGACGGTTAGCTAGTTTAAAGATCCTGTTGTGTTTAATCAACGTTTCTTTAGCTATTTCGTCTAAACCTAATCCACCGATTCTAGAAACAGCTCCGGTAAAGTAATTGTCTACTACACTTTTATTTAATCCCAGAATTTCGAATATTTGAGCACCATGGTATGATTGTAATGTAGAGATACCCATTTTAGAGAATATCTTTAACAAACCATTGTTAACCGCGTAGATATAATTTTGGAATAGTTTTTCTTTTTTCTCTTGAAGTTCAGTTTCAAAACCGGCAATAGTTTCTAAAGCCAGGTAAGGATTTACTGCCGTTGCACCAAAACCAATTAAGGTTGCAAAATGGTGAACTTCCCAAACATCGCCAGCCTCAACAACAATACCAACAGCACCTCTATATCCTTTACGGATCAAGTGATGATGAACGGCTGAAACAGCTAATAATGAAGGAATAGCAGCATGCTCAGAATCCAGAGCCCTGTCAGACAGAATAATTACCTGGAAACCATCTTCAACTGCATCAACAGCATAGCGACAAAGTCTGTCAATACCTTTGGCTAAAGCACCAGGCTTACCGTCAGCTCTGAAATAAGTTTGAAGAGTTTTAGATTGGAATACTCCGGTATCAATACTTCTTAATTTCTCAAGTTCAAGGTTAGTTAATATAGGATGCTTAATGCCTACACAATGACATTGCATTGCATTTTCTTCCAATATATTACCATTATTACCCATAAAACCAGCCAAACTCATCACCACTTTTTCCCTGATCGGGTCAATTGGCGGGTTAGTAACCTGAGCAAATAATTGCTTAAAGTATGAAGCTAAATGCTGAGGTTTTTGAGAAAGAATTGCCAAAGGAATATCAGTACCCATTGAGCCAATTGGCTCTTTGCCGTCCTGAGCCATTGGTTTTAAAATCAGATCGATATCTTCTCTGCTATAACCAAAAACTTGCTGATATCTAAAAATAGACTCCTGAGATAGGTTGCTAAACACCAATCTCGGATCAGGAAGTTCTTCCAGTCTGATTTGGTATTTATTAATCCAGTCGCCATAAGGCTTGCTGCCGCACACTTGTTGTTTAATCTCGGCATCACTAATAATCCTGCCCTGCTCCATATCAACGACAAACATTTTTCCAGGAGTTAATCTTCCTTTTTCAATGATCTTGCTTTGATCAAGAGCTAGTGCACCAGCCTCAGATGCCATAATTACACGGTCATCTTCAGTGATGGCATATCTTTGCGGACGAAGTCCGTTTCTATCTAATGTAGCACCAATAAGGTTTCCATCGGTAAATGAAACAGCAGCTGGTCCATCCCAAGGCTCCATTAAAGTAGCATGGAATTTATAGAAAGCTTGTTTCAATTCATCCATATCATCGTTACCATCCCATGCCTCAGGAATAAGCATCATAAGAACATGTGGTAAAGAACGACCAGAGTGAAGTAATAATTCTACTATATTATCTAAACATCCTGAATCTGAGTTAGACTCATCAATTACAGGAAGTAAAATATTTAATTCTTCAGGAGTAAAGTAAGAAGAAGCAAAAGATTTAACACTTGCCCTAAACCAGTTAAGGTTACCCTGCAAAGTATTAATCTCTCCATTATGAGCAATGTACCTGAAAGGCTGCGCCAATCTCCATGAAGGGAAAGTGTTTGTTGCAAAACGTGAGTGAACCAAACCAAATGCCGAAACCACACGTTTGTCACTAAGCTCAGTGAAGTAGCTTCTAACCTGCAATGATGTTAACTGACCTTTATATACAATTGTTCTTGATGAAAAAGAGGCAATATAAAAGTCGCCATTAATACCTTTTACAGTATTATTAATTGTTTTAGACAGGTAGTTTTTAAATACGTAAAGTTTACGTTCAAAATCTGCACCTGCTGCAATTGCATGAGGACGGGCAATAAATACCTGTTCCATTTCCGGTTCTACTGATAAGGCCATATCTCCAATACCTTCTGTATTGGTCAATACCCTTCTAAAGCCCAGAACTTCAAGATCTAGTTTTTCTGCAGCGCGGTAAATAATTTCCCTACATTCTTCTCTTGCCTTCACGTCTTTGGGTAGGAATAACATCCCGACGCCGTAATCTCCAGATTCGTTTAAGCTGAATCCGATTTTGAGACACTCGTCATACAGGAATTCATGGGGTATTTGTATCATAATACCAGCCCCATCGCCCGTATTGATTTCAGCACCGACAGCTCCGCGGTGATCAAGATTTTCAAGAATGGTTATAGCGTCAGAAATAATTTGCTGCGACTTCCTGCCTTTTATATGGGCAACAAATCCGATACCGCAGGCATCGTGCTCAAAACGCTGGTCATATAACCCTTGGTTATCTTGTTTTGGTTCCATAAGTCTCGTTTAAATATTAGTTTTGGTATAGTGTATTTAGGACACTAAGATACGAATAAAATTCAAGGAATTATAATATTTACATTCTTTTTAGAAAAAAAGTACTTCTTGGCAACGAATAGTGTTCTTAATTATGATATTAATAAATTATATCGTTTTAATTTACGATGTTAATAATGGTGTTATTTAGAATTATTTTGCATAACAAAATAATTACAAATGGCTTTGCAAGCTTTAAACGCTATTTTTCTTTATTTTCAATGCTTTTTTCCATTTCCTTAGTTAAACTTAAACTGTTTCTTTGGTTAGGTTATTTAAATATAACGGAAATATTAAATTATTTGCAAACTCAATCTCTTTAACGTCAATTGATTATCTTTATTTCCTTTAAAAAGTTTAAATATTTAGTGATTTTCCTTTCGTAAATTCAGGTCTTTTGCTACTTTTGTGGCGGGCAAGTCTTTTACGATCAGCTCCTTTTGAACTCCCCCAGGTCGGGAACGAAGCAAGGGTAGAAAGTTGTAGCGATGCGATAAGAGGTGCTTGCCCTTTTTTTACTTTCAATGTAAAAAAAGGCACTCCTCTCCTACTTATTCCACATTTTCTTAAAAGACTTCAATGTAAATACCTAATTTAGGCGTTTATTAATTGACAACTTATAACATTAACCAATTTGCTAAATTAAAATAACATGAAATTTTTTATTGACACAGCTAATCTTGATCAAATAAAAGAAGCGCAAGACCTTGGCGTTTTAGATGGAGTAACAACCAACCCAAGTCTTATGGCTAAAGAAGGTATTACAGGTGATGCTAATGTGACCGCTCATTACAAGGCTATTTGTGCCATTGTAGATGATAACGTAAGTGCCGAAGTAATATCAACCACCTTTGATGAAATGGTTAAAGAAGGCGAAGCTTTAGCTAAATTAGATCCAAAGATTGTTGTTAAAGTTCCTATGATTAAAGATGGTGTTAAAGCAATTAAATATCTTTCATCTAAAGGTATCAGAACCAACTGTACTTTAATTTTCTCTGCTGGTCAGGCATTATTAGCTGCTAAAGCCGGAGCAACATATGTATCTCCATTTTTAGGTCGTTTAGATGATATCTCTACTGATGGTTTACAATTAATTGAAGATATCAGATTAATATTTGATAACTATGGTTATCCAACTCAAATTTTAGCTGCTTCTATCCGTGGCCCATTACATATTGTAAACTGTGCTAAATTAGGCGCAGATGTAATTACAGGTCCTTTAACTGCAATTACTGCTTTGTTAAAACATCCATTAACCGACACTGGTTTGGCTCAATTCCTTGCAGATCATAAAAAAGCTGCTGAAGGAAAATAATATTTCTTTAATGCATAAAAAAGGGTCGGTATTTTAATTAATACCGACCCTTTTTTGTAATCTGAATTATTTATTCTTTAGTCCTGTACTAAGTACCTGAAATTCGTTTCCTGCAAGCACTTCTTTAACAAGATTGTAGTCTATCTGCTCATCAGGTACTATTTCTATACCCCTTACCCCTGCTCCATTTGCAGCTTCAACATCTCTTGGTTTGTCGCCAATCATCACAGAAAGCGCCGGATCAATATTGTATTTAGCTATAGCTTCTAAAAGCATTCCCGACTTAGGCTTTCTGCACTCACATTCACCACTAACAGTTGGATGATGAGGGCAATAGTAAGCATGCGTTATTAAAGCGCCTTGAGCTTCAAATTTTTGAGCCAGAACCTTATGCATTTCGGCCAGTGTTTCTTCAGAATAGCGCTTCTGAGCAATTCCGCCTTGGTTTGTAATTACAATCAGCAAATATCCTTCGTCATGTAGTTTCTTTAACGGAGGAATCTGATATTCTAAAACTTCAAAATCTTCTAGTTTGGTAATGTAGTCATGGATTTCGTGATTAAGAACGCCATCGCGATCCAAAAAAATAGCTTTATTCATTATTTATAGTTATTCCTCCAGGTATTTTATACCTTATCGGTTAGTTTAATACCCCAAATATGGGAATATAAAGTTTATTTTGGCCAGATATTGTTTGTTTTTATTAAACAAATGACCTTTGGTGATGTTAATAAAAGAGTTATACATTAAATAAATACAATTATGCCGTATATTAAAAAGAACCCGGAGAACAGCTCATCTGTTAATATATTTTTTGAAGATCTAGGTACTGGTAAACCAGTGGTTTTGATACATGGGTGGCCTGTATCACACGAAATGTGGGAATACCAGGTGAATACATTGGTAAATGCCGGGTATCGGTGTATCGCCTATGATAGGCGTGGATTTGGGCAATCCGACAGGCCATGGCATAGTTATGATTATGATACACTTGCATCCGATTTGCATGAGGTAATTACTGCATTGAATTTAACTGATGTTACTCTTGTAGGATTTTCGATGGGTGGTGGCGAAGTGGTTAGGTATTTAGGTAAATATGGATCATCAAGAGTTTCAAAAGCTGTATTAATCAGTTCTGTAGTTCCTTTACTTTCAAAAACAGAGGATCATGAAGAGGGTGTTCCTACTGAGGTATTCGATGGTATGATAGCTGGCCTGCAAAATGACCGACCTGCTTTTTTAGCTGGTTTTGGGAAACAATTTTTTAGCGTAAATGAGCAAAATAACTCCGTTAGTCAGGAAATCCAGAATTGGATGCATCAACTTGCAATTGTTGCGAGTCCGCGGGCAACTACCGAATGTGTTCGTTCTTTCTCAGAAACTAATTTCAGAACCGACCTCAGTGTAATTACCATTCCGATAATGATTATTCATGGCGATGACGACAAAATTGTACCTATTAATACTACAAGCGAGGTAACCTCTTCATTGTTACCTAACTCAGAGTACCATATTATCGAAGGTGCATCACACGGTGTGTTTTTTACACATAAAGATGAAGTAAATAAGTTGTTGCTTAATTTTCTGTAAAATAGGTTAATCACTCTCTTATATTATTAAAAGCAGGTTATTTTAAATAGATTACAGTATATTAATTGACCATGAAGAAACGGTTAAATGATAAATAATCAGGCTAGGAATCAGCTTGGTAGATGATTTATGGATATATTATTTGCAGAATATATATCGTAATCCTATATTTGCACCACTTTAAAGGGAAAGCTTTAGAGTAAAGTTCAAAATAAGAACTTTGATTCCGTAGCTCAGCTGGTAGAGCATTACACTTTTAATGTAGTGGTCCTGGGTTCGAATCCCAGCGGGATCACTTAAGGAGACGATCAATTTTGATTGTCTCCTTTTTTTATTTCCAGCAATTAACTGTTGTACAGCTACTTAATGTAATATTTCATCGTTCCGGAAATCGGTAATTAAGAAAGCGCTAGGCTATTGAGGCTGTGATTGAATGTTCGAAATCCCCTTGCTGTTGTTTGTCATAATTGGTATGTTGTGCACTTTGATCATAGTGTGTTTTAGCAAGCAAATACAGAAAGTCAAGTATATCTTTCGTTTGTTCTTCAGTGGTCTCGATACCATTTTTCTTTAAAACTTCCATGACCTGGGCAATAGAAACTTTTCGTTCTGAAAAGAATTGAGGTTTATTGTTTGAGATTTGTTCCATAGGTTTGAATTTTAAATGAGCTACTAATTGCTTTGACTAATCGCCGGAGGTAGTTATCATCGATAGCGCTTGATTTATCTGCAGTGGATTTAGTTCTTTGGTGACGGGATTAAATGAAGATGGGGTAAACAATTCGATAATGAACTTCATGCCTGCCACGTCCTGATTTTTGTATAACTTAAGAACACTACTTTCACCTCCCATCAACTTTTCATCACATTTGACGACATAGCAATTGGATAGCCTTTCATTGGTAAGTGTAAGTTTCTCGTTAAGGAAACCAAGAACTTCCTTGCATTCCTTTTTTAACTCACTAAAATCATTAAAGTCAATTTTCTCTTCAAGAAAATGTCTTCTTATTTTTGAGATTAGAAGTTCCTGTTCTGAAATTTCTTTATGAATCTTGTTCCGCTCGTTCAGAAATTCCTGTCTTGTTATTGAGATGTCTTCATCTTTTAATATAAGCTGAAACAACTCATAAACTTCAGGCTTGATGACTACCTTTTTTAATTTTTCCTCATATTGCTCATCAAGTATATCAGCCCTGATACGGCCTTTGCACCTGGAGACGGAACAGTGGTAATATCGGTATTTTGCATTTCTTCCAGTAGATACACTTGCAGTTGATCGCCGGTCACAGAATGGGCATGTCAAAAAACCTCTCAATGGGAAGATGGATCTGATTCTTTGCTTATATGCATTTCTTGTACGGCGGCTATCTATTAAAGACTGGACCTTTCCAAAGAGTTCTTCGGTAATAAGTGGTTCATGGATACCATTTACAAATTCCGCATCTTCTGTTCTGGTTGCAGGCACAGTTATAGAAAAATCCTGAACATCTGGCTCTACGATGCGCTGAGTACTTCCTTTATGGAAGAAAGCCTTTCCAAATCTGAAGTCATCATTATCTATGAGCAACTGGTCAAGCTGTTCGAGGCTATTTGGTTGATTAGTCAGCGCATCGCCACAAAGGCTTAAATTCATTTTAACAGTCCTTCCGCTAAATATCAGTTCTTTCTTAGGGCGGTCGATAACTTATGATATCTACAGCCGTTAAGTTTGATCAACTGGAACATTTGATAATAGATATAAACGAGTATATTCGTTTATAAATGTTTAAGGCTGATAGGATTTGCAAATACAGAAGTTAGTGGCAATTATAAGAGACATACTTTAATGACAACAAGACAAATAATAATTTTAGTTATGACAATTTCAATTTTGACAAGTTGCAGACGCGGCTACAAGATTGAAGACGACAAAGTTTATTATGAATCTTGGAATGAAGGAAGTGGACAAAACAAGCGAATAATTGAACAAGCAGATGCAAAGACTTTTAAAGAATTAACTTTTGATTGCGATTGCGACTTTGAGTTCGGCAAGGACAAAAATCATCTGTTTATAGACGGCGAGCTTATAAAAAATATTGACCCAAACACTTTCAAATTTATTGGAAATTATATTTTCCGTGACAAAGACTCAGCGTATTTTTTTGGTTTTTATAACAGCTTAAACGATTGTGTAATCAAGGGCGTTAATCCAAACAAGATAAGATTAATTAAATATCCTTGGGCAAAGGCGGATAATTTTTTAATTCACGGAGGAGCTACTATAAATATTGACGATATAAATGAATTTGCCCCTATTGACGATGATTGGGGAAAGACAAAAAAATACGTTATAAATAAAAATCAAATTTTACACGGAGCGGACGTAGAAACTTTTAAAATCACAAGTACCTTTCAAGGTAAAGACAAGAAATTCAATTACGAGTTCGGTATTATCAATGAAGATGATTTTAAAAAAATGAGTTTTAAAACCTTTGATTTTGCCAATAAAGATTTCTGTCAAACTGAACCAATTGTGTTTGTTGATGTTTACGACAGTTTAGTTTCATATATAGAAGATAAGAATGAACCTATCGAGCTTGTTGAAAAACTTAAACAAATGGGTTTCACATTGAATAATACGATGTATTTAGATTGGGGTGGAGAATCAAAAATTATCAGAGCTTCTATGACAAGTAGCAAATGTAATTGTATTGTTGAAAAACTTTACCGTTACGATTATGGAAAACCTTCTGAAACAAAAAACATATTTAAAGTGACAGAAAGAATCTACTATGAACCGAGAGAGAAATAAAATAAAAATAACTACCACTAACAGGGGTTGGCAGACTTAGTAGAAACACCTCCTAGCCCCCTCTTGTTTTTCTAGTAAATTTACTCAAACCTAATCTCAAATACAAATCGCCACATGAAACAGACCTTTTACATATTTACTTTCATTCTAATTGGCTGTTCATCAAATGTGAAGGATAAGTCAGAAGCTACTAACTCGCTGGAACAGCATGACAAGGCAATGAAGAGTTTTCAGCAATATACCATCAGGGATACTATAGCTGTCGATTTAGACGGCGACAGCATACAAGATCTATGAAAAAGATACTTTTTTTATTTGTTGTCATACATGCTTTTTGCTTTCACTTGCGGCACAAACTACATCAAGAGCGGGTTTTGATGTGAATGTTTACAATCCCTCTGCTAATCAATTCTTTGATCGACATCATAACATTGATCACATTGTAATTTTCTATGATAAAGGAAATTTAGAAACTATAGAGATATTTTTCCGGGGTAAGCCAAAGCCTACGTTGGGTGAGCGGTACACGCTTACCTTTGATGGTGATCTCTATTTGTTTCGTAAAAAATACGGAAAATTTCCTCTCCCAAATGCTACAACAGCTAAACTGACAAATTTTCAAGGAATCGGAAAAATAACTGATGTTAATGTTATTTACAACTTGACAACAAGGATGCAGCGCGATTCTCTTGTGCATCATTTCAATTTCTACACATATAATGGAAATACCGAACCTTTTCTTGGTTCTGCTGATTATCGCCCTACTTTTAAAGGTGATATTTTGAAATTGACAAAAAAACTAGAACAAGATTTTAAGAATTGGAAGCCCATTGCAATAACAGATTCTATGATCATCATTACTGGCTTAGTTGAGAAAGACGGCACAATTGGAAAATTAAAACTAATTGAGGGCAAACCTTCTGTTTATTCGAACAAAGTTTTAGAATTTATGGGCCATGAAGCTACTATGTGGTTGCCGAGAGTTGATGGTGGTGGAAAAAGAGCTTGGAACATCAGAATATCGGTACGGGTTAATAAAGATAATTCTATGAAGGTTTCTATATTGTGATGATGTGCTCTTATGAGAAATAGGATTTCAAAGGTGATATTTACTATATATTTTACACATAGTAGTAAAAAGACATTAATATGCATAGTATGAGTAACATGGAACAAGCTATGAAACGGCAGCTGCTTTTTATTAGTTTATATAAAAGTGCTTTTCCGGGCGTAGCCAAATACATTAGTCGGTTGGGTGGCAGCTTTGAGGAGGCTAAAGATGTTTTTCAGGATGCCCTGATTGTATATTTTGAGAAAACTGCTATACAATCATCTGCCTTTGACAATGATACCGCCTACCTGGTTGGAATTGCTAAAAATTTATGGTTGAAACGTTACAGACAATCAACGCAAAACTTGCCTATAACAGAAGTAGATCTGGCATTACACGAACCTGAAGAACATCCTTCAAGTCACCGTCTGATGCACTTTTTAAGCAAAGCCGGTCAGAAGTGTATGGATTTACTCAAAAGCTTTTACTATGATGAGTTGCCGCTTAATGAGATTGCACAAGAGTTCGGCTATTCAGGAGTGCGTAGCGCTACAGTCCAAAAATATAAATGCCTCGAAAAAGTAAGAACAACTATTAAAGAAAAAGCATTATCGTATGAAGACTTCATGGAATGAAACCCAACAGATCGAAGCGTTTATTAGAGGTACCACAAGCCCCAGCGATGCAATACTTTTTGAGGCTAAGCTGATACTGGATGATGAACTCGCCGAAAAAGTAAGATGGCAGAAACAAGCTTATCAGGTAGTAAAACAATACAGTCGTCAGAAATTAAGAGAAGAGATAGAAACTGTACATCAGCAGCTATTTACCGGACATCAACACCTAACTTTCAGTCAAAAAATAAAGCAGCTTTTCAGCAAACTTTAAACCTATAATTTTATGAAAATTGACAAAAATGAGTTCCGCAAATTTGCGGTGGGGCATTGCTATGTCCCGTCGGCAAGGGTCGACAAATATATTTCAGCGGTTGAGCGCATGACTGTTCCAACGGCCATGACACCCTATATTACTGAAGAACGTGAAATGCGTGTTTCGCAGATGGATGTATTTTCAAGGCTAATGATGGACCGCATTATATTTATGGGTGTACCGGTAGAAGCTAATATTGCCAATGTGGTACAAGCTCAACTACTCTTCCTGCAATCAACAGATGCCAAAAAAGATATCCAGATGTATATCAATTCTCCAGGTGGCGAAGTTTACGCAGGCTTTGGTGTTTACGACACAATGCAATTGATTAGCCCGGATGTAGCCACTATTTGTACCGGTATGGCTTTATCATTCGGAGCAATATTGTTGTGTGGTGGCGCAACAGGTAAACGCAGTGCACTTGAACATGCTCGTGTGATGCTGCACCAGCCTTTGGGTGGCGTGCAGGGCCAGGCATCAGATATAGAGATAACAGCTAACCAGGTATTGAAAGTTAAAAAGGAGTTATACAATATAATAGCCAAACACAGCGGTCAGGATTATCAGTACGTACACGATGTTTGCGATCGCGACCATTGGATGACCGCTGATGAAGCAAAGGAGTTCGGGGTGATCGACGAGGTACTGAAATAAACCTCCTGTTCTAATTTGCTTTTGTTTTGCTATTTTATTGCTGGAGCAAAAGGATAGCAAAACAAAAGCAAAAGAATAGCAAAAGAAATGTACTACTTTTACTCCTCTATTACCATATTTCCAAGCTGTTTAAGCTTATCCAATCCGTCCTTCATTGCTTTAAGTTGTTCTGCTAAATGTCCCTGCCAGACGGTAACCTCGCCAATAACTTTGAAAGCGTGCTCAGAACGGTATGACATTGTTGGATTACCCGGGAATTTTTTATTAGTTACATTAGGATCATCTTCCAATGGGCCTGTTGCTTCTACAAGGTATATTCTTTCACGTCCGTTCCCAGATGCCAATTCAGCTCCCCAGATAGCTGCATTTAAGGTAGCAGAAAGATAAATATGTTTTAATTTTCTGTCTACAAAATTTGAGTCAAAACCAATTTCTATTAAGTCCCCGATTTTTAAATCCGCTTTAGTTCCATGAAAAAAGGTTTGAGAAAAAGCATGTTGAATAGGTGTCTCGATTGCTGGATTTTCTGTGTTCATTCTATTGTTGTATCTTCAAAAGTAAAGTTAGCAGTTATTTGCCAATGCCAAGTTGGTTCATATATGTTTGATTATCCCAAAATAGATATTCTTCGCTCATTGTACCATCTAGTTTCCAGATACTCACTGTTGCCATCGGAATTTTGAACGCTTTACCAGTAGGTTGAATGAATTTACCATTACCCACAGGCATAGGTTTAGTAAAAGTGCCTTCCATTACTCCGGTAACGGCAGTTAAGTTTCCTTGTCCTACTTTAATTGGGTGTACTGAAATTCTGGTATCAGGGGCATATACAAACATTGCTTCCATATCATCTATATGTTTTTTAAGCCCTTTTGTAGTATGCCCGTCTGGGAAATGAACTACAACATCTTCTGCATGGCTTTCATGAAATCTGGCCCAGTCTCTCCTACTGAAAACATTAAAATCTAAAGTATCAAACTTAGCGAGATTTTTTGCGACCATCTCATTGGCTGCCATTAGCTCCTTAATTTGGGTCCGTAAGGAATCTATTTCCGATTTGTTTGTTGCATTTGTTCCTTCGCTGTTTTTGCAACTACTGAAATATGCAATTATTACCAATGCCATTACTTTAAGTAATGGTTTGGTTATTACAGTTGTTCCTTTCATTTTGCTGTGGTTTAAACGGTTAAAAATGAAGTATTTAAATTACATAAAATTAAGAAATATCCCGTTACTCAAGAACAACAATTTTTATTGATCGGGATAATGAAGATATACATCTTGTTGAGGAAACGGAATTGAGATGCCGTTTGCTTTAAAAGCGGCTACAATAGCTATAATCAAATCGCTCCTGGTAGCAGATGTATCTCCAATATGTTTTGTCCAGAAATATATCCTCAGATCTATAGCGCTATTACTAAACTGCTCAAATTGTACCACCGGACCGGGGTTTTTACTGATTCGCTGATCATTGTCTAAAATTCCAGTTAATACTTGTCTGCATTTTTCAAGATCTGTATCATAAGCAATACCAATCTGTATAGATATTCTTTTACGGTTTCCGCCAAGCGACCAATTAATCAGATGTGCATTAAGCAAGTCGCCATTTGGCATTACTACATCTGCACCATCCCAGGTTGAGATGATGCTGCTTCTAAATCCAATAGATTTCATTTTACCACCCTGGCCATCAACATCAACTATATCGCCAACGTTTACTGGCTTCTCAAATGCAATAATAAGCCCACTTACCAGGTTGTTCACTAATGTTTGCAAACCAAAGCCTATGCCTACACCTAATGCTCCTAAAACAATCGTTATTCTGTCTACAGGAATTCCTGCCGCTGCAATTGCTAAAAATAGGCCTATACAGAGGATAGAAATGCGAACCAGCAATATCCAGCTACCTATCCCCTGCCTTTCATTCTTATTATCCCTGCCGCCTGCAAGATGTCCGTCGGAAGCAAAAAAGGAGACGATTTTAGAAACAATCACCGAAATAGACATAATTACAATAAAGAGAACCAGACTATTAATGCTAAAGGTATAATCGCCCAGTGTACGATCCTGATTAAAAAAGTTCAGAAATGGTTTGAATAAGTAATCAAATGCAGGGAAATTTCGCCCAAATAATACTGCCCAACCAATAATTAGTAATACATAAAATAACAACGGAGCTTTTTTGCCAACCTTTTCAAAGTTCAGGTAAAAAAGCTTTTTATCTTGTCCGGAATATACATTAAATGCCAGAAACAGGCCTTCGTTAATTAGTCGTACTGTCCAGAGGAAAAGAATTGCAATAATCACGTTCAGAAATCCACTAATGAATAGCGTTTTTGCTAAATTATATCTGCCAAATATATTTGCAAATACAGATGCAAATTCAAGTAAGGCCATAAAAGTGATTGACCAAAGGATCCATTTCTCCTTAAGCTCTTCACGATGGCCTTTTAGTAGCGCAACCAAGCCAACTATAACACCAGATATCGAAGCGATGAGCATACACCATTGTTCAATTCTTGAAGCCTGCAATATCAGGTTACTCAGAGCAGATATAAGAAAAAGCATAACTATAATCAGCCATATCCGCATCCAGTAGCGGGCTATGAAATTCCTGAAAATAATGGTTAGGCAAACACATGATATTGACCAAAAGATAACATTTAAAATAAAAGGGGGCGAAATGAAAAGGAACTGAAATAAACTTGTAACTAATAGAATGGCCGATAAAATTGGATACCTGAGCACTAGTTGGCCTTCGTAATCAGTTTTTAGCAAATTATTCTCTAAATAAATGTTTTTAAGCGAACGCAGATAAATGAAAGAAGTTGCCACAAGTAAAACAAGCAGTACTAGTTTACCCATATTATTTTCTGCATAAAACTTAAGCGTTAGTAATCCCTTCGTTTTTGAGAAATAAAGTATTTCATTAAATGGCTGGTAGTAATCGGGTGATTCCCATATGTTACTAAATTCTCTTTTGTAGGTTTGGCCGGCTATGTCTTTTTGATGTGATTCAATTTCTTCCAGACTTGTTTCTAATTTGAAAACAGTCAGGTTTGCCTGATTTAGCAGGGATTGGATATTGTTGCTTGCCTCTTTAAGTGAGCTTTCTATTGGAGTAGTTTCGTAGGCAACAACTTTTATTTTTTCCAGGTACTTTGTTAGCGTAACCGAATCAGTTGGAAACTTAAATAATGCAGGTACGCTCAATAATGAATCGAGCTGATATTGGAAAGCGTTCAGTTCCTGCAGGCGCACATCCAACTTTAATTTACCTGCATTTGCTTTATTGAGCAGTTCCGATACTATTTTTGAAGTAGCTGTTAAATTGCGATAAGTTTGTGAAGATCCTTTATTAGTAAAAACACCATCGCCAACAACAATCAGGTCTTTTTCAATTTTTTTAAATTCCCTTTTTATACCTGGAGTATCCAGTTTACCATTAACATAAATCTTTGCTTTTTGCATTGTCCGCTTTATCTCTTCAAATGTTTTGATTTGAATGATAGTTGCTTTATCGGCCTCAAACTCATCAGCGCTATTCTTTGCAGATCGTTTTGCAAAAGCCTGCATTTTGGCTACAAAATTCAATTTTAAGCTATCCTGTAAAATTGATTTATGAATGGTAGAATCTTTCTTTTGGGCAAGTAGGGTAATGCAGCTAAATATGCTGATACAAACCAAAAGTGAACAGGTTAATTTTTTAGGGAGCATCATTTTACTGAAGATTAATATTCAATAATACGCAAAAAAGCGCTATTAATACCCCCCCCTTTTAATGTATTAAGGTTCAGGAAATTTAGATGGCCTTTAAAATCCCCTTGCTCCAAATTCTTGCCAGTTCTTTAGATCCCTCTGCATTTGGATGTAGATAAAACGTGCCTTTTTTTCCTTGTTCAGGCTTAAACAGCGTAGTGTGATTCTTCCTGAAAAAATTAAAACCAGATTTATCGCCGGCAAATATCCGTCCGGGGGCTATTTTTTTATACTTTTTAACCAGATTATCAATTTTTGGGAAGTAGCTTTCTAACCTATTTAAGCCTTCTTCTAAATAGGCCGCATTATTTTGAGTGTTTGTGCTATACCAAAGCGGATACTGCAGTACAAATTTTGCCTTTGGGTATTGATTTGATAATGCATCGATCAGTTTAGACATATTCTGATCATACTGATCGGCAGAGATCGGAGATCCATTAGGTCCAAATATTGCACTGTCATTGGTTCCCAGCATAATAGAAAACAAGAGTATAGATGAAGTATCTTTATTGAAGTTGTTTGCGGCCTCAATAACCTTTGGGAAGTCGGTATTCGTAGTAGGTAAAAAGTCGAGACTGGTATGTCCGCTAAAGCCCCTATTTGCAACATCTACCGATGTGAATTGCCCGTTTGAACTTAGAATTTGCTGAACAATTAATGGTGTTGCTTCTAAAGCAGGTTGTTTAAGTGCGCCCCCTTCAGTAATGCTATCTCCTATAAAAACAATGTTTAGTTTGGTTCTTTTTCCTGAAGAGAAAGAAGTTAGTATTAACGCAAAAACCAGTAACAGTAATTTTGGGCTGAGCTTGGCAAAAAGAGGTTTATTCATGATTGTTTTTTAATAAAGATAGGTTATTTTGTATTAATTAATTTGCCATCACATTGTAATGCGGATCTTCTAAAATATTAACTTCTATCACTTCTTCAGCATTTTTAAGCAAAGTTCTGCAATCTTCACTAAGATGTTGCAGGTGTAATTTCTTGCCTGCCAGCTTATAGCGCTCTGTTAACTTATTTAATCCTTCTATGCCACTCATATCCGCTACCCTGCTGTCCCTAAAATCGATAATTACTTCTTGAGGGTCGCCACTAATATCAAATTTTTCATTAAAAGCAGTTACAGATCCAAAAAATAAAGGGCCAAATATTTCGTAATGTTTAACTCCCCGTTCATCTATATATTTTTTTGCGCGGATTCTTTTAGCACTTTCCCAGGCAAAGACCAATGCTGATATCACAACCCCAATTAGGACTGCAAGCGCCAGATTATGAAGCCAGATGGTTATTATCGCTACAAGTATACCTATAAAGATGTCTTGTTTTGGCATTTTGTTAATGATGCGAAAGCTTACCCATTCAAATGTTCCGATAGCTACCATTATCATTACTCCGGTTAATGCTGCCATTGGGACGCGATCTATAATGGGGGCACCGAAAAGTATAATAATAAGTATGGTTAATGATGCAATTATTCCGGATAATCGCGCTCTTGCACCTGCGGATAGATTAACCAGTGTTTGAGCGATCATGGGACAGCCTCCCATTCCAAAGAAAAAGCCATTGGTAATATTTGCAGCGCCTTGTGCAATACATTCTCTATTGCCATTGCCCTTTGTACTGGTAATCTCATCAACCAGGTTAAGAGTTAATAAACCTTCGGTTAAGCCAACCCCAGCCATTATTAAGGCATAAGGAAAAATAATTTGTAAAGTGTTTAGTTCAAAGGGTATAGCCGGGATGTGAAATGGAGGAAACCCGCCACTAACAGAAGCAATATCTTTAACCGTTTTTGTGTCTATATTAAATCCAAAAACGAGTAAAAACACTACTATAATAGCGATAAGAGACGGGGGAACAGCCTTGGTAATTTTTGGTAAAAGCACCACTATTGCTATGGTAAGCAAAACTAAACCTGCCATAATATATAATGAGGCTCCACTAAGCCAGGTAGATGTTCCATTTGCAACAGTTTTAAATTGCTCTAGCTGAGCTATAAAAATGATAACAGCAAGACCATTAACAAAGCCATACATGACTGGTTGAGGTACCAATCTGATAAATTTGCCTAGTTTAAACAGTCCTACCCCTATCTGGATAATTCCAGCAAATGCAATAGCAGCAAAAACATATTCGATTCCATTTGATTTCATTAAGGCAATTAATACGATTGCTGTAGCTCCTGCCCCACCGGAAATCAGACCTGGCCTGCCTCCAAAAATTGAGGTAATCAATCCCATAATAAAAGCAGCATATAAACCCGCTAATGGAGGAAATCCGGCAAGGATGGCAAATGATAAAGATTCCGGCATCATTGTCATGGCCACTGTTAGGCCCGCCAGGATTTCATTTTTGTAATTGACTTTTTGAGAGAAGTTAAAAAAGCTATTGCTTGAAAACATATGTAAGGTTGATACGTAGAAAGTATAGATCAAAAGTAGAAAAAATACTTGATTTGGGCATTACCAGGCTTTATATGTATGTATTTAATCAAATGATTAAATTATTTGATTAAATGAAATATTTAGTTTTATATTTGTAGGACTTAATATGTTACAACAGAAAGATGAGTAAAAAATTAAATGTAGAAGCAGATAGCAGCACAGAAGAAAAGATTAAAGCAGCAGCCAATTTGGTATTTACAAAAAAAGGATATTCGGGCACGCGTACCAGAGATATTGCTGAAGAAGCCGGTATAAATCTTGCCTTGCTAAACTACTATTTTAGAAGTAAAGAAAAGCTGTTTGATATTGTAATGATGGAGAACATACAGCAGTTTTTAATGGGAATTAAAGGATTGCTGAACAATGAGGGATTGAGCTTAACTGAAAAGATTGCTCTTGTTGCCGAGAACTACATCAATTTGTTAAGAGTACAACCAGACATGCCTCTATTTATTTTAAGTGAAATAAGATCCAATCCTGAAAAACTGGCGACAAATATGAATGTTAAGGAGATTTTATTAAAATCTCATTTTTATCAGCAACTGAATGAAACTTTAAACGGCAAAATTAACCCACTGCATTTTATCATAAACATTATTAGCTTAACAGTTTTTCCTTTTGTGGCTAGTCCGCTTATTAAAATTATTGGAGAATTGAAACAAGAGGATTTTGATAAGATGGCAGAAGAAAGAAAGAAAATGATTCCTGTTTGGATTGACGCAATGTTAAAAGTCCATTAAAAAAATTTATATGGCAGTTAATCAAATGATTAAAACAACTAAATAAATAGAAATGAAATCTATATTTTTCAGCACCCTCATTTGTTTTGTGCTTTATCAAACGAATGTGCAAAGTCAGGAAAGGCTTTCACTTGAAGAATGCTATTCCCTGACTCGACAGAACTATCCTTTGGTAAAGCAGTTGGAATTGATTTCAAAAACTGCGGCTTACTCTGTAGATAACGCTGCAAAGGGATATCTGCCTCAGTTTAATATCAGCGGACAAGCCAGTTATCAGTCAGATGTAACAAAAATTCCAATTCAGATTCCCGGGATGAACGTTCCTCAGTTGAGTAAAGATCAATATCGTTTGAGTGCAGAAGGAACTCAGGTTTTGTTTGATGGCGGTGTTATCAGGCAACAAAAGGAAGCAATTAACACTAATGCTTTGGTTGAAAATCAGAAACTTGAGGTAGAGTTGTACAAATTGAAAGAAAGGGTTAACCAGTTATTCTTCGGGGTACTTTTAATGGATGCGCAATTAAAGCAGAATGAATTACTGGCAAAAGATATTCAGCTGGGTATTGACCGGGCAAAAGCTAATGTAGCCAATGGAATCGCCTTTAAGAGTAGCTTAAATATACTGAAGGCTGAATTGCTAAAAGTAAATCAAAAAAATATAGAGCAGAAATTTACCCGTAAGGGATATATAGAAGTACTAGGCTTATTTATCCATAAAACACTTACGGAAGATATAGTGCTACAAAAACCCGAACAACCAGTGCTGCAAACTGAGATCCAACGCCCGGAGCTTGATTTGTTTAAACAACAACGCAACAGTTTGGATGTGAAAGAACGAGCTATTGCCGCACGGAACTTACCTAAGTTTAATTTGTTTTTGCAAGGTGGCCTTGGCAAACCTGCATTAAATATGCTGAATAATTCAATGGAGCCTTTTGCCATAGGTGGGCTGAGAATGAGTTGGCCCCTGTCAGGATTTTATACCAGCAGAAAGGAAAAGGCAATTATTGATATCAACAGAAAAGAGATTGATCTGCAAAAAGAAAACTTTTTACTGAATACTAATTTTGTGGTAAAGCAACAGGATTCGGAAATTGATAAGCAAACAAACCTACTGAACTCAGACGATGAGATTATTGCATTACGGGCAAGTGTAAAAGAAACATCGGCAGCACAGCTGGAAAACGGAGTTATAAATACCAGCGATTATTTGCGCGAGGTAAATGCTGAAGATCAGGCCAGACAAGGCAAGATCATGCACCAAATACAATTACTAATGGCCCTGTACAATAAACAAACCACCACAGGCAATTAATATTAAACAAACATAATCATGAAGAAAATAGCATTTGCACTAACTGCCGCTTTGTTTCTGGTATCGTGCGGGCAAAAAGAACAAGCTTATGATGCTTCCGGCACATTTGAAGCTGTTGAGACCATAGTGTCTGCTGAGGCAAACGGAACAATTAAGGCACTGAATCTTGTGGAGGGACAGATACTAAAAGCAGACGAAACTATAGGTTATATTGATACCACACAACTGTACTTAAAAAAGAAGCAGCTCATCGCCCAAATTGGTGCCATATTAGGTAAAAAGCCTGATGTATCGGCACAGATTGCCACATACAGGGAACAGCTAAAACAAGCAAACAGAGAGCAACAGAGAATCATTAACCTGCTAAAGGCAGATGCAGCAACGCCAAAACAGCTTGATGATGCCAATTCCCAGATTGCTATTATTAAAAAACAGATCCTTGCTCAGGAATCAGCATTGAGCATTACTTCTACCAGTTTAGGTAAAGAAACACTTCCATTGAATGTACAAATTGATCAATTAAACGATCAAATTTCCAAAAGTAAAATTGTAAATGAAACAGCTGGCACTGTGCTGGTTAAGTACGCCGAAGTAAATGAAATGGCTTCAGTAGGTAAACCGTTATACAAGGTAGGCGATTTACTGTCTATTATTTTAAGAGCATACATTACTGGTAACCAGTTGCCGACTGTTAAACTGGGACAAAAAGTTGAAGTATTGGTAGATGCTGCAGATGGTAAGTATAAGACTTATGAGGGGACAATTGAGTGGATTAGCGATAAGGCGGAATTTACACCTAAAACTATACAAACAAAAGATGAGCGCGCAAATCTGGTATATGCAGTAAAGATAAAGGTGAAAAATGATGGTTATTTAAAAATAGGTATGTATGGTGAAATCATTTTATCTAAAAAAATATGACCAGTACTATAGCCATCGAAGTAAACCAACTCCGTAAAACTTACGGTAAGGAGCAGTTAGTGGCTGTGGATGATATTTCTTTCGACGTTAATAGAGGAGAATTATTTGGGTTAATTGGTCCAGATGGTGCAGGTAAAACAAGTATTTTCAGGATGCTTACGACCTTATTACTTCCTGAAAAAGGCACCGCAAAGGTTGATGGTTATGACGTAGTTGCCGATTATAAACAGATCAGAAAAACGGTTGGCTATATGCCAGGCAAATTTTCTCTTTATCCGGATCTGACTATCGAAGAAAATCTTCGGTTTTTTGCTACAGTTTTTGGGACCACCATCGCCCAAAATTATCATCTGATAGAAGATATCTATGTACAAATTGAGCCCTTCAAAGACAGAAGGGCGGGAAAGCTATCGGGAGGAATGAAACAAAAGCTGGCTTTATGTTGTGCTCTTATTCATAAACCAACAGTTTTGTTTTTGGATGAACCAACAACCGGAGTTGACCCGGTATCTAGAAAAGAATTCTGGGAAATGCTGAAAAGACTTAAAGGACAAGGTATTACTATTCTTGTATCGACACCATACATGGACGAGGCTACCTTGTGCGACCGCATCGCCCTAATTCAGTATGGGAAAATTTTATCTATAAATACCCCTCAGAAAATGATACAGCAATATCCAGATCAACTATTTGCTATTAAAGCAGATAGGATGTATGAATTGATTAAGGCGCTTAGGAAGTACCCGGGTGTAATGGATTGTTATGCTTTTGGTGAATATGCTCATGTTTCCTTTAAGAATTCTTTTGAAGGTGATAAGCTCCGGAGTTACCTAATTACAGAAGGATTAACCCGAATAGAGATTAAACCTGTACCTCCAACTATAGAAGACTATTTTATCAAGTTATTGAAAAATTAGCTATGGAATATGTAATTAAAGCAGTTAAACTAACCAAGCGATTTGGAGATTTTACGGCAACAAATGAAATTACCTTTGAGGTGGCAAAGGGCGAAATATTTGGTTTTCTGGGGGCTAATGGAGCAGGTAAAACAACTGCCATGCGCATGCTTTGCGGTTTATCTATGCCCAGTTCAGGAGTAGCAACGGTAGCAGGTTTTGATGTTTATAAGGAAACGGAGGAAATTAAAAAGAACATAGGTTATATGAGTCAACGATTCTCTTTATATGAAGATCTGACTGTACAGGAAAATATCAGGTTTTTTGGAGGTATTTATGGCCTGACCAATAGGGATATTAAGATTAAAAGTGAAGAACTGTTGGAACAGCTTGGATTAAAAAATGAAGCCAAAAAACTTGTAGCTTCACTCCCATTGGGTTGGAAACAGAAACTTTCCTTTTCTGTGGCGGTTCTACATCACCCAAAAGTTGTATTTCTGGATGAACCTACCGGAGGGGTTGATCCGGTAACCAGAAGACAATTCTGGGACCTGATCTATGAGGCATCTGCAAGGGGAATTACTGTTTTTGTAACCACCCATTATATGGACGAGGCAGAGTATTGTAACCGCATATCTATTATGGTGGATGGAAAAATAGAGGCGCTGGATACACCGGAAAATTTAAAAAATCAATTTAAAGCAAACTCAATGGACCAGGTTTTTTATGAGCTGGCCAGAGGTGCTAAACGAGGTGATTAAAGCAATGGAACAGTTTATCAACTTTGTAAAAAAGGAATTTGCTCATGTTTGGAGGGACAAAAAGACCCTATTAATCTTATTTGGCATGCCAGTAATCCAGATTCTCATTTTTGGATTTGCTTTGACAAATGAAGTTAAAAACTCTGAGATAATTGTTATGGATCAGGCTAAAGATGAGGCGTCCCAACAAATCATCAATAAGATAGCCGCTAGTAGATATTTTGAGATTAAAAACATTGCGATGAACAATGTGCAAATTGAAGCGGCATTTAAGCAGGGGAAAATTAAAATGGCCGTAGTTTTTCCTGCCGGGTTTAATGAAGCGCTTCTTCATCAGCACAAGGCACAAATTCAGATTCTTGCTGATGCTTCTGATCCAAATACAGCTACTATGCTCACAAATTACGTTTCTTCAATTATTCAGGACTACCAAAGGTCAATTGATAAAACTGCAGCCATACCTTATTCAATAGTTCCTGAGGCAAGGATGTTGTATAATCCGCAATTAAAGGGGGCACATAATTTTGTTCCAGGGGTAATGGCCCTGGTACTGATGTTGGTTTGTGTAATGATGACGGCTATTTCAATTGTAAAAGAAAAAGAAACGGGAACAATGGAGATTTTACTGGTTTCACCATTTAGTCCTTTGCTGGTTATTCTTTCTAAAGCGGTGCCTTATCTTATCCTTTCGCTGATCAATGTAGCTTCTATTCTTCTGTTGAGCGTGTATGTGCTTGACTTGCCGGTTAATGGAAGTGTAGCCTTGCTTTTTGCAGAAAGTACACTGTTTATTATTACATGCCTTAGTTTGGGTATTTTTATATCCGTAAAAACAAATTCCCAGCAAATGGCCATGTTGATTTCATTGATGGGAATGTTTTTGCCAACTGTACTTTTTAGTGGGTTTATGTTCCCAATAGAAAACATGCCTTACCCTTTACAGCTAATTTCGAATCTGGTTCCGGCAAAATGGTTCTATTTAATTGTTAAATCTATTATGATTAAAGGTTTAGGCTTTATGTCTATCTGGAAAGAGACATTAATTTTAGGTGGTATTACTATAGTTTTATTAGTGGTGAGTTTAAAAAGTTTTAAAATCAGACTGGCATGAGAACGATCCGTTTTTTACTGGAAAAAGAATTCAGGCAGATTTTCCGCAATAAAGCTATCCTGTTGCTTATAATGGTAATGCCTGTTATGCAGTTAATAATTTTGCCTCTTGCAGCAAATTATGAAGTAAAAAACATCAACCTTTCAGTGGTTGATCATGATCATTCCAGCTATTCCCAAAAACTGATTTCTAAAGTTACTGCTTCTGGTTACTTTAAACTTACAGGGTATAATAGTTCTTTTAATGAGGGAATGAAATTGGTTGAGACAGACAATGCAGATTTGATTCTGGAAATTCCTCATGGGTTTGAAAGGAATCTTGTCCGCGAAGGGCACCAGCATCTATTTATTGCTGTAAATGCCATAAATGGAGTGAAGGCAAACCTTGGTGGGGCATATCTAGGTGCTATTGTAAAAGATTTTAATAACAGTATAAGGTTACAGTTGCTTCCCTCTTCAAAATTTAACGAGCCTGCTGTAATAGAGGTCACTTCTTCAAACCTTTTTAATCCTCAGCTTAAATACAAGTTTTTTATGGTGCCAGGTATTCTGGCCATATTAGTTACCATGATTGGAGGATTTCTTTCAGCACTGAATATTGTAAAAGAAAAAGAGTTTGGTACCATTGAACAGATTAATGTAACACCAATAAAGAAACATCATTTTATATTGGGTAAACTTATTCCTTTTTGGATGCTAGGTAATGTGGTTTTTACATTGGGTTTGTTGGTGTCGTGGTTAATTTATGGTATTGTTCCACTCGGAAATTTGTTGGTATTGTACCTTTTTGCATCAGTTTTTTTGTTGGCTATTTTAGGCTTTGGTCTTTTAGTTTCTACCTTTTGTGATACTCAACAGCAGGCAATGTTTATCATGTTCTTTTTCATGATGATTTTTATTTTGATGGGCGGTTTGTTCACCTCTATTGATAGTATGCCGGAATGGGCAAAGATAGTTTCACGATTTAACCCGGTAAGTTATCTTATAGAAGTAATGCGAATGGTAATTCTTAAGGGAAGTGGATTTAAGGACATATTACCCCAGTTAGTAACTGTTGGTATATATGCCCTTATATTAAATGCTTGGGCGATATGGAATTATAAAAAAAGGAATTAACGACTTTATTTAGCCGGTGTAATCACTATCTTTTTAAATTCAATCGGACCGTGATCTCCCTGGATATAAATTGGTCCGGGTTCACCTTCATTGCTATCCAGCGCACCACCGGTAATTCCTGGAATTTCCTGATTAGTAATAACAGTTTTTCCGTTAACAACCACAGTAACCATTCTGCCTATTAAAGTAATATCAAAAGTTTGCCATGTATTTGGGCCTAATGCATTGATCTCACTAGGTGTAAGGAAGCCGTAAATACCACTAAATAACACACTTGATGGATGTTGCTCTTTCGGGCTATCTTCTATCTGAACTTCATGTCTGCCTCTTAAATATACACCGCTATTGCTTCCTTTTTGGTATCTGAATTCAACATGCAATTTAAAGTCGGTAAATTTCTGATCAGAAATCAGGTTGGCACCCGATCTAGGACTGGTTAAAACACCGTCTTTTACTATCCATTGGTTTTGGCCCATTGCTTTCCATCCGGTTAAGTCTTTTCCGTTAAACAGGTTAATGGTTTTGCCCCAAACCGGAGCAGCGGTTCTTTTTAAATACGGAGCCTTTACTCCTTTCCAATTGTACTTTTTACCTTCGTTTGTAGTAATTGTTCCCTGAATAGCATCTCCAATAACTTCACCTTCGATCACAAAATCCTGACCTCCATCTTCCCACTGAGGTGGAATTGTGAAACTGAATTTACCATTGTCGAAATTTACTTTAGCTACCGGACGGGCACTTCCGCTAGATCCAACAAAATAGCCTACAAGTGTTTTTAAACCAGAAAGCTTTACTTCTAACCATGATGGTGCTGATTTTCCATTCTCATCAATCGTGATGTCCCAGCGGCCAATTAAATCTTTAGGGTTAGCTTCTGCCTGGGGGCTAACAGTTATATTTTTTTTTGATGCCAGAACAGATTCTGCTGAACCCAACATCAACAAACAACTCATACCAAGTACAAAGAGATTTTTATGCATAATTTTCTTTTAATAACAATAAATACTATTTGTTTTAAAGTTAGCTGAAAAACTTAAGGTTTTAAAACTTCGTAACTAAACAAAGTCTATATTCGCGGCATTAATAGTACCATAATCCCTATAAACCAAATATTCATGATTGAAGAAATTAACCAAACTTACCCAAAAGCGTACCATGCTATAATTGAAGCAACTAAGAATACCGCTTTTTCAATGTCATCAGATGTGTTTACCTGTTCTTTATTGAAAACATTGGCAGGTGCAAAACCAAAATCAAGGTTTTTAGAGTTAGGAACGGGAACGGGCTTATCTACTTCGTGGATTTTAGATGGAATGGACAAGGATTCTACCTTAATATCTATCGACAACGATTCTAACTATTTATCAATCGCAGCTCGTTTTCTTGTAATAGACAGACGGTTGGACTTGCATTGTATTGATGGTGGTGAATGGATTGAGGAGAATAAGGATTTAAAATTTGATTATATTTTTGCTGATACATGGCATGGAAAATACTTAATGCTTGACGAGGTAATTAATATGTTAAATCCTGGTGCATTTTATATTATTGATGACATGCTTCCACAACCAAATTGGCCAGAGGGACATCAGGAAAAGGCTACTGCGCTGGTTGAGGAATTAGAAAAAAGGAAAGATTTGCATATAGCCAAGCAATGCTGGGCAACGGGAATTTTGATTGCAACAAAAAAAGGTATTTAATATTAGCATTAAACCAATCCAAAAACTGAATTAGATTAGTTTTTGGATTGGTTTAATGAATTTTTAAGTTTAGTTACCTATACCAATAACTTTGTAGGTTATTTTATCGCCGTCTACAATTTTTTCGTAATAAACACCATCTTCAGATAGGTAATATTGAGATCCTTTTATCATTACATCTCTGGTACCATCTGGCAACTGGTTTACTACATCACCTATTTGAGGGAGGTTGCTGGTTCCATCTGTAGCGGTACCATTATCTGTATCTAAAACTCCATCTTTACCTGCCACTGTATAAACGGTTTTTCCGTCGGCATCTACAGTAGTACTGTAATAAACTCCTTTATATTCATAATAGGTTTGTCCGTTAATGGTTATTTCTTTTGCTTCTGATGGAATGCTTGGTACCTGAGCCCCAACGGGAGGTACAACTACTTTATAACCATCGTCGTATTGTCTGTAAAAGAACCCGCCTGAATAATAAAATTGATCAGCACCAAAATAGAATGGGTAGTAACCAAAAGGCAATACACTTAAACGGATCCCTAAAAATGGTCGGTAATAGTTATAGTAGTATCCGTAATAAGGCCTGCGATAAGAATAACCTGGTCTGTAGTGATACCCCGGACGATACCCATTTCCTGGTCTGTAACCATAACCCGGTCTGTTAATAGTTCCACTTGGCCGAGAAGGCCGGTAGTTAGGACGAGAGGTATTGCCAATTGAAGGTCTTGATGGTCTGTTGCCCCCACCAGCTGATACGTGGTTACCACCGCCACCTCCACTGCCTCTTGATGATCTCTGTGCTAACACGTTGTTTGTTGTTAAGCCGCTGATCAGGATTATAGATCCCGCTATAATTAGTGATTTAAAATTCAAGGTTTTCATAATATACTATATCTATATTTAACCGTAAGACATAATATAAACGAAAAGGATTACTCCTTATTAATCAGTATTTTTAAACTGACAAATTGATGATAATCCATTTCGTTTTCTTCTCTTTTAAAACTAAAATTCGCCCTTAATTTCCCAGCCTTTCCTATACTTCCTTCTCAGAAATTTATTTGCTTCCGGATAGTTGGGGAATTTCATGTTTGCAGCATCCCATTGCAGCAACTGGTTTGGAACCCGAATGGCTACGGTACCAAGCAATATGGCTTCCGTCATAGGGCCTGATTGTGCAAAATGCGATTCAGTTTTTTCACCTCCTAAACAGGCATCCACAAAATGGTGATAATGGTTACGGCTCTCTAATTTTTTGAAAGCTGTATCTTTGAACTTGCTTTCGGGTAAAAGCACTGGCATTTCTCCGCCATGCGGTATCAGAAGAGCGCCTTCAGTACCAATTAGCATGGCACATTCGCCTGGATAATTTTCTAAAGAATAAAGTGCCCGGACTTCTTGTGGAGGATATATTTCTCCATCAAACCATTCCAGCGTTAATTTATCAGATTCTGTATACGAATTTCCAGGGAAAATCCAGGTCATATGATCTCCCTGTGGCCAGGTATCTCCCCTACGTTCAGATGAGTCTTTCCAGCTTTGCTGAACTTCTGCAATTACTGATATTGGGGCTTTAAGTCCTAAGCCTTTCCATACGGCATCAAATATATGGCAGCCAATATCTCCAGACCAACCGGTACCAAAGTCCTGCCATGCCCTCCATTTGGCCGGATGATAAATGCCTGGTGCATAAGGACGAACAGGCGCTGAGCCAATCCATAAATCCCAGTTCAGGGTTGCAGGCGGCTCCTGAGTTTCTGCTGGTCTGGGACCCACCAACCGGTAATCTGCAATGGCTCCCGGTCTATTTGAACATAGATATGCATGTTTAATCTTACCAATTGTGCCGTTCTTTATTAACTGAACAGCTGTACGATCACAAGCGGTTGAAGCAACCTGGGTACCCAATTGGGTTATCACACCTTTTTTAATTGCAATATTTGTAAGAGAACGAACCTCTGCAACATCATGACACATTGGTTTTTGGCAATACACGTGCTTTCCGGCTTTAATGGCCTGATAAGCAACTGAGAAATGTGTATGGTCTGGTACTGTTACATTAACCGAATCTATATTTTTTATTTCATTTTTAAGTAGTTCCCTCCAGTCGGTATAAGTACGAACACCGGGAATTCCGGCAGCTGCGGTTTTTAGAATATCGCTATCTACATCGCAAATTGCAACAATCTCTACATCTGGATGAGATTTAAAATTACCAAGATCATGCGCTCCCATTCCACCCACACCAATACTTGCATGCCTTAGTTTACGACCTGGAATTTTTGCTGAAGCAATAGTGTTCATTAAAAATGAGGGCAGTACAGCAGCTGCTGCTGCCGACGCCAGAAAATTCCTACGGGAAACCTGGGGTTTTTGTTTGTTTATATCCATAAAAAGTATATTTGGTTTACGCTACTAGCTGGTTATTAGTTGCTTAAACAGTAAATATATAAGAAAAAATTATGTTTGTGTGTACAAGCGCTAAAAAAGAATTTTTTATGGTTAGATTTATCTACCTACATTTATTCCAGCTATGATACATCAAAACCTCCTTTTAATTCTTGCGCTATTTTTTGCTATGGCGTTACTTTATTTGTTAAGTCAACGATGGAAAATCTCTTATCCTATTTTCCTGGTAATAGGTGGTTTAGCCATAAGTTTTATCCCAGGAGTGCCATCAATAAGTGTAAATCCGGATATTGTATTTCTTATTTTTCTTCCACCTCTCCTCTTTGAAGCTGCATGGTACACTTCGTGGAACGACTTCTGGAAATGGAAAAGGTCGATTTTTCTGTTGGGTTTTGGATTGGTACTAATTACCTCTTTGGCTATCGCTTATTTTTCTGTGAGTATTATTCCCGGATTTACATTGGCATTTGGTTTCCTGCTTGGTGGTATTATTTCGCCTCCCGATGCTGTAGCTGCAACTTCTGTATTAAAGGGTTTAAACATGCCCAAAAGAGGCTTAACAATGTTGGAAGGAGAAAGTCTGGTTAATGATGCAGCTTCTTTAACCGTGTTCAGGTTTGCAGTAGCTGCTATTCTGACAGGTAAATTTGTTTTACAGGATGCTGTAACTGATTTTTTTGTTTTATCATTTATGGGTGTTGTTGTGGGGCTTTTTATTGCTCATATTCTCTATTTTGTACTCAGATATTGGGCTAAATCGTCGAACATAACTACCCCTATTACATTAATTGCACCATATCTGATGTATATTGTTGCTGAGGAGTTTCATTGGTCTGGTGTGTTGGCTGTTGTAAGCGGAGGGTTATTTCTGTCATTCCGCTCTCACGACTTTCTTAATTACCATACCCGTTTACAAGCCAAGGAGGTTTGGGCCACGGTTGGCTTTTTGCTGAACGGTTTTGTTTTTATTTTAATTGGACTTGAACTGCCTGTAATTGTGAATGGATTAGAAGGCTATTCTATGGATGAAGCCATAAGATATGCCCTGCTCATCAGCTTAATTGTAATTGTTGTTAGAATTATCCTTGTATATGTGGCTGGTTTTGTTCCAAGGTTTTTAAGTGCAAAAATAAGGAATAAGGAAAAGAGCCCGGGTTTAAAATTACCTTTCGTTATTGGATGGGCCGGAATGCGTGGTGTGGTTTCTCTGGCATCTGCACTTGCTATTCCTTTAACTTTAAATTCAGGGGATGCATTTCCGCATCGTAATATGATTCTGTTTATCACTTTTGTGGTGATTCTTATTACGCTGGTTTTTCAGGGGCTAACATTGCCGCTGTTCCTGAAATGGCTAAAGATTGAAGAAATTGACGAGAGACGCCCTGAAGACGAGCAAATTGAAGCAATACGCATGCAACTTGCAAGGGAAAGTGTTAAACATCTTGATGCCAAGTATAGTATGGAGATGGAACAGTTCGAGACTATTGCGAGAATTAAAGAGCAATTAGAACGCAGCATAAGGGCAAGTGAACGGACTTTAATTGAAGAAAACCAAAAAGAAGAAGTCGGTTCAGTAAGAAAGCTATACAGAACGATTATGCTTGAGCTGATTACCTTAAGGAGAGCAGGCCTTAAAAAACTTAAAGCTACTAAGGAATATGATCACGAAGTGCTTCGTGATATGGAGGATAACCTGGATCTTGAAGAGGCCAGATTAAGTAAGCATTAATCGGCTTATTCTTCTATAACTATGTGGGAATCTGGGATGCCAAGCTCTTTAAGGTTATTTACCATTGCTGCGGTAAACGCATCCGGACCACATATATAATACCATTTACCCTGGTCTTTGGTGTATTTTTTTAAGAGATCCTGGTCAATCGTTTTGCCCGGGATTTCTGGATTTAATGGGCTTTTTAATACATCGATATAATTATCACCTAACAAGTATTTTAACTCAACTTTGTTTATAATATCTTTCTCGTTATGATTTGCAAAGATCAGGTTATTTCCGGATAAGGAACCATCAATGTTAAGTTGCCTTAATATTGCGATAAATGGAGTAATACCAGCCCCTCCGGCTATAAATACACCTTTACCTTTGTAATTTATAGTTCCAAATACATCATGGATAATCAACTCGTCTGTAGCTTTTAATGAAGAAAGTTTAGATGTTAAACCATCATGCTCTTTGTAAATTTTGATGGTGAATTCCAGGAAATCTGATTTATTAAGCGAAGTAAAAGTAAAGGGGCCAACTACGGATTTTAGATCTGGTTTATTGATAGCTATATCTGTAGCCTGTCCTGGAATAAAACTGTAGTTGTCTGGCTTTTCAACCGTAAATCGTTTTACATTGTGCGTGATATCTTCAACACTCAATATTTTAACAATATGCTCATTTATGTTAGCTGGTTCTTCCATAATTATAACTGTTTTACTTATATTAGAGATACGCCATCCGTATAGGGTTACAAAAATTATGCTGTTTTATGATTAAAGTAAAAAGAATTTATGACGCTCCGTTAAAAGATGATGGTTATAGGATTCTTGTGGATAGGTTGTGGCCGCGTGGATTAAAAAAGGAAAATGCAGTTATTGATTTATGGCTTAAGGAAATTGCACCAACAACAGCATTACGGAAATGGTTTAATCATGAGCCCGGGAAATGGCAGGAATTTAAAAATAGATATTTTGAGGAACTTGCAACTAACAATTTTGTTGGGGATGTATTAAAAATTTACAACAACTATCCAATAGTAACACTCCTGTTTGCTGCACATGACCAAAATTATAATCATGCTTTGGTACTGAAGAGCTTTTTAGAAAAAGAAATTGGATAGTAGTTTATTTGGGCACACAAATACGCAAAAAGCATATATATTTGGGCTCAAATTTTAGAAATACATTTTTATGGCAAAGGCATCCGAAATTAAAGTGGGCAATATTTTACGTTTCAATGGAGAACTGGTAACAGTTACAGAATTTTTACATCGTACACCGGGTAAAGGCGGAGCCTTTTATTTAGGTAAATTCCGTAATATTAAAACCGGTAGAATTGTTGAAGCACGTTTGGGAACTGATGAACAGGTTGAGATTTGTCGTGTTGAAACTAACGATTATCAGTATTTGTATGAAGAGGGTGACTATTTTGTGGTAATGGATAATGTTAGTTTTGAGCAATTTAATGTACCTAAATCTCTTTTTGGAGCATCAGCAAGGTTTATTAAAGAAGGAATGGATGTTCTTGTTTCTATTGAAAGTGAAGAACCTATTATGGCCCAGGCTCCAAACTTTGTAGAGTTAGAAATTACATATGCTGAACCTGCTGTTAAAGGTGATACCTCATCAGGAGCGCTAAAGTATGCTACCACAGAAAATGGAGTGGAATTGAGAGTACCTTTATTTGTGAACCAAGGTGATAAGATAAAGGTTGATACACGTACCGGTGAGTATGTTGAACGTGTAAAGTAGTATAAATAAACTATTTTTTATTTAAAAGCCATTCAAATACTCATAATGGGTATTTGATAACTAAGGGGCTCAGTTCACTTGTTTTTGCGGAATATTAGAGATCTAAATTCTAATTTTGGGTTATAATCAAATCACCTATTACTATGAAAAATCTCAATTCTAATAATAACAGGAAGCTGTTTGGCCCCTAAATCTTTTATACGTGTCTTAAACTGACATTGTGATCCGTTGTTTTACTTCTAAATTAAGCTGCTATGAAAGATTCTAAAATACCATCATATGCTGATTTTTTGAAACATTCAAGGAATCGGCCTGGTTCACCATTTTCTGAGGCGGAAAAAATACTGTTGCATTTTGACAGTGAATCATTGAATAATAATTTTTTCCCCTCTATTTATTACGTAAGTGACTATATCGAAAACTCTAACTGTTTTAGACCTTTTAGTACAAGCCATTTTTTAGGATATTCTTGTGAATTCTTAGTGGATACGGATATTCTGTTCTTTAATAGAATTAGAAACCGGGAGGATATGAAGATATTTGATGAGCAAATATTTCCGGATCAAATGGCTTTTCTTAGCAATCGCAAGCGAGAGGAAAATGTGAATTATACTTTTACTACGAACTTTAGAATTAGGAACAGTGATGGCTCGTGGTCATCAGTGGTACAATGTACTCATTATCTTTTTAAAGAGAATTACAGATTGCCTGTTGCATCTATTAATTCACTTACAGATCTTACCTATTTTAAAAGTGATTCAAAAATTAGTCATCTAATAGAGAAACACGAGGCAGGAGGCGAAAAAACTTTAATTGAGAACAGGTCTTATTTCTTACAGAATACAGAATATATACTTAGTAAACGGGAAATTGATGTTTTGAAACTGGCCAGCCAAGGAATGGGAAGTAAAGAAATTGCAGATCGGCTCAATATAAGTATCAATACCATTAATAATCACAGGCGAAATATGCTCATGAGATCGAACTGTAAAAATTTCTTACAGCTGGTAGATATTGCGGTTAAAAATGGTGTGCTTTAAGTTACAGGGATAATATTCTATTTTTCTGAGATAGATTGCAGCTGACTTTTGAGAAAATTCCCTGATTTTTCCTGGAGTGCTTTTTTCATCAGTTCATATGGATGAATTTTGGTTTCATTTGTTTTAAATCCTGTTAAAAAAGGACCAGCTTCTATAATGCGCTCATTTTGGAAAGACATATCCCAATGGCCACCTATTTTTTTTCGAAAAACCTCTCCTATGTACCTGCAGAAACCATCTACAGTTATGGCTCTATGCATTGCATCTATTGCTTCGGGTGTTTTATATGTGTTTATTAGCCATTCTTCTACATTTTTAAGAGACTCTATTGAATAATCCAGATGTGTTTTGATATCTCCATATAATGAAGATATGAAAGACACTAATTTGTCGTCCATTTGGAAAATCCAATATTCAAAATCCTTTTCTGAAAAATTATTATAAATACTCATACTTATTGTTCTTTGGCAAATTCTAAGGTACAGGAATTATTTTATATGGAATGCCCGCTTTTTCCAGTGCTTTTTTAAGTGGACCACTTGCGTCTCCTTCAAATACCCATTCCATTTGCCAGCCTTTTTCTTTCATCAGGATTTCGTCACGAGCAATTTCCCATTGTATATCCTTAGTATTGTATATTTTACCTGTTTTATGTTCTATTACTTTTGGTTTTATCCCTGCTTTTTCCATATCCTCCAGATGTATTATGCCATCTTTTCTCATTTCAGGAGGTATGCCTTCGGTTTCCATTATATCAAACCTTCTTTCTACGCCTTCAATTTCTACGCGTACTTCTCTTTCTGCTTTTCCGCCCCACTCTAATTTTGCTTTGTATGCATCAACAGCCTTGTTAGCCAATTTGGCTCTTGTCATATTTTTGCGGTATACATTTTCCCATCTTTCTTTTTTCCACTTTTTAGGATTACCTTCCATCCTTTTCTCGTATTCTGCCCATCTTTCAGCCATATGTTCTTTTGACCCTGCCTGACCCGGTAAGGGTTCATCAGTTGGCACCTCATTAGGGTCAATCTTTGTAGTATCGGCTTCGGCGGAGTCTGGTTCAATTCCATCTTTCTTTTCTAATGGATCATTTTCAGCATCTGGTTTTTCTTCTGGTGCTTTAGGCTCTTCCTTGGCTTTTGGTTCATCTGTTCCTTTACCAGTATTCTCTTCGGCAGGTTGTTCTTTTGCAGTTGGCTCTGTAGGTTTTATTCCTTCTTTATTCTCTAAATTTGTTATTTTTTCATCAAAAGCTTCCAGATCCTTCATAACAGCAGGATCTTCGGGTGCTTCGGCCATTCTTTTTCTTAGTTCTTTAAGTTCTTCGGCTAGTTGAGGGTTTTCTTTGAGTATTTCTCCATGACTGATTTCATAAACCTTACAGTCAGAGCATTTTACAATGTGACCTTCATTATCTACTTTAAGTTCATGTCCGTCTTTAGCCTTACCTTTGGAAACGACACCTTCATCATTTTGAGCGCTTTCAGCAAAATCTTCTGCTTTTTGCTGATCGGGAGTTTTGGCTTCTGGTTCAGCTATTGGTTCAGTCTCCGTTTTTACTTTTGGTTCAGTCTCGGCAACAGGCTCAGGTTCAGTTTTTACTTTAGTTTCAGAAACTTTGGTTTCTGCTTCCGGTTTTATTGGAGTATCAACTTCTGACCGGGTTGGCTCTATATTGCTGGTTTTTGTATTTTCGGTTGTTTTTTCCTTAGGGGTACCAGGTTTTTCTTCTCCTCCCAATCCAATTTTCTCTTTAAGGCCGCCAATTTTTTCTTTCATTCCTGCTCTGCCTTCGTTAAATCCTTCACTGGCTTTTGCGAGTCCCTGGCCTATTTTACTATCTTTTAATGCCCCTGCTGCGCCTTTAAATGCTTCTGCTACTTCCGGCATCAATTTGCCGATAACAGTGCCTAATTTTTTAATTGCAGCAAGTAAGCCTTGTGCAATTTTACCACCTATGGCTCCCAGTAAAAGTAGAGCAACCATAACACCAAGGGTTAAACCACTGTTTGCAATGCGCTGGTACGCATATAATATCCTATCCCTACCTGTTTTAACCTGTCCGCTGGTATATTGTCTTGGCCCGTTATCTGCTTTTGGAGCATCTTCATGAATCTCTCCGGCAGTTTTTTCTTTAGCTGGAGGTGCTGTTGGTGGCGCAGATTCTACACCGTCATCTTCAGTTACTGAAAGATCATATACTGATTTGGCAATTACAGCTGTTTCGGTAGCAATCATTGAAACCATAATTCCTTCACCAATAGCTACTCCAACTTCAAAGCCAGCCCCTGCACCAGGAATTGCACCAGCACCAACTCCAAAAATACCTCCCAGAATAGCACCTACTACCGCACCGCCAATAACTATCCAGCCGGCAAAGGCGCCAACTGTCATGTTCAATGCCTGCATCCATTCCAATCCTCCGTCAATTACTTTACTAAATTCACCATCCCAAAGGTCATTCCACATCTGAGGAATCAATCTCCAGAGTTTAGGCGCATCTTCATATAAGGGGCTGCCTTCTGCAAATGGCCAGATCAGGAACCAGATCATTTTTTTGGCCTCGCCCCACCAATTGGCAATTAAATGATTGATGTTCGGGGTAAGATATTTCATTATCCCGGTAATGTGCCTGGCTGTTGCCAAACCAACCAACCCTAAGGCTTTTTTAATCTCGCCCTCTGTACTACCGGGTATATCTTTAATGTAGGGTTCCAGAAATTCTTTTGCTTTTTCTTCTAATATTTCGGGATGATCCCATATTAGCAGAAACCCATCAATCATGGCCTTAAATAACTTGTATTGTTTTTCAATGTCATTTATAAATGCCATTATTTTAAGGAAACCAACAACAATTACCTCTATAACTGAGAGCGCAATGTTAAGGGCTTTCTGAACAATAGCCAGAGCCGTATCAACAAATTCGGCAAATGCGTCTATAATAGCTGCTACTGCACGTTTAAACCGCTCAAATGCCTCATTTGTTGCAGCTACTGCCGTGTCTACTGCCGAATCAATTTTGGCATTAATTGCATCGCGTATAGTAGGGAAAGCGGCAAAGGCGATGTCAACAAATCCCTTTAATATAACACCAAACCCTTTTATTAAGCCCACAACGGCTTTGCGTGCCAATTCAAGCGCAGCCAGGGCAAATTTTTTGGCCTGTTCAAAAATCCACTTAAGTGCAGCTCTTAGCTTATCAAAAATAAAGTTTACAGCTCGTTTTAAACCATCTATAAGGGCAGACGCAGCATCAGCAAGCCAGCCAAAGAAACCTCCGCTTTCTTCTTCAGATTTTTTCTTTTTATCTTCTGCTTCTTGTTTTGCCGCCGCAGTTTTCTCTGTAGCTTGTTTATTGGCATCCTCATAATGTTTTTTTGCTTCGGAATTTCCTTTTTCTGTTTCCTTTCCAATTTTTCCAATATGCTCTATAGCACTGGCCGAGGCCTTTGTTTTGAAGTCTGTTTCGGTAGCATCAAGTTGTTTCTGCCAATCTAGTCTTGATTCTGCAACTTGTTTCTGTGCACTTTGCTGTGATTTGTTTTGTGACGTTTTAGATTTAACTGTTTCATCGTTAATCAGTTCATCGGTTTTTTGTTTTTCATTTACTAGTTTTTCCTGATAGGCTGCTTCGTCCTGTTGATATTTCTGAGATTGTTCTCCTATTTTTTGATTTGCCTGACCTGCAAGAGAAGCGTCAAGTTTAGCCGCTATTTCTGGTGACAGGCCTGAAGCCGGTCCTACTGTTGTAGAGTTTACACCTTGTGCTTTTTTGAACCGGTGCTTACTTTTAATATTTCCTTTTCCGGGTTTTTGAATTACATCATTTTCACCAAAATCATTCAAGATTTCTTTTTGAGCGCTGGTTTTTGCTATCAGTAGATCTGCCGTTTGCTCTTCCTGCTCTTCTGATATATTGTTTATACTGGCATCACCTGTTAAGGCTAATTCCGGGGCTGCACCTAGCTCTTCGGGCAGAGCACTGGTGTCTAAATTAATGTTACCCAGTTCATTTTGTGCTGCTCCACTTATGTTTTCAGATCCTTCACTATTTCCAAATCTTGAAAACAATCCTGATGGAACAAATTTGGCCTGAGGTGGAAGCGAAACTTCTTCAACAACGGGTGGTTGCCACGCACCTTTTCCTTCAAATTTGTTTTTTACAGTTGCGGTAGCCTTTTGGGCTATGTGTTTTGTTTTAGCTCCAATATTCTGGCCGTAGGCGCTTCCACTACCTTCAGCAACTGTAGGTACAAGTTTTAGCGCTTTATCTTTTTGCAACTGCATACTCTGAGAAGAGATGCCCTTTGCCTGATTTAAGGCTTCTGGTAGCTGGGTAGCTGGTGTAGATTGTAATACGACGAGCATATCCCCAGGATTATCTGTAGCTGTAATAACCGGTTTTTCTTTTATTACCTCTCCTGCTGCTACGGCGGCTTTAGTCCCACCTGCTTTTGGAGCATCTTTCCCTATTGGTGCAACTGCCGGTTTTTCTGCCACTTTAGGAGTTGATGCCGGGGCTTTATTAATATTGGTTCCGCCCTTGGCTGGCTCATCAGGCGGTGAACTTTGAAAGCCCTGATTATTGGCTGTTCCACTAGCATCCTTTTTCTCTGATTTTTCCTTTAAAGGCTCGTTTTCTGTTGTTTGTGGTACCGTTGGAACAGGCTCAATTGTTGGATTTTGTTTCTTTTGTACGGCTTTGTCAGCAACAGGATCAGTTTGCTGTAATACATGTGTAAGTTCATGTGCAAGTAATCTTTTACCATCGTCGGTTTGTGGACTGTATTTACCTTCATTAAAGTAGATATCATTTCCGGTGGTAAAGGCCTGGGCATTAAGTTCCCTATTCATCTGTACCGACTCTTGCCCTGAGTGTATTTTTACAGAACTAAAATCTGCCCCAATCCTATTTTCCATAAAGGATTGGGTTTGGTGATCCATAGATGATCCATTACCCCTACTATTTTCTATTGAAGAAGTTAGCTGATCACTAACTTTAGATTCACCATCGCTTTTAGTTTGAACAAAGGGGGTTATATTTGCAGATAGGGGTTTTTTATGGATAGTTTCTTCTTCTTCGCACGCAGCACATTTAAGTTGAACAAAATTTGCGTCGCTTGAGCGCATTACTTTATCAGCAACAGCATCGGCCTCTTTTTCGAACGGATCATCCGGGTCGCCAACGTTCAATTTTGTTTGTAAAAAGAACGAAGCTTCGCCATCCGCCTGTAACAGTTCATTTTGTTGCAGACTCTCCTGCCTTACTGATGCAGCAGGTGCAATAATAGGTTCGGAAACAGAATCTTGTTTCATTTTAATTTAAATTGATGAAATAAGAAGGTTATGGATATTGAACAAGGAAGTAAGCGTATATATTTGGACGAAGTGCTTTTAAAGTAGCTGGCTGATTTATGTATAAGGAAAATGCCTCAGCAAAATATTCACTTTCTGAGGTTTTTGTTGCAGCATATTCACTCATCCCTTTGCCCAGGCCACCGTCTTTTCCTAATGCTTCTCTAAAGCTTCCTTTAGCCTTATCGGCACTTATGGATTCCCCTCCTTTTCCGCCAGAACCTTCATTGGGTCTGAAATCTAAAGCATGACCAAATTCATGGGCCATGATAAATGCCTTTTGTGGTAATGTGGCACTAAAGAAATCACCATAAACAGTAATTCTTCTCTTCCAGTCTGTACTGCCCTTCGGACGTATTTGACTGTATTCTGCAGATTCATTTTTTGGACCTTTCGGAGTTTGTCCTAAATGTATTGGGATACCTGTAGCCTTACTTAAAATGCCTGTTGGTACTATATCTAAAGCTTCTAATACCTGGTCAAATTTTGCATCACTCATGGTATCCGGTGGATCGCCCAATGGATCATTTCTTACCGGAACTGCGTTGGTTATCTGGTAAGTTGTTTCATATCTCTGCCGCCTTTGTGCCGAGGTTTCTGTAGATGTCTTTGCAGTAAAATTGCTCAGCTTTTCTACAGCCAATTGAACGTTTTTTATTTTTTTGGCTCCCTTTCCGGTAGCATCGAACTCTGTTGATGTGAATCGGACCATAGCATTAGGCCCTGTTATTTTAGCATCCGATGGATTTGTTTCTCCACTCAAATCCAGATGCTGTACGGTAGTAATATTAGTAATGGCGGCGTCTGTTGCATCTTTGTTCAAGTTAAAATTATAAAGTATCAATGCCCTCATAGCACTTTCTACCCATGCCTCTGCCGGATCAAAACCTTTTACAACATAAGTAACATTGTAGCCTGATCTTACATCTCTTACTATTCCTTTCTGGAAAAACAGAGAAATGTTTGTTTGAAGATTGAAGCCAATATCATAATGGATATTTTGCCTGGTAGCAGCATCGTATGATTCAAGATTTTGAACCGTATCTTCTCCTGGCATAGGTGAACGTTGTATCGTATTCCCATTTTGTTGTATGGTATGTGTTAACTCATGTGCTAGCAGGTGCTTGCCTTTAGCAGAATTTGGATGATACATGTTTTCATTAAAATATATATCCTTGCCTACGGTAAAGGCTTTTGCATTGAGTGAGTTAGATAATTGACTTGCATCTGTTCCGACATGGATGTTAACATCAGAAAAGCCGGTTCCAAACCGGCTTTCCATAAAGCTTTGTGTGTCTCCGTCCATTTGTGTTCCTGAACCTCTTGAGGCTTCAATCTGGTCGCTAACCTCTGCTTTTAGTTTTGGCTGGTTATGGTAAACCAGCTCGTTAGTAGAATTAGGTTGATTGTTTTCATTTTGGAGTGATGCAGCTTTGGGAGTATCAGCAACCTTTGTTTGCTGATTTACAGTTTCATGTGATCCACTTGTTCCCTTCATAATTTAACTATTACCAGTCATTGCTACCCCTTTCCGGTGCAGTAGTAACACCGGCACCTGTCCAGCTAATTTCTTCGTCCCAGTTCCACCACATATATTGAGGTTCCATTCCACTTAATGGAAAATAGCTTGCAAATCTTCCAAATGATGATTGATCCATAGTATTGTACATCCAAACTCTTATTGTAGCGGTGTGACTTGCGCAGTTAATGGAATCTACTGTTACATAAAGTCCGAAAGATCCAATTGAGCAGGTATATAAATCTAAAGTTTGTATAGGTGGCCCCATACCTATCCTTGAGCCCTGGTAAAGTATAAAAGCATTTCTACAAGTGTCGGGATCAGTACCTGGCGGGCTCGAAACCCATAGTGGGTAAGCATTTGGATCTGTTACCGGGGGTTTGGTCATTCCGGCATGCCATGATGAATCTGTTCGGTGACTGGCAGCCCATGTAGCACAATCTGAAGCAATATTTGCTTTTATTGAGGTAAGCCCGTCAATTACCGGTTGCCAGGCTCTAACTATTGTGGTATAATTATCGCCTTCGGGCATATCCCATTGGGTAGCACTGGAGAATGGGGAAAAGAATTCGTCTAATATTGCACCAACTGTTGTTCTTTGTACTAGTTTTTTATTTTTTATAGATGAATCTTTCCCCTGTTGTAATGTGTGTGTTAGCTCATGGGCAAGTAAATGTTTTCCTTCATCAGATTGCGGTTGATATTGTCCTTCATTAAAGTATATATCATTTCCAATGGTAAAGGCTTTTGCACTTAGATCATTACTTAACTGTATAGATTCATGATCTGTATGAATGTTAACGTCACTAAAATCGCTTCCGAAGCGATTGCTCATAAAGCTATTTGTCTCGTTATCCATTTTGTTTCCGCCTCCTCTGGTGGCTTCTATGGCATTTGAAACACGATTACTTACTGTTGATGTGTTTTCGGCTTTTGCCTGTATACCGGTTGTTATTCCGGCAACTAAAGGTTTTCGCTGTGCTTTTTCTTCTTCCTCACAATGGGCACATTTTCTTTGAATAAATGAGTTTTGAGGCATGCGCATTACCTGATCTGCTACCGCATCGGCCTCATCTTCTAAGGGATCATTAGGTGATCCGACTGTAAGCTTTGCCTGAAAAAAGATATCGGAACCAGCTTTATCAGTAGCAACATCACTTTGCTCTAGTATTTTCTCTTGATGAGCTGCTGCCATTGGTGTTGCAACAGGCTCTGATACGGCAACGTCTTTCATAACGTAATATTTTGAACCTAGATCTAAACAGTTTTCCCCTCTTTTCTGAATTCTTTTTTTATGCCTTCTAAAATGTCTTTTCCTCTAATAATGTTTTCTTTGCGATCAAGTGCCATTAAAGAAGCATATTGAACAACATTTATTATTGAACCACCGGCTAATTCGTATTTTTCAGCAATGGTATCAATATCTAAATCCTCTTCAAGCTGTACTTTATTGCTAAATGTTTGTCGCCATAGTAATAATCGTTCATTACTTTTTGGTACAGGAAAATGGATAATAGACTGTAATCGTCTACCGAATGCTTCATCCACGTTGTTACGCATATTTGAGCTTAAAATAACTAAGCCATTGTAGTCTTCAAGGCGCTGCAACAGATAGGCGATTTCTTGATTTGCATATTTATCGTGAGCATCAGAAATTGATGTTCTTTTTCCAAATAGTGAATCGGCCTCATCAAAAAACAAGATCCAGTTTTTGTGTTCAGCTTTTGTAAATACTTTTTCCAGATTTTTCTCTGTTTCTCCAATGTATTTTGAAATTACCATCGACAGATCTACCCGATATACATCAACACCTGCCAGTTTACCAAAAAGCCCAGCGGTTAATGTTTTTCCTGTTCCGGGTGGCCCATGAAATAATGCTTTATAACCAGGTTTCAGCTTTTTCTTCATCCCCCACTCGTTCATTAACATAGGGCCATGTTCTAACCATATCTTAATTTCACCTAATTGCTGCATAGTGTGTCTGTCCAGCACCAGATCGTCCCATTCAAGTTGGGTGTTTATTCTTTTGGCTGGAAATTCCATACTAAAAGAAGGCTTACGCAACTTGCCACCTGTAAAAAGGTCAATGTACTCGTCATTAATTAACAGTTGGCCACTTAAAATGGGCTCGTTTGAGGGCGATGAGCCAAGCCAAAGTATATTATGAATTTTAAATAAATGATCGACATCAAAAAACTGCTGTGCCCTAAAACGCTTACTTAAATCGCTGCCTGCCAATAAAAAGGCTGCAGTTTCTCCAGTTGGCAAAAAACCGCTATGGTATGCCCCTTTTAAGCCGCCAAATTCTGTTACTCCGCGATCTTTTAATGTTGTTTTGATAAAAAATACATCAAGTAATTGTGGGGCAATATGCGGTAGCAATGCTAAAACTAAAATTAGGCGTTCGGAAAAGGAAAGTTGGTAGAATTGAATGAATTCGTAGAAAACTGATTCTTTCTCATCAGATTGAGGCGGTTCTATGTCGTATATGGATTCATACTCGCACTCTTCTCCAAAATAGAGCTTTAATCTTGTTTGAAGAACTTTTTCAAACCAGTTAATTTCATCCAGCAGATCTAATGCATTTAAATGATATGCATCCTTTTTGAAAGATTCTTCATTCTTTACCATTCTGTATGTATTATTTCTTTTAGCCAGGGAAGTTTTACGGTACCGATGCTCCAGGGTAAGCGATCTAGTAAAATATCAACGCCTGTCCGTTCAACCTGTATAAGCCATGAATTATCTTTTGGTGTTATTTTACCTTTGCGTAAAAAAAAAGTATTCTGCAGGGCCTCAGTGCTTGAACCTTTTAGGGCTTCCCAATACCTCACCACCGTTTCCAGTAATAATTTTGATTCTTCCTTTTCTTTTTTTTTCAGCTTAATGCCTTTTGGAATTAAATCAACACACTGTAACCCACAAAGAATTTTATTAAAGGGCATTTCCCATTCGTTGTATTTTTCGCTTCCGCATTGCAAATAATAGAGTAAAACTGATGCCCGTGATTGTGCATTGGCGGATATAAATTGATTCTTGTCATTAATTAGCTTTAAATCCTTAAAATATGCGGGCAGAAACGGATGTAAAAGGATTAATCCGGCATTTTCTATATATAAGCTCTCTTTGGTTTTATGATTATCAGCGGATTTTTTATCAGATTTATCAGCCCAATTTATTTCATTTGTTTTAATCAGATCGCTGGAAATAAGTTTTTCAAGATCAGAACTAACTAGATTTAGTTTTATTTCCTGCGTTCTTTTTTTGATTTCTTCTGCCGAAGCAGGAAAAGACTGTCTTAAATTGATCAGGAATTTTTTAATGAAATCAGTTTCATCAATGTGGAGCAGAATGAAACTTAGTAGTTGTTTTAAGAATATCTTTTTTGGCACATTAAACAGTTTTGCTAACTGATTTCTCGCTGCCAAAAGCGTGGTTATATTTGCTTTACTAGAATTGTTGGCGTACAGATCTATAAAAAGATTTATGTAACCTACAAGATCAGCGCTAGTGGTGTAATCAGCAAATCTGCTGAATGTTCGCTCAGCTTCTGAAATTGGTAATACCCGGAGCTTAGTTAATAATTTAAACAAAAATTCCTTTTGTTCTTCCTGATCAAAAGTACCAAGAATTTGAAAAGGGGATTTTTCAGGCGATTGTTCGTACCACCAGGGATAAGTACCATTTTGAAAAAAATACAATAAAACAAGCTTTTTCTGATCCTTTTCGCTACTGTATTCTATTGAAGGTGAATGATCAGGGCCTGAATTGAAATTGTCGCCAACAGAAAAGTCTTTGTTGTGTGGGTTTTCTTCGAACTGTTTTTTAAGTTCACTAACAATCTTTTCTTCTACGATTTCTACGAATCTGTTTTTGAACTCACTTATCTGCAGGTTGCCTATATCAACCTTAATATTGCTGATATTTATATAACTGTCCTGGTGTATATTTTGATGAAATATTCTCTGGTAAATTTCAGGCAGCTTGTTGCTTACTATTTCATTCAAAAATTGCTTACAATCAAACGCAAGTTTCTCATTACTGGCATGCAGCCTGATTTTTTGTTTGCGGATAATTACATCACCATTCACATTTTACATATTAATTCTAAAACCTCTGGTAATAACGTTTGCTTTGCCTACAGTAATGGCTCCTTCTTTTCTTATACTTTCATCTTTAATTAAACCTATACCACTCTGTACTTCTGCTAAGGCAGCATTCACTTCAAGGGCATTTGTTTTATCGTTGGTTATTAAAGTATTTCCCAGTTTCTCGGTAATTATGTTTGCATTTTTAATATAATCACGTTCTGCTGCAATTCTTTCAGGCGTTCCATCCCTAAGACTCTCCATCTTATCCTGGGCAGCTCTTAAGGCATTAAGATCGGCTGTTATTCCTAAATCTTTACCTGGTGTAGTGAACTTTGTGGGTGTAAGAACTGTGGTGAATAATGATGAGTTTTCATTGAGACGTTTATCAAATCCATCTAGTTTAATATTTAAGCCTTTAATGCTTTCTTCAACTCCTTTATTAACTCTCACATTAATCCTGTCATCTAAATCAATATCCTTAATGTAAGGAGTAAGTCTTAAGTTGAGATCTTTAGTGTAGTTCGGGATAAGCTCAAATAAATGACCTATTGGGAACTTTGGAATTATTGGAGTTAGAGGAGGTAAAGGCAAAGGTAACGGAGTATATATTGGTGGATTGGTTACCACATCTTTATCTATACTTGCATAAGGAAGCATAAAGTCGGCCACAACAGTTTTATCATCGGCAGTGTAAACAATTACAAATGTTCCTCCTCGTAATACACCTCCTGCATGTTCTAAACCTGGATTTTCTTTCATGAAATTACCCAGCATTAACCCGGTTTTCTTTTTGATTAGGGTATTTTGATAGATGCTCGATATAATGTCAGTTTTTCTAAGAACATCTGAATTCAGTATAAAATCATGCGGAATTGCAGTATTTGAGAAGGTAAACTGTTTGGTTTGTGCTTTAACATTACTAGCCGCTGTAATGATATTTGATACTGCGGAACGGTATTTTACATAGTCGAATTTTGCATCGCCAATATCTACTGCATTATCATAAACATTTTGCCGTGCTGTTTTAAATTCAGTTGCAGGAATTAATGTTGTTGCAGCGTCAGTTGCTCTTACCAGATCATCATTTACTGAGTCTGCATCATCCATACGATCAAAAAAAGTACTTTTTATCGATTTTTCGTACATATATAGATGTGGGAAAAACCATGGTCTTGGAGGGATTGTTTCTAATTTCTTTTCGACCTGAACCGACATGATGTTTATAGGCAGATTATTCTCCAGAATCATTTTATTTAGTGAAGCTTCAACATCAGAAAGCTTAAAACCTATATGCCCCTCTATTCGGAAAAAATTATACTTAAGGATATTGTATTTTAACGGGGTAACTGTGGCCCCGACATTTGAGTACTGATTTGAGAAATAAGAAAGGATCTGATTCTCTTTTTTCCGGTTGTTTGCATTAAAATTCCAATACAAATTTATAGGGAAGCTTGGGTTATAACTATAATAGAATGGTATACTACGCTCGCCAATAGGTACATCTTCGAAAAGGCTGGGGATAATTTTAAGCCCAACATCTACAGAGCGGAAGTCGGTAGATGTGGGTACTTTAAAGCTGCTTATCATGCTGTGGATACGCATGAAATTGAATCGTGTTAATTCATCAGAATCATTATTATTGTTCAATATTGGCGATTCATAAAAATGATGACGATATTCTAAATCAATGTGTATTTTATTGAACCGTTTTATCAGTAATCCAAAATTGAATCGAATATTACTTACTCTTAAAATATTGGAGCGAAGAAAGTCAGATATTGGTCGGGTTTCCAATACAGGTATTTCCCTTACAGGTGGAATTCTCAGATCAGGAAAAATTACCGGGATGGGATTTTTTAAAGTGGCATCTCTAACCAAGCCAATTAATACATGTTTAGGAAATAGATCAACATCAGGTGAGGTTAGCATATCATCTGAAAATAAACTTTCCCTAAGCTCATTATAGGCATAAGTGATATCGCGTGCATAATCATATACATATTGGCCATAAAAGGATTCACTAAGTTTAAATTGTTCTTCCAATAGGCTTTTCCACTTTTCTGTTGGGTCTCCCCCTTCAAAATCATCTTCAACTACCAGTTTGCAAACCTGGTAAGCTTTAGTAAGTTTGGCAATGATTTCCTCTTTTACCACTAAAGCATTATTAAATGATGCATTTAGTTCTTTATAAGTATCAAGATCGGTATTAACAATAACCCTGGGAATATTAAGGTCATCAATTGAGAAATAGTCCTTATTCATTGACGGCATGCTTTGAAGCAGGGCACCGATGTTATTTTTATGGATAAGTAAAATTTTTAATTCCTTAACGGCTGTAATCCCCTTGTTATCACAATCTGTTCCTGTACATAAATCAGGATCATTATTGTAGTCTTCCAGATACAAAATACCCACATAATCCTTTAACAAAGTGCCAGTTGTTGCTTCAAGCGTCGACAGATCTTTTCCTGGTATAGCCCCTACCAAACGGCTATCTCTTAATTCAAACATCGGCAAAGGCTGATTGCTGTCGTTAAGAAAATAAGGATATTTTGCATTCAAATCTTCAAAGACGTCATACTGATCAAATTCCTGATCATAGTCAAAATACAATAGATCTCCATCCGTAGTAATTGCTGCACCTTTTGAAACTACAAGATGTTTGTTGTCTATTACGCCTATTTCCAACCCATAAATAATCCCGACCCCAATTGCCTTGGTTCGTGTTAGCTTGTTCTGTACGTCAAGATAATTGAATAAATCATTCAACTGATCTGCCGTTAATACCTGATCATTTTCGAAAATAGTAAAGCGGGTATTGTCTTTACTAATTTGGTCTAGCACATTACCCATGATGTTTTATGTTTTAAGAGTTCCTAATGCGTTTTGATTTAACATAAAGAGCGTCCGCTCTTCACTACTACTGCAATCTTCGAGTCTGGCTACCGGATAAATTGACTTTAATGCCGTTAAGATGTTTATAAACTCGATTAATTTTGTATTTGTTGTATCTTCTGTTTTTCCTGATTTTACATCAAGCCATTCTTTGTAAGCGTTTTCGAATGTGATTAATTGTTCGTTGCTTACCCAGCAAATTTTTACAAATGTGTGTGCGGGGGCTTCCATTCTAATTGTTCGTTCGGCATACTGCCTAAAAGCAATATTTAGAAACCGAGGGGTATATGCCGGTAAAACAATACTGATTCTAAATGAGTAAGGATCTTTGTCTTCACAATCTTTACACCCATCATCAACGCATATTGGCATAAATCCAGCTTCATCGTCGGGAATTAATTCAGATACTTCGGTTGATGGGGTATTTATTGTTTTTACCTGGGGAGGTAATAAAAGCATATGCTCTATTAGAAACATCCCCTCTTCAGCCCTGTTTTTAGTAACCAGTAAAACTAGCTGTTGCAAGTCTAAAGCAGCCTCATTCATAGACGAATAAAGCTTAGTACTTGTGCCTATAACCTTATCTGCATTTAAAACCTGGTAATAAAAGGTGCCATCGCCATTATCAATGGTTTTCAAATTCTGTGCAGAATAAATCAAACTCAATGCATCTTCCATAGCAAAGCGGGCTTCTTCCTCTCCTGGAAATTTCTCAGAGCCTTCAAGCAAAATAGTTCCGGTTTTAAAATCAGTTATCCTGTACCAGTATTCATCATTGCCTGATCCATTTAACCCATGTTGAATGTTTGTATTAAGGTTGACCAGGTTACGCCTGTTTAGGTTCTCAAATCCAAGCAAACGCTGTAATCTTTTTTCGAGACCACTTATATTATTACTGTCCCATAATTGGTCCTGTTCAGTGTAATTATAGGCTGAAAATCTTTTTGCACTATATTCCGGATAATTTTTTAGAAAATTAGCTTTGTCCTGAACGATATCTTCCTGATTTATAACAGACGGGCTAACCACATCTTTTGGATTTGAGGTAAAACCAGAGTAAAGTACATTTACATAATCAGAAAATGATTCAGAGAACCTTGAAAGCAAATGATCCAGGAATAGGTTCCGGCGTTTATAGTAAGTAGCTTTATCTTCGGCTGCGGCTTGTACATTTACATCTACCGTGGTATTATCCAGAAAAATATTGCTGGCATCTTTGAAACTCCTTACAGTGTTTGCAAAATAGGTGTTCTTCTGTGTATCTGTTGAGAACAGATTACCCAGATTTGAAAGTTGCGAAAAAGAATTGGCCAATTGCTGATCAAAAAAATACAGATAGGCCTGTAACTGTTTAGCTTGTGCAATCCGTTCTGCTGTCGCATCTTCGGGCAAGCCCCAGTGGCTTATTCCATAATTTTTAGGGAAATGATTTTGAATAGAATAATAATTACCTGTATCTATAAAAGTACCCTCATCAAATCTTATATCTTCAGTTCTTACCAAATCATTGCCTGAAATATAATTGTCCATTAGTTTATCAAACCTATTTTTTATGATGTTCATATCAGGTCTGAGAGGAATTCCATTTTTATAAATCAGTACATTTGAATCGAGAATATTTATGATTGGTTGCTTACCTCTTCTAACCGGAATTATCCATTTGTTATCGAGCTCTTTTGCTTGATCGGTGGGGTTAAAGATAATATCCAGGATGTTGCTTACGCCAGGAACATTAAGCATTTGCTGCATGATATCTGAAAGATGAATTTCTCTTTTCAGATCCGAAGCCAGGAGCTCTTCTTCTTTTATAAAACCATGAATGAGTAACGGACCTTCGAATATTGCATCAGAGGTATAGCCCATATTGATCAAATCATTTAACCAATAGAACTTTATTAGCGGAGTAAGGTAGAGCTGAATATTGAAAAACAATTCGGCCAGGGTATCAAAAGGATCAGCATCAGATTTTAGTTCAATTTCTGTACAAAGCCTAAACTCTTGTTTACTTATCTCATTAATTGTTAGAAAGTCTTCGCAAAGATTTCGGTTTTGCATAAGCAATTCCAGCACTTCGCTTTTTATCCGTTCTTTATTATCATCATCAACATTGGTGTCAAATTCTAACAATACATCGTAATATCCAAGCACATCAACAGGTTCCCATTTAAAGCTCTGAGGCTGGGTAAACTGAAGTTTTTTAAGGCTTATGTCGGCAAATATGCCTAGGCTCCTTTTTTGTAGCCAGGCATTTTTTACACCTTCTATATCGATGATTAGTTTACGGTAATCATTAATTGTTACGGCGTTATTTGGAAATATTTTTGAGGCAGAAAAAAAGTGTTTTAGAATGTTTGTCCTTGCATCTTCAGGTGTAGCCAGCAGATCAGGAATAGTATTGTTTGTTCTATAGCTTAAATCTGTAATTGCATAACATAGCAGTTCAAGCATGGTAATTCCCGGATCATGAACATTATAATCAGTCCAGGTAGCAGAGCCTGTTTTTTCGAGGTATGCGATACCAGCTTTCCGCAGTTCTTCATAATCAAAAGCATCATTTTGAGGCTTTTTTGGCGAAATACTTAATGCTTCACTCATTAGTTGGAGGTTTATTTAATTCAGATCAGAAGTTTTATTGGTCCCAAAAATGAGTTCCGGGAATTTGAAGGATCACTTATCACATTGTGTTGGGTATGAGATACCAATATAGATGCAGGGTTTGATGCTTCTGCAACCTCTACATTTCTACCGAAGGCCCGCATATTTGGAGAGAATTTATAAAGTGACAAATCTGTCAGATAATCAATGTATTCCAGATCTTCTAAAAATTTGATAACCATTGACTTTGTAATTTTGCCTCCAAAATGAATATCGTTTCCTTCATTGTTCATCCATGGGGATAAAAAATCCTGCAATTTTTGGTCTATAACCTTTTGATAGTAGTTAAACTCGTAGCCCTTTTTTAATTTGAGATTAACAGATATCTTTAGTGGTTCATAACTTGGATTTACTACCTGATATGAGGCCCAGGCAGATGAATGCTTGCTTAAGAAGGTATTTATTTCATCAAGGGTATTCTTATCTACTTTTGGTTTAAAAGGATCAACAGCATTGTGGTTGGTCAAATCAGGAACAACTATTATTAAGGTGTTTCCCGGCGAATAAAATGAACTTGCAGTTGCATGGTTGATACATTTAACTTTATGAACTGTGGGAAAATGCTGTAGAATAAGGCGCTCGTAATCCCAAATTGCAACAGTTCTTTCTTTGTGGCGTAAACGCTCGCTTACACGAGTATAATACGCAGAATCATTCTCTTTTACCGCCCCACCAAATGAAGCGTATGGCTGGTTAATTTTTTTAATGGCAGCTATTTCAGCTTTTAACTTTGTAATGGCTTTAGCTGGCAGCGCACTGGCTAAACGCAAGGGATCATTGCCTTGATCATCAAAAATAACAATTGCAGCATTCGCCTGTACATCAATCAGGTTGCAGACAGCATCTGTGTCTTTTTTTATGGATGCCTTTATCCAAAGCAGACCACCAGATAAGATCGTGTTTGATGTGGTAGCCTCTTTTGGGATTACTATTTTTATAATTCCGCTGGTAAGTAAGCCATTAGTAGTGTCAAGAATGAAATCATCATTTGTAAGTGTTTTCCAGTAATTATCGCAAAGTATGCTCCATTCCAGATCTATTTTTGGTTTTTCCGGGTTAGCACTTCCTTCTGCTACCTGGAATAAAATACTTGCAGAATCTTCGGCATATAAATCACTTAAACCAACAAACAATTCACCTTCTGAGTTGTACTGTGGCAGAAGTTTTACCAGCGCATTATTTAGAAATGAATGTTTACTTCTGGTATACGCATGTTCACGCGCTTGCCCAAAAGGACCGCATTGAAAAAATTCAATCTCTTCATCAATGTAATCATTTAATGAAGTTCCACTAAAATTGATTTTAGCCGTTGTTGCTGTATAGTTTAGTGAAATTGATTGGATTTCGGGTGCAAATGGTTCGGCAGGAAGCTTAAGTTCTCCTCCATTAAGGCTATATCTTAAGATTTCGGCAGTGTATTTTTCTCTATAATCTTTAAATAGAAAACTATGATCCAGTTTAAGGTGTAATTGGCCTTTACGGATATCTTTATAAAGGTTAAGTATTAACTGAAGTGCTGGTTTGTATAATTGCAGGGTATTAGCCGATTTGGCATTTACAAAATTGGTTTTTTGCTGAATACTTGAGAATCCTGGTAACAAATAAGACATTTTGCTGCTTACCGTTTGCAATACTGATTGACCCGGATTAATGAAATATGGAGTGTAAAGCTGTGGAAGTATAAAGAACGGAAACAGAACAGCATAATCTGGATTATTAAACTTCCAGCTGGTTTGTAATTGAGCATTCGATGTATTGAATAGCTTTACCGATTCTGAACTTTTTTTCCATGAGTAGCCATCTTTAAATGATGCGGATGCACTAAAGAAGCCATTGTCGATATTCGAATTGCCATAATTAGCAAAGTAAGTTTTAAGATTGGAAGCAGGAATATTTTTCCATTCTACATCTAGTGAAAAGCTTTTTAGCCGTTTTGAAAATGTTTCTTCATGAAGAATATAGAAATTAGAGTTTTCGTCTGACAGGGGGCCAAATGGTTTAAAGGGTTTTTTAGGGTTTAATGCCCCAAAATCGTTCTCAAGTTCCATTGAAGAAATGCCCTGGACGTTTACCTCTATTGTGGCATCTACAAGTTCGGCGTTAGTTAGGTTCTGATAGCCAAAGTCTGTTTTCTCATTATTTACAATAATTTGTAGTATCGGATTAATGGTGTCAAATTCTCCGCCATGCGTTGCTTTATTATATACAACTGCGGCTGGTTCATCTTTACTTATGTTGATACTAAATTCTATTCTGTAATTAAAATTATCTGATGATGATATTGTTGCTGAGGTTAGTTTTGGTCCTATCCACCCCTTTTCTCCGGTTATGCTAACTTTAAAAAGATTGGCGGTTAAAACATTATTTTTTGCAGACACATCAAGACCTCTAACAGTGAGGTATACCTTAATATTTCTGTCGCCTTCTCTCATTTTCAGAATACTGCTTGATAATGAAAAGCCAACCTGTGCCAATGGCATTGAAGTACTACCGAAGCCATTCCATTTTGGGTTCTGGGAGTCTAAAATGGCACCCAATCCATCTTTAGAATTTGCAATTGGGGCATGGAATATAATGTTCCGGTTAAAGGGGTTTACATAAAGGGATTTTAGTTCAGCTACTTTTGATGCATTTACAATAATATCCTGCTCAAGTTTATAACTAATGTCTTTCTTAGTATTGTCTTTACCGGCCAAAAGTAATGTGCCGGATTTTAATAAGGTGTTTTCTGTATTCTTTTTAAGTTCAAAAAGCACATGTGCTTTATCTGCAATTGGAGGTGTTTGGTTTAGTTTTAGAACATCGTGGTAGTAAAAATCAAGGTGGCGCTGTGTAAGCGTATTCATTAAAGCCTTTGGTTTTTCCATTAGCTCAATAAAAGTGTTCCAGAGTGCCAGATGTGGAGGCAATAATTTATTGCCTGCCATAGCATTAATCTCTTCTATACTTAGGCTAAAGAAATTATCCCACTCCCCATTTTCCGTTAGACTTTTATTAACGGCATCGATATCAAAAAATTTTACTTGTTTTGAAATCTCCTGCACAAACTTGTAGTAATCTGCTTTTGTACGTTGATCAACAGCGGCAATTGCAGGATCCAGTAACGCGGGCATTCGCTCTTGCTGAGTTTGCCCATCGCGTTTCAGAATAACTTTATAATCTATTGATTTAGCGCTCATGCCAATTTATTATTAGCCTCATTAAGATAAAATGGATATACAAGATTGAACCGGGTATTGGTATTAATTACTTCATAATCAACTGAAATATCTATTCGGCCTTCTGTTATGAAATCATCAAGAAGATTTACAAGTAATAACTTAATTCTTGGCTCAAACATTAGAATAGCATTCTTGACAGTTATTTTAATTGAAGTTTCTGTGGAGGCACTCATAGCTTCGAAAACATAGTTTTCGAGGTTACAACCATATAAGGGCTGAAGGAATCTTTCGCCAATGGTTGTGGATAATAAAATTTCAAGACTCTTATTAATATCCTCCTCATCAGAAGTCATCAAAACCTGATTTGTTTGCTTAGAGAAAGTTGGAGGAAAACTCCATCCTCTTCCAAGAAATGAAAGTTCGGATACATCTTTAAGCTTATCCATAATGTTTGATACTTTATATTACACGTTAAATAATTTCAACTACAGCATTGTACAATGTGTCATCATTGAATTTGGTTTTAATTACAAATGCCTCTGGATGGGCTTTTAAATGATTAATTACACCTTCCGCTACTGCTACACATAAAAGTGTCATTTGCTTATTGGTTTCGGGCGAATTTTTTCCCATTACTTCCGGATAATGATTATTAAATGCAGTCTGTATTGCTTCTGCCATACTTGAGGCAAGGTTTGATGGGGTTCCTGGAATTAAGGCCATAATTATCCTGTTTTAACTTTTACTGACAATAAACTTGGAGTTGCGGGTGGCATTGGAGGGACAGGTGGTGCCGGACTTACAGGCATTCCTAATGCGGTTTCTCCGGGGTGCATGTGTGTAGCATATATGTTTACAATCTGATTAAGATAAGTAAGTAGCTCATCTCCAAATACCAGCGGATGAGAGGCCCCGTCAACCAACTCTATCTGAGGGGCATCTACAATCACTTTTGTATTTGCATGTACCTTTATCAGCCCTCCATTTATATCTATATTTATTTCGTTTCCTACCGAATCTTTTATGGTAATATTGGATGGTTCAGTAATGATCTTATTTCCGCTCTGATCTTCAACACTAAAACCTTGTTTATCATCACTAATGAATACTTTGTTTTCTCCAGGAGTTTCTATTTTAATTTCCTTGATATCATCATCAAAAGTTAACTTCATTTTTTCGCGTGAAGTATAGCCCTTTTGATGGTTATCGTTTGAAGGTTGTATTGGCGGAACTTTGTTAGAGCTATGAAGCATACCTAAAATAACAGGCTGACGAGGGTCGTCGTATAGAAATCCTAGTAATACCTCGTCTCCAAGCTCTGGCCTAAAAAACATCCCCCTGTCATCACCGGCATCTGTTAAAGCAATTCGTGCCCATACCCCATCATCATCGGCATTAATGTAAGGCATCTTTACACGAACACGCTGTTCGCCGTCAGGATCCTCATTGTCAGTTACAATACCTGTATGTAACCCAATTACACCGGGTAACAATCCGGCTGCTTTTGGTGCAACAACATTGTTTTCCTCTATGAATGCATCCGGACTATGACCAAATTGTGCATGTGTTTTCCATCCGTTTGATAAAGTGTACTCATGTCTGATGCCACTAACAAATGCTTTTCCATTAAAACGCTCGCCAAGACCATTCAATTCTACCACATCTCCCGGATTTATGTTTGAGATGCCTTGAAATTTCACTCTACCCCTTATTTTAGATAATCTCGATCTCAGTAATTCTGCGTCTGCCCAGGCTTGTGTTTCTTGTTGATTTATAGAACCTGAGTGATTTAAATAGAATTCGCCTGGGCCAGCAACTGATGCCAGATCTGTAGCACTAAAGCTTCCTTGTTCTTCTAAATCTGAAGGATCGGTTGCTGTGGATTCAGTAATTTCCTGATTAGCCATATCCCAAGCTTTGCTGATTACTGATGTATATTGATTTCTGCTATCCATCTCAGCATCCAGTTCTATAATTGTTGCTCCATGTAAAAGGGAAAGAACTGCATCTCCGGTTACTGTAGGTTTCTTGGTAATGATATTTTCATCATTAGTAAGCACAATATTTCCATTCGCTTCGGCTCTGCTTAAAATAAAATCCCAATCAGTTGAATTGTATTGAACCATTTCTTTGTGGGTAACATTGGTAGATTCAATTTGGATATCAGTAAAATCTGCATCATTTAAAACTTGCGTAATAATATCCGAATCAGTGAGTGCGTGGAAATATGCATTTTTTCTCCCAATTGTTGTTTTTACTGCTTTGTGTTTACACTCCACTGTAAGCAATGGCGCCATGCCATTTCTTATTTTTAGTGACTGCTTAATTATAATTCCTTTAAATATATTTACGGTAGTGTCCGGATCTCCGGCTTCAATTTCTATCTCATTGCCCGGACTAAACAAATCTCCATCAGTTAAAGGAAATATTCCATCTGAGGCATCTCCGTCCTGAAAAACCAGAATTGCTGAGGATATTTTATTTACAACCTTGGTAACAAACACAGATTGTTTTTCTACCGACTGTGGTACCTCAGTGCCGTTTATTTTGAGCTTAAACTCGGTTACCGACTCAATTTCAGGAATTATTCTTTCTTCGGCCATTGCTCAGTTACTTTAAGTTCTTTTCAAAAGGAGGGAAAATCAATTTTTGTCCGGGTATTAAATCCCTGAAATTTTTTAGGTTATTAACCTTTGCTACCTGCAGGTAATACTTAAAGTTGCCGTAAATTTTATGAACCATTGCAGGCAAAGTATCGCCTTCTTTTACAATACGGATATGGGTAAGATCTGCTGATTTTTTATCCTCTTCGGCTTCAATTTGCTCCTTCGTTCTTTTTTCAATAAAAGTTGCTGTAATAATTGCCCTAAGTGGTTTTCCGCCATTGTTAAATAGCTTGTACTGAATGTTGGCAGATTTTAAGATACAATCAAAAGCAAATTGATTGGCTCTGTACCAAATTAAGCCAGGCCATTTAATACGTAAAAATCTTGTTCTGTGTCCTTTGCCGTCATAGCCTGTAGTTTGATAAAATTCAATAATCTTATCCTTTACATCAAGCGGAACACCTGTTGCATTTGTACCATCTAGAAAAAACTTTAATGTTACTTCAAATGGTGTAGTGCCAAGAAATGCGCCTGCATTTCCGGTTGCTCCGCTCGCAGAATTCTGCTCCGATAAAACGCTATAATTTAGCGTAATCTCATCAGGATTAATGAAAGTAGAAAATGTTTTCTCAGAATCTCCTGCCCGATCAATTTTTTCCCATGATTCTATTTTAAGCTTATCGGCGGGCATAAAGGGGTTTAAAGCATCAAGAATTCCCATTGTCAGCGTTCATTTTTTTGTTTAAGAATTTCCATAACCTGCTCAACACATTCTTTGATAATCTCTTCCTTTGCTGGCATATTAACACCCTGTGGAGCGCCACCTGAAGCTGATGTATCATCAGAAACGGTTACAGAAATTTCGATCTCGTTTATTATTATCGGCATAACTTAAAAACTTACTGATCCAGATACACCTCCACTTATGGCCCCACCTACGGCACCTACAGCGCCCATCAATAAATCATCCAGACCCATTGGCTTAAAGTATTGGTAGGTTAGTTCCAATGTTTCAACTACCATAGTATTTTGCTCAGCATTGAATTCAGAGATGTCAATTTTTGTAGGGTATGCATTAAAAACATGCCATACATTTAATGGGATATGACTATCATTCAATAGGCTTATAAGAATGTTTTTGGGCTGAAAATTGAAGTTCTCAATGCTATCCCTACACCAATGACTTACAAAGGAGCCCAAAAACAATCCACGCTTCAATACAAGTTTATTATACTGCGGAACACCTGGAAACTGATGTTTAAACCTGTTTTCTCCGCCCTCGGCCACAGTTTCTGTGGTAATGCTTGCACTTAACCCGTTTACGCTTTGAAAACGTACATCCTGGGGTGTTTGTGGAAACATTTCAAATACAACCAGAAAATGGAAGCCTACAGGAGGATAAATTAATCCATCAATAATACCACTGATTAAGCTCATAATATTGCTTGTTAATCACCATTTTGTATAGTTAAACCCTCGTGGGCCAAATCAAGCTGCTCAATGGCAACCTCGCTTCCGTCTGCCTTTAAATCAGTACTTTGTATTTTAATTGGAAAGGCATTTTTAATTTTCCAGGTTACCACAGGTTCGTGGTTTTCATTAAGTAGTTTAATAACTACATCCCTTCTTTCAACCGTATTCAGGCTTATGGTATTTAACCATTGATAAAATTCATTATCTCCGGCAAACACTCCCCGTTTTAGTGTAATGTTACTAAATTCCCGCATGCCGGGCATTTTAATTTTACTGAACTCTGGCGATGCGCCATCGCGGTATTCAATTAATTTATTTTCAATATTTAATCCGCTTACTTCCGTAAAGCCAATTTTGGTTCCACCCCAGTCAACCTGGAAATGAAACTTTGGTAGTGGATAAGTTGCCATTTTATTTAATTTTAGATGAGCTTTTAAAGCCGATTAATTAAGATTCCTGAAGTTTGTGAGAGAATTTGAGTATTATGAACTCTGCCGGACGAACTACCGCCATGCCTATTTCAATATTCATTCTGCCTTCTAATATGTCAAGTGCGGTCATAGTTACACCAAGGCCAACCCTAACAAAGAATGCATGTTCCGGTTTAGCGCCTGCAAGTGCTCCGGCCCTCCATTGTTTAATAAGGAAGTTCTCAATCATCGCCCTAACCCTAACCCAGGTATTTGCATCGTTTGGTTCAAAAACAACCCACTCAGTGCCTTTTTTAATAGATTCTTCTGCAAAAATAAAGAACCTGCGTACCGGCACATAGCGCCATTCATTGTCATTACCTGCTAAGGTTCTGGCTCCCCAAACCATAACTCCTTTACCTGTAAAATACCTTATTGCATTTATTGATTTACCAGAAGTTGGATCAACATTTAATGACATTTGATCCTGATGAGAAATCTTTAATGATGCCGCATTTACATAAGACAATGAAACATTAGCCGGTGCTTTCCAAACACCTCTTGAACTATCAACAGCAGCATAGATTCCGGCAATTGTTGATGAAGGTGGCATAACAATATTTATTTTTTGCAATTGAAGCTTTATCAGGTTGTAAAGCTCTGTATTGCCGGTAACCTCTGGTGGGGTAACTGGTGAAGTTGGTACAGTGGGTGCCGGTTTTTGAAGGTTAAGCCCTTTTTTTAGCGACTCTTTTATGTTAGATGCCGGATTTTGAATACTAGCCAGACTAATATTTCCAGGATCACCATCAGTTTCTACAGTTTCTGTTGCCTCTACTCCACTAATAACTGTTTTATAGACTACGTTAATGTCTTTGTCATCAAATCTATAATTCAATATGGTTTCCAGATAAGGAAAATAAGCAGCACCATATTTTATCAGATCAAGGTTACTGCCAAGGGTTGCGGCGTTTCTAAAGTCATCTGCCGAACTGTTAATGTCGTTTGGAGTACCCTTTGCTTGTATTACATCGATAATTGTAAACCTATCCTGAAGTAAGAAGCATTGATTTAATGCCTGGTTAATCAGTGAATAATAGCTCGACGAATCTAACGATGGTCCATCCGGGAAAAGAAGCAAAGTCGGCTCATCAACTTTCGCTATGGCTGCTAAACCATCTTGAAGTTTTTGAGATGTAACATCAGTATCAGAAGGTGCCGATGAAGGATAAAGACCCACTGATACTACATAGCATGGACCTCCACCATTAGCGAAATACATTTGCAGACCATAGTACAATTTAAATCTTGAACTTGTAGCAGCAGCCTTATCAATTGAGATAGTTCGTGCAATTGAAGAATCAGAGTTGGTGGTGTCTGTAATGGTTACAGTAAACGCCGTTTCTTTCTGAGCCTGACCAAATAGTTGTTCATACTCTAACAATGAACTAATTCGCTGGGGGATCATTGTAAGATCCTTACCATTAAAGGTTGCTTTCTCAGTATAACCGATGAATGCAGGAATAGCGGTTTCCACTTCAGCTACAGAAGGTGGAAACGTTGGGATCTCGCGTATATAGACCCCAGGGGTTTTAAATACATCTGCCATGTTGGTAGGGTTTTAATTAGATTGTGATTAAAATATCCGAGAAAGTATCAGAACCTTCTGTTCTTATGAGATTTAAAGGAGGATTGGGTAAATTGGCTATGATCACTTTATTTGATCCATCTGTCAATTTAATACCTGTAATTGATTCTTGCTTAAGTGGAAGTACATTATTGGAGGTAAAAATGAACTTGCCGGGTGGTGAGCTTCCAAGCAATGTAAAATCTATTGGTGAACCATTTGTTTTGGCTACTTTAACAGTAGTAATAGATGAGTTAAATTGCTTGGTAATAATGTATCTCCATTTTGTTGAGCGATTTGTAAATGGGATTTTATAGCTTTTTGTACTTATTGAATTATTATTGTTTTGAAATTGGTATGCTGAATTTAAATTGCTTTTGTAAAAAATTTCAACTACTCCAAATACATCAGAAAGTTCATTTGGACTGATTGTATAAAATGAAGTTTTAACAACACCGTCAATTAAAAATCGTGTTCTTCCTCCGTTTGATTTATTAAGATCGAAAGAGAAGTTGTAGGTATTATTTGAGTTATCTAACAACTGGCTTAAACTTTCTCCGCTGTCGGTAAACTCCAGTTTTCCGGTTTGGTTTGCAAGATTACTATTGTGTGCAAAAGAAAAAGTATTGCTTACAAAGGGAAGTAAATCTGCTTCAGAAACAATCTTACTGGTTTGATTGGCAACTAGAAGTGGTTCGGTTGCTGATAAATTTGGAACAAGGTTATTAAAATAATAGTGGCTGCCAGCTGGTTTGATAGCATTAATATCTGTAATGTTTTCGAACAGATTATTTTTAAGCTTTAGCAGAAAAGTAAATTTTGTTCCCTCGGCTAAAGGATTATTAATCACATCAGTACTATCAACCTTAGCATATAATTTACCACCAAAATCGCCGGGTAGAAAATGCAACCCCAAGGATTTTATCAACGCAGCACAGCTTTGGGAAGGTAACAAAGCAATATCAGGACAATTACCAGAGCTGTAAAAGGTATGGCGAAAGTCTATTGAGAATAGGGCTTTGTATTTGATTTTTATCATCGCAAAAAGATTGAAGGTTAACTTAATTATCGCTAATTGTAACTTCTGTAATTGGTGGAGCTTCCATTTTAGGTTCAAGATCAATGAAGCTCATGGTTCTGATTTTGTAAATAACGCTAGGCATGTACTTAGCTCCAAGCGTTGCCCAAAGGTTATTTTGCTGTTCAAAAGTAATGGGGTGTAAATTAACAAGCAGGCGTCCTATTTTTTGCCAGGGTTTATCATTGTCGACCTTTGAATTAATACCGGGATACTTATCACTGTCAAAAACCTGATTTCCCTGGAAAAATGAAATCACATAAGATAGAAGTCGTAATGCAGTTGAATAGTTATTAGCAAATACACAAAAGGCAACAAAGATATTCAGGTTAACCGGAGGGTTAACTACTTGAATTTTATCATCAGCCTTCCTGTAATTGTACTGTGCTTCAGAAATGCGGTCTTCTTCTAGATTGACCAATGTTAAAATGATCTTAGACACGTCGTTGCCATCAGATACAACAGCAAATGTACCATCTGGAGTCATGAGCGATGAAATGATAACAGTATCATCATTCCCAAAGTTGGTGGCGTCCTTGCGTTTAAGATAAGCGTTAAGCTCATCTGACAAAAATTCAAGTGCGGTACGTAGCATTTCTATGAAATAAATGGATCAATTCTTTGAATAAACAAATTGCCTTGCGGCAGAGATATCTGGGTTAAAGAGTAAACTATAACCGTAATCCTTTAATTTTTGATGATTAAAATTATCAGTATGTGTTTCAATGATAATGGTATGTATCTTTTTCAGGTCCTCTTCTTTAGAAGCTTCAATTAAAAATTCTTCATACCCTTCAATGTCTAACTTAAGTATAAAAACATCTCTGTCTAGCGCATTAATAAAGGGAAATAACCCTACAGATTCAACGGATAAAAAATCGTTTGAATTCGGTATAGATGTCCATCTACCACTCCATTCACTTTGATCTGGCGAATAGAGATTTAATGTCCCGTTTGTTATTGAAACAGCCTTGTTCAAGGCTTTAATTTTTCCAAATATTTTGGCGTTTTCATTTAGGTACCAAAAACTATCCGGGTTTGGTTCAAAGGAAATAACATCAACATTTTTTAAGTATTTGGCGCACATTATAGAAAATGCTCCAATATGGGCGCCGCAATCTATTACATAACTTTGAGCTACAGGCTCTATGGGAGCTAATCGACTTTTAATACAATACATATCCTGGTCAATAACTTCAGGTATAACCCACTGATCATCATCAGTGTCTTTTCTGTAAACAATATTCAAAACTTCATTCATCATAATTGTATATTAAGCAAAAGCGGAATTTGTCTTTTTATTAGCTTCCGAGGTTCTTAATAAGAAGCTGAAAAATGTATCATTATCAAGTATATCCGGATATTGATTTTCTTCGAGATAACCTCTAACCATATTGGCAGATACCATGTAACAAAAGGAATCTGGATTAAGCATTTGCTGATGTACCACATCATTACCTTTTTTAAAAAATGCAGCAGGATTGCTCCAGCAAACTGGTTGAATCTGTTCAACCTTTAATTCATACCATGAAGCCTTTCCCTCACTTAGAGTAGCCGTTAATGCTTCAGACCCAATTGTTAACCAATTAATTTGTTGTCCGGAACGGAGGATTTTACAAACCCGGTTATAGTAATTAGAGGCAATAGTACTATTCAATGATGCCCCCATAAAATTATTGGTTACATCGCCAGAGCGTTCCCTATAACCAACAAAGTCGTACATGTTTAGAATATCTATTAAAGGTTGTATTGATTTAATAACAACACAATCGGAATCGATCCACAATCCGCCAAATTTTTTAAGTAAAAAGGCTCTTATAAAATCTGCCCTATGTGCCACATATAAATCCTCAATCTTGATGTCCAGGTCACAATCACGCAATTCAGCAAAAAGCTCAGGGGTTAACAATTGTACATTATCTGTATGTGCAAATACTGTTTTCTGGCAGGATTTAATCCATTCAGGAAGCTCACCTTCCCAATATAGCCATACTGGTAAGTTTTTATTTTTCAGATTAGTCATCTTTGTTTGAGTGCTTTAATTCAACTTCTTTAGAATCAATAAAGAATCGGTTTGACCGATTTTTTGGTAGTTCTTTTTTAAAATAAGTTCATTTGCAAAAGCCATTACATCAGGGAAGTATTCAGCAAAGTCATGAAATGCAAGATAGCCCCCGGTTTCTATCCAGGGTGAAAACTGCCTGAAATCATTTGAAATATTTAAATAATCATGCAAACCATCAATTAGTAACATAGAAATTGAGGTATTCCATGTTACATTTTTAGATTCATCTACAATCGAAACCACTGTTTCATTTAGATTGGCTTTTTCTATGTTTCTCTTAAAATGATCTAAGGATGGCTCGAATTGCTTTAATCCCTGATCGGCAGAACCTTGTATCCCGGTATGCGGATCTATGGAATAAACTTTTATAAGTTCAGATACTGATTTTGCCAGGGCGCCAAGAAGAATTGTTGCCTTGCCATGGTAACTGCCAACTTCAACTAAATCCGCATTTGGAAATTGATTACAGGCCTTTAAGCCACAGGCAAGTAACAGCTCTGCTTCACCATCACTTAGCCAACCTTGAATTTGTTTAATATCTTTTAATATTTGGCCTGGCGAAAACAATGGTTCACTAATATTTTCCTCACAAATTCCATTGGCTTTTTGCACATAGCTATTTAAGTGCTTACGAGTATGTTTTCTAAGAGGATCATCATAGTTCCGATTTATTGGGTGTATCCAGAAAGCATTACTATTACTAAAAGCGTAATCTAATTCCTGTGTTGTGTACTCCCTTTTGTAATTTACAAAATCGTGGCAACAAGGGTTCATTTCTATATCGTAACCTAGTAAACTAACCATTGTTGGCAGTATGATCTCTTCAGTTGCCCATATTTTTGTATGCGACATTATGTTTTGAAGAATAGAGTTGGTTTTAAAAAGCTTTAGCAAATCCTTTATTGCATCGTAAGTGAACACTGTTGAAGGCCAAAACGACCAATGGACAAATTTGCTCTCCCCATCTTTGAAAGTTTTTAGCAAAGGTTTCCATAAATCATATTCTTTAAATGCCTGAATAGAAGTATAAACATCAGTATTGTTTGCGTTTATATGTTCGGGTCTGTTTGACAAAAGCCCGATATTACTTTTTTGCGAAAAGAAATCGGACATGAACGAAGAATATGATGGCTGCAGACTTAACTGGTCGGAATCTACAATTGTAAAAATATCAAAAGCGCAATTTTCTATTGCAAATTGCATGCACTCAAGTGCGAAATTATGCAAGTAGCCATGTTGCACCTTGATAACATTTGGGTGTATTATTACTCCAAATTCCTCAAAAGGAAATGAGCAGGAATTTAATTGAATATCGGCACTGCTGTTAAAGATTATTATGGTGGATGATGGATCATGAAAATGCAAATTACGAACCAGATCAATTACACAATCTATACTTTCATGTACCAGGCATGCATAAACATTTTTTAAGGGCCGTTTCGCAATTTTTAAATTCCATTTGTCTGAAGCAATTTGATCGTGATTAGGATAATACTTTAAATCCAGGTTCATTATTCGTTCTATGTCTAACACCGGATATGGATGCCACCAATCTCCTGAAGTTTTTTTGAAACTAATATTTTGATCATGTATCATGTGTACAGACATGGTTGAATCCGTAAGGGCTGTTACTTTTTCAGGCTGGGCGGCCCAAACAAATAAGCCGTCTACCCCAACATTTATTTCTTTATATTGATTCTTTTCCCAGTAAGATCGTTGGTAGCAAAGGGAGCTTCCCAGTAACCATTTACGCTGATTTATAGGGTATTTATATTCAAAAGCTTCTTTTTTTTGTGGATCGTAGTAGAGTAAATTATTTATTCCACAAATATCGGCATTGCTCTTTTTTAACTCTCTTACCTGATATTTTATCCTATAAGGAGCATACCAGTCGTCGTCGTCCCAATTAACTATTATACCACCTGAGGCATGCTTGCAAGCTATATTCAGTTTTTCGCCCAGAGTTATTTTATAGTTAAGGCGAATATATTTTATATTATCAGCCTCCGGAACCAGATCCCGAATACAATCAGAACCATCGTCAATTATAATTAACTCTTTATTTTCATACTCCTGCCTTTGAAAATATTTAATAGCATGCGGAATAAAAAATCTCCGGTTATAAGTAGGCATCACACATGAAACGAGCGGAAGCATATTTATTAAAATTTCTGACTTTGAGATGTGGTAAGTATAAAGCTTCGCTAGAGGTTTGTCACATTAACACCCTTTTAACAAGTTCAATATATTTGGTAAAATGATTAGACCCCCTTAAAAGAAGATTTAAAATGAGGCTGAACTTATAGTAATAAAGCTAAACCCTTTATTGATTAACATCAATAGTTAGTTATAACTATTTTGACTTACAACTTTTCTTAAACTAGACGAACACACTTCAACAGAAAGTGATTGATTAATAGAGCTTAAATGAACGCCAAGACGTTCTTTTCCCCTTTTTAAAAATAATCTTCCTTGTAAGCCTGTAAATGGACCGTCAACAATAATCACCTCATCACCACTAACAAGATTTGTCTCTATCTCAAAAACCATTGTTTCAAATTTCATGATGCTCGAGATTTCATCTTCGGATACTACGGCAGGCTTACCTTCAAAAGTTATAAATTTTAATACCCCTCCTATTTTCAATAGATTAAAACGCTCCCTTTCTGTAGAATTAATAAAAACATAATTAGGGAACATTGGTATTTTTATTTCCTTTTTACGATCACTCCATTGCCTTATCACATTTTGTAATGGCAAATAAGCTTTTATGTTCTTTTTTGTTAGCTCGTTATAGATTTTTTTCTCCAGATTGGGAAAGGTATAAACGATATACCAATTATTTTCTAATCCATTTTTCATAATTCAACATACTAGGGATATATATATTGGACGATAATAAAATTGATAAAATTTAATTAAGAGCTAAATAGTTATTTATAATCATTTATAAAGCACTTAAATAGGCTCCTTTAACCAAAGATATTTAACAAAAGGAAATATGAGCACCTGCTAATAGTCAAAAAAGTGCTTTTAATGTTCACATGTCATAAAAATTTCTATCTATAAGTATGTTATTTGATTCATAGTGTATTTTGAATCAGAGAATACCATTAAAGTTGCTTCATTGTAGACTGAACATCAAAAGTATTTTTTTGACAAGCAACAGGGTCTGGAATTTTGGTTTGTTAAATATCTTTGATAAGAAGCTACCCAATTTTAAATAGACGCTACTCTCATTAATTCTAATATTCCGGAAACCAGTAATTTAAAATGCAATATGTAATTAAATCAAGACGTCCCTAACGTTTTAACCTAAGTATTATCTAAAACTATTATAGTTATGGAACATAACGCCGGAGAAATAGTTGAACTTGCTGTTCGACGACAAAACGTAAACATTAGCGAATTATCAAAGCGCTTAAACGTAAACAGACGGACTTTATATAATTGGTTTAAACAAAGGAAATTGCATACTGATGTTATTTTAGAAATTGGTAAGGCTATTAACTACGATTTTTCAGTTGATTTTGAAGGAGAATTAAAACATTTAAATTTTGCTGAAGATATAAATGTTAATTCAAGAGATCTTAGCTCTGCACATTCAGAATCGGTCTATTATTGGATGGAAAAATATATCACCTTACTTGAAGATTATAAAAGGTTGGTTCGAAAAGAATCATCAGAAAGAATGCTAATGTAGTATTTTTAAATAAAAAAGCTACTCTGATTATAGTTCAGGGTAGCTTTTTTATTTAGTAGTTACCACCGCCACCACCATTGTTTCCACCGTTACCGGTACTTGCAGCAACCAAAACAATATTACCTCTCATCTCGCCACTTGTAAAGTTGGAGCTATGGATATTTACATACCATTTTCCTGCTAAAAGCTGACTGATTTCTGTGGCATTTAATGCTCTTGTGCTTCCTGTAAGTGTACCTGAACTTGTAGTGCTGAACCCCGGGATTTCAATTACAATTGGGGAACTGGTTGAGTTGGAGCCATTATCGGCACCGTGAAAGTGCATCCCTGTAGTAGTTGCAGTTGCAGATCCAAGCTGCCATGTAATGGTATAGCCAATAGTTTTTGATTGCTCGCTATAAGTGATGTTTGCTGTGCCATTTCCTGTTGTAGTAACCATAGGAACCTCATTTGAACCGTTTAACTGTACTGTGGCTGTATAAGTTCTGTAGGTGATTTCAGGTGCACTGCTTTTCTTTTTACAGCCTGAATAAAGAACTAAAAAGATTCCTGCCATCATCAGGATGCCAGAAAACAGTTTGACTGAATAAGTTTTCATAGTAAGTAAATTAAATTGTTAATTAATTACTCTGATTGACAGTACATAAAGGGCGATAACTTGGATGAAGGTCTAGAGTTGTCCTGTCATCATCGCTTCAATGTATAATACGTAATTATTTAAAAATGGTTGCCTGGCAACGTTTACTTATTTCGACTGATTTTGCTGATTTTTTGAATATTTAAGAAAGGACTCCATAATTTTATTAAGCTAAGCCCCCTTTTTCTTAGTCAGGCTTTCCATTAATTGGCTATAAAGATCATTGCTGCTGGCTTGCTGAGATTTCATTTTCTTAATAATAGGGCGTTTACCTTTAGCTTTTGCCTTTATTATGCTTAAAAGTTCTACCCGGTACTCATCCTTAAAAGAACTGATGTCAAAATCACCGCTATATTGTGCAATTAAAGCCATACCAATTTCTAATTCCTTGCTAGTTATACCTTTTTCTATTTTCAGTTTAATTTCTTTAGGGCTTCGGATCTCTTCTTCGAATCTGATTTTGGTAACAACCAACATCTCATCTAAAGGATGGATAACACATAAATTCTCAGTGTTTCTGAATACGAATCGGGCCACTCCTGCTTTTTTTGATTTCACAAGAGCATTTAATAGCAATGAATAAGCTTTTTTTCCTTGATTTTCTGGTTGGGTATAATATGAGGTTTCGTAATAAATTGGGTTTATTTCACTTATGTCAACAAACTGCTCCAGTTCAATAATTTTGGTTTTTTCCGGACTAGCCTCTTCAAAATCATGTTCATCAAGTACAATATAATTTTCATTGAGCTGGTATCCTTTAACTATTTTTTCGTACGGAACTTCTTTGCCAGTGTTCTCATTTACACGTTTATATTTTATTCTTGCATGATCTCTTTCATCAAGCATATCGAAATCAAGATTACTATTCTGCACAGCTGAGTAAAGCTTTACAGGAATATTTACAAGGCCAAAGCCAATAGCTCCTTTCCAAATCGATTTCATAATATATATCTTTTAAGTATTAACTGTGAGATTATGAAATTGTTTGAATACCCTTGTAAACTTATCTTTCCTTTTCCATCAGCATATACACTTCATTCATGTATGCCGCTTCTGCAAGAGCTGTTCTAAAATCTTCTAACTCGGTTAGATCAAAGGCGAAACTGATATCATCATTAGGGGTATGCAAAATAATGCGATCTTGCCCATCAGGAAATGGTAATGAATTGCTTTCAAAACATATTGTACTAACAACATCTTTAAAGGAGCTAAAACCCTGGGCAGGAAAGTTGAGCACCAGATTGTGATGCCATATATAGTACATCTTGCAGCTTGCACAGCAGCTTATAACCGTTTTTCCTGTGGATGTTAATACCCTTGGCTGACACATACCTCTGTTTTTATAAATCCTTTATTACACTTGCCCCATCTGCATCAAAGGTAATATAATTTCTATTTATTTATAATTATTCTAAATAATGACTAATATATATTTTATCCAAAAATCTTTTTTGCCTTATTAATGGCCACTACTAAATCAATACTCTTTCCAAGTGTTCCTTTAAATAGATCACCAGTTTCTTTGATTCTATCAATTGCATTGAAGATTGTAAAATCACCCATGGTCATTCCCGGTTTAACTTCATCCCAGGTAAGTGGCATAGAAACCGTGGCCCCAGGTTTGGGTCTAAGGGAATAAACGCACGCAATAGTAGCTCCAGGTCTGTTCTGTAAGAAATCCAGATACATTTTTCCTTTCCGATTAGCAATCATACGTTCTAAACTGGTAAAAGCAGGAATCTCACGGTGCACTAAATTTACTATGATCCTGGCAAACATTTGAGACTGATCATAACTGTACTTTGCCCCTAGCGGAATGTAAATATGCATGCCTGTTGAACCTGAAGTTTTTGCGTAGCACGGTATTTCAATCTGGTCTAGTATCTCTTTTACTATTTGTGCGGCCTCTATTACCTGATTAAATGTGTTTTTATCTGGGTCCAGATCAATCACACAATAATCTGGATTGTCAATTGTTTGGGTTCTGGAAAACCATGGATTCATTTCTATGCACCCAAGCGAGGCCATCCAAAGCAATGTAGCCTCATCATTTCCAAGCAGATACTCCTTGTGTTCACCATCCTCTGTTGTGTGAGGAAATGTTTTGGCCCAGGTTGGCGCTATTTCACTTACATCTTTCTGATAAAATCCTTTGCTATTAATCCCGCCGGGAAAGCGGTTTAACGACATAGGCCTATCCTTTAAATGAGGCAAAATATAGTCGGCCACTTGGTAATAATAATTAAACATTTCTCTTTTGGTTACCTTGTCTTCTGGCCAGTAGAGCTTGTTTAAGTGGGTAAATTTTAGAGGGTGCCCATTCAGTTTTCGTAACTGCGTTTCATCAATAGGGTTAAGAAACCCTTTAGTTTCAATTTCAACTTCTCTAACTGCCTCCTTAGCTTTTTTATCTATGCGCATGCCACGAAATGAAGGGTGGCGAAATACGCCATCATCTGTTACCTCTGTAAATGAAACTTCGCAAACTAATTCTGGCTTAAGCCAGGTAACTTTAGTATTGGAAGGATTGGGCTTGTAGCGAGATCCCTTATTTACGTTTGGGACTTCAAAAAAAGGACTTTTTACGGTAACCAATGAACGAAATTTCTCTATTAGCTCTTTCTGAAAATGATCATTAAAACCAGTACCAACTTTACCAACATAATGTAACTCGTTATTTTTGTATACCCCCAGCAAGAGTGAGCTAAATTGTTTAGATGTACCACTATTTTTGGTGTAACCTGCAATAACCACTTCCTGATATTTGTTAATTTTAATCTTTAACCAATCTTTTGAACGGGTATTTTTAGCATAGGTGCTGTCTGATTTTTTAGCAATAATTCCCTCTAGCCCCTTCTTAACAGCAGCTTCATAAAATTTATTTCCATCTCCATTAAATACCTTACTTATCTTGATATGATCGTCGGTATTTGCTAAAACTTCTGCCAGTATTTTTTGGCGGACATTAAGCGGAAGTCCTGTTAAATCTTTACCTTCATACCAGATAATATCGAATACGTAATAAACCAGTTTACCATCTTCCTCACTGCGCCAATTTTGAAGATCTTTAAAACTAGATATACCTTTATCATTAATTATTAGAATTTCGCCGTCAATTACCAAATCCTGTTTTAAGCCCTGAAGTATCCTAAAAATTGGATAAAATTTTTCATTGAATTGTTTGTTATTTCTGGAAAGTAACTGAACATCTCCATTTTTTAAACAGAATGCTAATGCACGATAACCATCCCATTTAACCTCATAAACCCAATTAGGGTCGTCAAAAGGTTTGTCTATTAAGGTAGTCAGCATTGGCTTCATTCCAATTGGAATTTTAGATTTCTTACCCTTTTTCAATAGCGTGTTAACCTCTGCCGAAACTTCAGTAACCTTTGCCTTTTTTACTTGCTCTATAGTTTGTGAAGACAGCACCGATGTATCCTTTTTAGTGATATCAACCAGCGAGGCGTACTCATCTTTATGTTTAATTAACAACCAGCCATTTTCTCCCATGCCTTGTGTTTTTACAAGTGCATACTCTCCTTTTAATTTCTTGCCATGCAAGATAATTTTGAGTGATCCATCATGCAATTGGTTAAGTAAATATTTCTCCTGTGCTTTTTTACCTTTAACCTTTTCAATAGGTTCATAGGTTCCTTCATCCCAAACAATTACTGTACCTCCACCATATTCGCCTTTAGGAATGATGCCTTCAAAGTTTTTATAATCAAAGGGATGGTCTTCCACCATTACTGCTAAACGTTTTGTTTTTGGGTCTGTAGAAGGTCCTTTGGGAACCGCCCAACTTTTTAACACGCCTTCCATCTCCAGGCGGAAATCGTAATGTAAACGACTAGCATCATGTTTCTGAATCACAAAGTGAAGCTTTCCTGTGGATTTTGTTTTAATTGCTTTGGGCTCGGCTGTTTTATTAAAATCACGTTTTTTACCATATTCCTTTAAACTCATAATAGAAGGTTTAGTACTTACATGTCTTTTACTGTTTCCATTGAAACATCAACCTCGACGGATGAATTAGCCCAATTAATTTCTTTTATCCTCTGTGGCGATAGCAAAATTTTTCTTTCTGAAAACCAACTTCCGGTTTCTACTATCATAAAGCTTACTTTGAAATGCTCATCAACCATTAAATCAGCTACATGCCCTATCTCTCCATTTGTGGCATGAATATGATATCCAATCACTTCGCTTACACTTCGTAAGTGTGGATCTCCGGGCTGCCTTTTAAGGTCTGTTGCTGCAATGGATGCCTCGAAAGGTACTCTTGAATCAATCATGCCTGCCACACCCATCTGACCATAAAATCCCCCACTTGTTGGGTCGCCATATGGCCACTCATAATGATCATATAATGCCAGTTCCTGCTGTCGGGATACAGGTTTTGCAGTGTCTATATCAGGACTGTGTTTAACTTGTTTTTTAGTAAGATCAACAGGAAATGATCTGCTTTTCCAATCTGGATTTCTTAAAGCTCCGGGAGAGATGAGTACCTTACGTTCCATTAACCAACCACCCGTTTTTACAACCAGATAACGTATTGTCCAGGTTTCATCATCAAAATAGAACTCATCAACCTTTCCAATTTCTCCATCGGTAGCACCCATAGTAAAACCGATCAGACTTTTTACACTATGTTGCATAATTTCAATAATTAAGGTTCAACAATCTATCGTCTATCTTATATTTTTAACAATTCAGCTCTGAATTTGTTCATTCAGAATCTACCCAATTCTGTATCAGGGCTTGACAACTGCTCGGTTACCACTTATTAAAAAAAGCTGTTTTATAGGTGTTTCATAGGTGTCTAATAGGTGTGCCGTTGGTCTACATACACATGAAACACCACTTTAGCTACTATCTAGCCTATATGTTAATTTTGTGATTAATACACCTTGACCGAAGCCTGCATATACTCTTTAACTAGCTTAACACTCAAAAACCATATTAAAATCACAAAAACTGCATAATATATCTTATTGCGCATACTCCGTTAATAAGTGCTGTGAAACGCAAAAGCGCATTTAAATTTCTTATATATTTAATTTTAGAATTAATTATTAAAAAAATTAGATTGAATTTGGCTTGAGTTCAGATTTGGGGAATACACATTTTTCGGCCTATAATATAGTCGCTTTTAGAACCATGCTCACTCTGACCTTGTACGGCCCTCGTTCGACCAGAGTCGAATATGTAGCGAACCAAAATGGTACTATGCCCGAAGGATCTGAACCTCCCAAAACAAACGCAAAAAAAATAATTATCCAGGCAAAATTTCACTTAGGCATCTTCTTCTGTAATGATCATAAAAATTATATGGAATCTGGTAAGGAAGACTTGAGATTTAAAATCTCTTTAACGCAAAAAGCGTGGAACCCCCGCTTACCGCTCTAGAGGTCCTGAGAGACCGTGCAACGATAAGGGGAGCCCACGCTTAAAGCGTGAGCACCTTTTCACTTATCCTCTTGTCGCAATTGAAATTCTCAGGTTTCTAGAGCAAGATTCTTAGTGCCAAATGCCTCAAATATTTTGAAGATTTTGCAAAAATATAATATTAGTCCATTACATACATATTTTGTTTAGACGAATATATATAGGTTTGAATGAAACAAACAAGTTAGAGTAATTATTTTTTATTATTCAGATGTTCTCATATGATAAATTTTTAAGTAGTGTACAAGTCTGCATATTGTCTGAGAAATTTAGGTCTGAAGCCTTTATTCAACCCGAGCATATCATGAATTACCAACACCTGACCGTCACAGTATTTGCCGGCACCAATTCTTTTGTATCTCATCCATAAAAACCAATATTTATAGATAGTCCTGTCTGATTGGAGTAAACACGTCCAATACCTCTCCCGGTTCTATAATGTCGATACTATGTTCAACATTTGCAGGTATCGAGTAACTATCTCCCGTGGCGAGTTCATATCTTTGTCCGTCAAAGCATAAGATGTATCTCCCTGAAATCACATATCCACTCTGTTCGTTGGGATGCTTATGGAAAGGCACGTTATCCGTGACTTTATAAAGCATTTTTGCGACCATCGATTTATTCCCGATAGAAAGCACTACAAAATCTACTCCAAGGAACTGCCTTGGAACCCCATTCTCTTTTTTTACAACACTTTTCATTAATTGCAATTTTAATCGTTTAATGATAACTCCATTTGAATATTGCACCTTGCGTAGGGCGTATCACGCCCAACCACTTTCTTGAAACCAAGTTTGTGGTACAGGTTGATAGCAGGCTTTAAGATAGTATTGCTCTCCAGATAGAGTTTATTGGCACCTAACATCCTGGCTTCATCGGCTATCGCTTTACCCAGCAACCAACCGATGTTTTTACCTTGTGCCATAGGCGACACAGCCATCTTTGCCATTTCATACTGATAATCAGGGTCATCCATCTTTATGAGTGCACAAACACCTAGAGGCTCCCCATTGTATAGGGCAACAAATATCTTTCCGCCTTTATTAAGTATATAAGAATCTGGGTTATCTAATGCCTTTCTGTCTGCATCCTCAATCTCAAAATAATTTGAAATCCATTCCTCGTTTAATGTTTTAAAGGCGTTCTTGTACTGGTCAGAATAGGGAACTATCTTCACATCTTTACTTTCACGGATTTTACGCTGTTCGATGACCCGCCTGAACAACGATTTCTGTTCGAACAGGTATTCCCATTCTGCCAGTGCTTCCCAAAGATTATGCCTAGCTTCATTGATCACTGCGTCGATTGCAGAGTCCACATCTGCAAGTTGCGGACCTAACTTTTCAGAAAACGATTTGCCTTTGCTCGTCAATGCCACGACGTTCCTACGCTTATCTTCTGACTTCTGTTTCTCCTTTACCAGCCCTGCAGCAGTCATCTCCCTGATCAACTTACTAACTGAAGGCTGCGAATGCCCTATTTCAACAGCTATTTCCGTGATCGTCCTTTCGTCCGCTTCTGCAAGGACAAAAAATACAGGAAACCATTTTGGCGCGAAGTCTAGTCCATAGGATTCGTAAATCTTTGCCGCATCATCGGTAACCTTCGTAGTGAAAAGTCTTAGCCTACTTCCAAGTGCAGACTTCCCTGTTTTCTCAAAAATCTCCATAATATAATTGATTACATAATCAGTTATGCAAACTTAGCATTTACTTTAGTAAATACAAATATTTGGATGGTAAATGAAACGATATAACATGTACTTTCTATTCCGGGGTCCTGAAATAAATTCAGGATGACGACCATTTTTTTAAAAAAAGAAAGATTTAAATGCGTACAGAATGCAAATGATGAGAATTTGAAGGGAATTTTAGAATTACTTCTATCTGTTTGTTAAAACGGCTTTTAATCATGCTATTCACCTCACCGATGATTTTATTAAATTTATCAACTACTTCTTTGAACAGTTTCTTCTCTTCGAGGGTTTTAGGTGTATGGAATACTGTTTCAAAATAAATAGTATCTAAATCACGATATATTTTCAAGTGCTCTTCGCTATGATTTTCTGCAATAAACTTTACTATCGAGTTAATGAGCCTATCGTAATGATAAGCTATGATATGATCCTTATTCATACCATGTGGATTACTAAAATTAGGATGGGTATTTAACTTCAGCTCAGTTTCAGTTACTTGTAAGTCATTAAAATCCAGGAGGTACAAACTTTTGTCGTAATTTACCTCCCGGATAAAAGTGAACACCTGATCGCCATCAGGTGTCACATAAATAACGTTGGTTGATTCCTCGAAATTCATAACATCAGGCTTTACTTCCTATTAAAAATACCTTAAAAAAACTTAGTTTACAATATCATTTCATAATTTCTGTAAATTTTTAAGGGCAAGCCTGTGTAAAAATGCTATCGTTTATCCTTTATTTCAGTCAACAAATCCTTTAGCATTTTAACTTTATCCGGATACTGTGAAGCAAGATTATTTTTCTCAGATTCATCGGTTTTTAAGTTATACAGCTGTGGTTGGTTTAAGTTGCCCAATTCTATTCCTACCAACTTATCATTTGCCGGACCTGCATTAGGTTCAATATATTTCCAGCCATCTTTTACTATTGACAAGGTAGAGGCATGTTCAATTAAAACTGATCTGCCTTTTTTTGATTTTCCAAGAAATACATCAAGCGTATTCTCACTGTCTGTAGCATCACCTGCCGGTATTGGCTGATGAAGAAGTGCAGAAAATGATGCCAATAAATCGATCTGACTTACCGTAGTTGCAGAGACCTGCTGTGGTTTAATTTTTCCGGGCCAGCTTACAATAAAAGGAACCCTTGTACCTGCTTCAAGTATACTGTACTTGCCCCCTCTTAATGCTCCTGCCGGGGTGTGCCCATTTAATTTTGTTACTGCCTCATCTTGATAACCGTCATCCAGAACCGGACCATTGTCACTAGAAAAAATGATCATGGTATTCTTATCTAAGCCTGTTTCCTTTAATTGCTTAACAATTTGTCCTATTGTCCAATCAAGCTGTAAAATGGCATCTCCCCGTAAACCCAAGCCACTCTTTCCTCTAAACATAGTTGCAGGCATTCGTGGTACATGAGGCTCTGTTAAAGCAAAGTATAAAAAGAAAGGTTCTTTTTGATTTTTTTGGATAAAATCTTGTGCTTTAATTAAAAAGGTCGATGAGACTTCTTCATCTACCCAGCGTGCCAGCTTTCCGCCACTCATATAGCCAATACGACCAATTCCGTTTACAATGGTATTATTATGCCCCTGCCCTGGAGAAGCTAGTAGTTTTAACAATTCCGGATGCTCTTTCCCGGTTGGATCATCGCCAACTTTTTCCTTGTAATTTACTTTTATCGGATCCTTAGGGTCAAGTGCAACAACATTATGGTTCTCGAGAAAAACAGTTGGAACACGATCAGCAGTTGCAGGAAAAATAAATGAATATCCAAAGCCAACTTCATTTGGTCCGGGTTTAATTTCATTGTTCCAATCCTTTTCTACCGCTTCACCAAGCCCCAGATGCCACTTTCCTATGATGCCGGTTTGATAGCCGGCCTTTTTAAAAAGATTGGGTAATGTTGTTCTGTCGGTTGGTATAATTAGTGCAGCATCTCCGGGTAAAATGCCTGTTCCTTTTTTGCGCCACGGATACTCCCCCGTCATTAATGCATAACGTGAGGGTGTACAAGTTGCTGAAGTACAATGCCCATCCGTAAAACGGATACCTGATGCCGCTAATTTATCCAGATTTGGAGTTTTTATCTTAGTTGCACCATAGCAACTCAAATCTCCATAGCCCAAATCATCGGCATAGATATAAATAACATTTGGTTTCTCTCCTTTTTGAGCAAAAGTTAAATTTGCCAGGAGGCACAGTAGAATAAATAATGATTTTTTCATTTTATTTTAAGTTTGGATAATATTTAGATCATTAATCTGCCGGCAATGGTTTTCTTATATTGTCCTGGAGTAAAACCTGTTAATTTTTTGAAAACTCTTGAAAAATAGGTTTGACTTTCAAAACCTAACTCGGCCGCAATTTCATAAAAAGACATATCTGTGGTTGCAAGAAGAAACTGAGACCTTTCTATTCTTTTAGACTTTAGATAATCCAGAGGCCTTACCCCAGTATTTTTTAAAAACAATCTTGAAAAATGATCTGGATGGTAGTTTGCAGTTTTGGCCAGGTCTGATACAGAGATAGAACTACCAAGGTGATTTTGCATAAAAAAAATTGCATTGGCAATTTTAGAATCTATATGATTTATCTCTGTTTTTAAAAATAATGGAGATTGAAGAAAGCGAGATACCAATTGCAATAGAAGCCCGCAGGTTTCCATGTAAGCAAACAAAGGAATTGTATTATTCAAATTGTAATATGTAGTTAAGACTTTGTCAATTTCATATGTTTTTGGGTTATTGGAGTTGTTTAGGCCTCTGCCAGGATTTAATTTGAAAATTTTCATCATTGAAGCCATATCTGTTTCGGCAGCATGAATTTTAAATACTTTTCGGTTTGAAGCAAATAAAGAACCTAATTGAAATTCTTCTAAAAAACAGATGTAATAATGACTTAAATAATGCTCGCACACATAACTACAAGTTGTAAAACTAGGTATAAAGTAAATAAATCCGGCTTCAAGAACATATTCCTGATGGTTGCAAATGAGCTTACCTTCTCCCTCATCTATATATATAATTCTACTGAACACACTGGTAACATTCTTATAATTCCAGTTCTTATTTACTTTTACGTAATCTGTGAGCAGTAATGTAAATGTTGACTTGCAATCAATCGTGTTCATTAAATTTTTTTTTGAAGATAGTCTTTTTCAATTTCTATCCTCACTGAAAAATGATGTTTGTTAATCTCTCCTATTAATTATTTATTGAGGCGGTGGTTTTAGTTTTCCAACTGTACAGCCGCTTAATGCCTGAATTCTTTTTAAGCGTAAGAATGGCCCCATCTGTTATATTGGTTTCATTTAGGTTTATTGCCTCCAGGTGTTTCAATGAAATCAAATAATTACTCACTTGATCTGTAATGGGGTTTTTATCTAATCTTAGTTTCTCCAGATTCTTTAACTCTGGTAAGAAGCTAATTTCCTGATCTGTTAGTTGATTATCCGAAAAATTTAACCAGACAATGTTCTTTGCAAGTTTCAATATGTGACCTTTTATGTCGGCCATTTTAATCCCTGATTTTGGAGGTAACGTAACATCGAGCATTACAGGTTTGTTAAGCATCACCCTAACCCTTATTCCTTTATTTTTAAGATTAGCAAGGCTTGATGTATCTATGGTAAGAGGTAGATCAGGATTGATTTGCTGATCCGGTTCACCATCGTTTTGTTCCGAATCTGTAGAACCGCCCATTCCTAAAAACAGGGCTACCATTGGCTTTAATGCATTTGTATTTTTCATTCCCGCAATGGTCTTGCCTGCTTCAGCCTTTCCTTCTTTAATCCACCAGGCAATAAGTTTTACTTCATTTTTTGTTAAGGGTGGTTTTCCATCTGCCGGCATAAAATCTTTATGGTCTTCATCCAAAATAATACGGCGAAAAAGTTCGCTGGCATCCGGTTTACCTGCAACAACTGCCGGTCCGCTTTTGCCTCCTTTTTTTAAAGCGATTAAAGATTCAACCGACAGCTCACCTTTTTGTTTTCCATCGCGATGGCATTGCACACATTTTTTTTGAAGTATTGGTTGTATTACATCCTCAAATAGTATAGCCTGTTCTACAGTTGCAGGTTTTTTACGTTCCTGCTGCATCAGAGCCCGAAAAGTAAGGTAATCATTACCATGAGTTAAACTAGCTCCCTGATGGCCACTGTAACTCATTAGCACAACCAATCCTAACAACAATAAAGAAAAAAGCTTATCGGCCATGCCTAGAGTTTTCTTAAGCAAAGGTGTTGATGAAATATAGAGTAAACCGCAGATAGCAGCTAATGTGATTCCTGATATTTTGTGGTGGGTAAGCGTTTCTGTATCATAATCTCCGCTAAGTGAAAGTACATATCCAAATATGCAAGCCAACACTGCCGCAATAAAGCCAATTAAAAGTATAAATGGAACTGACTGTTTCAGATACCGATATTTTTTAGTGTAGGATAAGAGATCAAACAGTGCGGCCAGTAAAATAAAACCGATTGGCAAGTGTACAATTAGTGGATGCAATCGCCCTGAAAAAGTAAAAATATCTATAATCATGCTAAAATGCCTTTTACAATTTTCCCTTCAACATCGGTAAGTCTGAACCGGCGACCTTGAAATTTATAGGTTAAGCGTTCATGATCAATTCCCATTAGGTGCAATAGTGTGGCTTGAAAATCGTGAACGTGAACAGGGTCTTTAACAATATTGTAGCTAAAATCATCAGTTTCTCCAAAACTGATTCCCGGTTTCACACCTGCACCTGCCATCCACATTGTAAAGCAACGCGGATGATGATCCCGACCATAATCGTTAGCTGTTAGTTTGCCTTGTGAGTAAACCGTACGTCCAAATTCGCCTCCCCATATTACCAGCGTATCTTCCAGTAATCCTCTGCGTTTTAGGTCAGTAATTAAGGCGGCTGTTCCCTGGTCTGTAGCTTTACACTGACCGGCAATTCCTGATGGAAGACTTCCATGCTGGTCCCAGCCCTGATGGTATAGTTGAACAAACTTTACATCCTTTTCTAAGAGTTTTCGGGCCAGCAAACAGTTGGCCGCGTAAGTGCCTGGGTCTTTACTGTCGGGGCCATATAATTCAAATATTTCTTCTGGTTCATCAGCCACGCTCATTACCTCCGGGACTGATGTTTGCATCCGGTAAGCCATTTCATATTGGGCTATTCGCGCATCTACCTCAGGATCACCATAAGTGCTATTTTGGATTTGGTTTAGTTTTGAAAGATAGTCCAGCATTTCCTTTCTATCTGCGCCGTCATATCCTTCGGGGTTGTTAAGAAACAATACCGGATCTTTTCCGGAACCAAACTGTACACCTTGATGCTTAGATGGTAAAAAACCATTACCCCATAGGCGGGCATAAAGAGGTTGGTCTTTCTGGCCATTCTTTGATACGAGTACAATGAAAGTAGGCAGGTTTTCGTTATCAGAGCCTAAACCATAACTAAGCCAGGAACCTATTGACGGGCGGCCTGGCAATTGATTGCCAGTTTGAAAAAAGGTGATAGCAGGATCATGGTTAATGGCTTCGGAATGCATAGATTTCACGATGCATAAATCATCAATCACTTTGGCAGTATGAGGCAATAGCTCACTAATCCACGTTTGGTTTTGTCCATGCTGATTAAACTTATAGTATGAGGGCACAACGGGTAAAGCACTTTGGTTTGCACTCATGCCGGTTAACCGCTGGCCTTTACGAATAGATTCGGGTAGATTTTGGCCCATCATATTTACTAATGCAGGTTTATAATCAAAAGTCTCAAGCTGTGATGGCCCGCCACTCATGAATAGATACACTACTCTTTTGGCCTTTGGTGCAAAGTGAGGTAAGGCTTTCAATATTTCCTGTTCCATATCCCCTGTTGCGTTGCTAATGGCCGGGCGTGGAGCATTTCCCATTAATTTATTGCCAAATAGTGATCCAAGAGCAAGAGCACCAATACCCATCGATGTTTTGGTCAGAAAGTCTCGTCGGTCCAATCTTTGGTTTAGCCTTTCAAAATCAGGATTATTAAGTCTGAATTCTTCTTCGTGGTGATGATGATCTGCCATACAATTATCGTTTAGTAAGTGTTGCGTCTGAATTTAATATGGTGCTGGCAACAACTGCATTAGCAGCAATCATTGCGGTATCCATCATTTTATTAACTTGATACTGGCCGGCATTGAGCCAGCCATTCTGTTTTTCCGGATTTTTCCTGAATTTGTTCAATTCCGTTTGCTGCAATGTGCTGAGGAGTTTTAGCTCGGCTGGCTGTGCCCGTCGTCCGGTTAACTTTCTATAGGTTTGGGCAATAGCCTCAGTGTTGTTAGGCAGCATAGTCATTTGCACACCCAATACTTTTGCAGCTTCAAGAAAAGTAGGATCATTTAGTGTTACCAGAGCTTGTAACGGGGTATTGGTTTTTTGCCGGCGAATAATACAGTAGCTTCTTGAAGGAGCATCAAATGTTGATAATGTAGGATTTGGTACTGACCTTTTTATAACAACATATAAACTGCGACGGTACACTTCAGGGCCTTTATCCTGCGTATAGGAAGTATTGTTGATTTCCCATAGCCCTTCGGGTTGGTAAGGTTTAACACTTTTTCCGCCGATTTTTGGATTCAATAATCCGCTGGCCATAAGTGCATTATCCCTTATCATTTCGGCAGGCATCCGATAGGCCGGTCCATGAGATAGCAACCTGTTTTCCGGATCTTTTTCATGCGATTCTTTAGTTGCACGTGAATCTTGTCTGTAAGTGGCAGACATTACGATCATTTTATTCAATTTCTTCACATTCCAACCAGATTCCATGAAAGAAACAGCCAGCCAGTCAAGCAATTCTAAATGGCTTGGCATTTCGCCCTGGTTACCAAAATCTTCGGAGGTTTTAACCAGGCCTACACCAAAGAAGTTTTGCCAAAGGCGGTTTACGGCAACCCTTGAGGCTAATGGATTATTTGGGTTAGTAAGCCATTGAGCTAAACCGTACCTATTTTTGGGTAGGTTTTTGTCGTATGGCAATATACTGGTTGGTGTATTGGGATAAACTTGTTCTTCGGGCATATCATAGTTGCCTCGTTTAAGTAAGAAAGTTTTTTTAGGTGTTGCCATTTCCCGCATAACCATTAATTCCTGCACATTCTCTACTGAGTCTGCCAGTTTGGTACGCAATAGTTTGAGCTCATTTTCTTCTTTTTTGAGCATCGGATCAACTACCGTAAAATAGTACTGTCTTAATGAACTAATTTCCAGATCTGTTAATTTTGATTTTGTAACCAGCTGAGACATGCTTGTCTTTTTAGCAAGGGCATTTATTTCGAGTGGGGTTAAATTGCGGTTGTATACTGTAATTTCATCTACCTTACCTTCTTTGAAGCCGCGACCACGCCACCATGCGCCTATTTGTAAGCCTGGCTGTGTGCCACCGTTAAAAAGAATATCCTTATCTAGCCTATCCATAACGGTTTCCATTTTCATATCTGCCCCATCCAGGTATAATTTTAAGCCGGCAGCTTTTGAAGAACCATCATAAGTCATGGTTAGTTGTATCCATTTATTGCGTGGTACTTTATCATAACTAAGTTTTGTGATTGCATTGGCAGGATATGCGTGTGCCATACTCAATTCCAGCTTATTGTTTTTAAGGTATAAATGGTATCCTTTGAAATTATATAATCGTTCAGCGATGCACTTATGAAAGATCACTCCCTCGGTAAGATCTTTGGGTATGTTAACCCAAAGGCCAATGCTAAAAGGTTCCGTTTTACGAAAAACACCTGCCTGGTTCAAATCAAGCCATGTATCGCCATTAAGCAATAACCCTTTGCCAACACTCCCGGCAGTAAATACCGGTGAATCACCAGGTTGCCCGGCATCTCGCTTCATTACCGCGGTTTGCTTATGATCTTTTGAATCGATGAGATTTCCATTATCAAAATTAAAATAAGCTTGTAGTCCGTCTGTAGGTATATTTTTTGATGATAGTTTGATATACTCTTTTCTGCTGAGCCAATTTAGAAATGCGGTCTCTTCCTGACGTTCCTTCTCCTTTATTTTTTGTTGCTGTACAGAAATAGTTTTTTTAATGTCGTTTATAACCTGCTCCTTTTCTGAGTCTGGTAATAGCATTGTTGGCGCAGGCATAGTATCATCAAACGAAATCTGACCGGCTTCTTTTACATTGTTAAAAAAACTATACAACTCATAGTAGTTCTTTTGCGAAATGGGGTCGTACTTATGGTCGTGACACTTTGCGCAACCTACAGATAGGCCGAGCATTGCATCACCAAAAGTATTGGTTCGATCTATCACATACTCAGTTTGAAACTCTTCCTCAATAATACCACCTTCCATATTTTGCTGATGATTACGGTTAAAAGCAGTTGCAATCATCATTTCGCGTGTTGGATTTGGCATTAAATCACCAGCCAGCTGCCATTGCATAAATTTGTCGTAAGCCATATTGCTATTGAAAGCTTTAATCACCCAATCGCGATATGGCGACATATCTCTTAGTCTATCTACAGTATACCCATGTGAATCAGCAAAACGAGCTACATCTAGCCAGTCTACAGCCATTTTTTCGCCATAGTGGGGTGACTTTAGGAGCCGGTCGACTTGTTTTTCATATGCATTTGAGGATTTATCTTGCAAAAAAGCATCAATTTCTTTTAAGGTTGGTGGCAGACCTGTAAGGTCTAAAGATACCCTGCGTAGTAAAAGCTCCTTACTTGCCTCTTTAGATTGTTTTAGCTTTTGTTTTTGTAATTTTTCGACAATGAAATTATCTATTGGGTTATTTAATACTACATCTTCAGTAATTTTTGGAGCTTCGAGTTTAACTGGTTTTACAAATGCCCAATGGGGTTTGTAAAGTGCACCATCCTTAATCCATTTGATAAGTGTTGCTTTTTCAACGGCCGTAAGATTAAGATGTGATTCAGGCGTGGGCATTTTATATTTAGCATCCTCAGAAATTATCCTGTGGAAAGCTTCACTGTTGTCTAGATTACCCGGGTCAATAGCAACTTTACCTTTGTTTTCAGGTAGGTCTGCATATGCAAAATTGGCCAGATCTAATCTTAAACCTGCCTTTTGCTTAGCTTTATCGGGTCCGTGGCATGCAAAACATTTATCAGAAAGTATAGGTTTTACATCTATGTTATAGTCTAAAGTTTTAGGCAAAGTATTATAAGCCTCTTCTACATCAACTGGTAGTTTGGGCATAGAAGATGAATATACATAGATGCCAATGCCAACTAAAAGTATGGCACCCAGCAACATAAAAAATTGTCGTTGCATCACAAGAAGTTTATACTGGTTATGGATATAAAATTAACTCAGTTCCCCTCTTAATAATTTAACAAATACAACTAATTTTAGTACAAATCCGACATTCATGAAGGATTTCTATCAGCTAAGCTAATTTTATTCGTATTTTAATGCATCAACAGGGTTAGCTTTAGCAGCTTTATAAGCCTGAAAACTGACCGTTAAAAATGCAATGATTGTTGTTCCTACTATTGACACAAGTATAATTGTCCATGATAAGGTTGTTCTGAACTCAAAACTAGTAAGCCATCTATTCATTAAATAATACGCCATTGGTACTCCAATACATGCTGCTATAAAAACCATTTTAAGAAAGGAAACCGATAACAGCCTCATGATATTTCCTACCGAAGCTCCTAGTACACGGCGTACGCCAAACTCTTTTGTTCGTTGTTCTGCACTGTATGCCACCAGACCATAAAGCCCCATGCAAGAAATTAATATGGCTATACTCCCAAATAAGTTGACCAGAATACCCAAGATTTTTTCGGATTGTAGTTTATTAGCATACAGGTCGTTAATAAGCCTAATTTCTGCAGGATAGTCTGGGTTGATATTTTTAGCAATAACGGAGATCAATTCAATATTTTTGCTTAAACTATTTGCAGGGTTTAACTGCAGATTGATGATTCCTCCTTGATTTTTATTAAAATTAATTACCATTTGCCTTCCGGAATGGTAAGGTGAATCCCATAAGAAATCTTTAAAAACACCAATCACTTTTAGCTGATTTCCAAACAACTTTACATTTGTTCCAACAGGATTTTTAAGTTTCATTACCTTTACCGCAGTACTGCTCAGTAGAATTGCTGCACTATCTGATGCAAAATCTCTGGAGAAATCGCGCCCGGCCAGCAACTCCACACCGCTTGTCTTTACAAAATCATACTGAGTTTGAAGGCGGTTAAAAACAATTTCTTTCCCTTTTTCTTCCATTCCTGGCCATTCGAAACCATAAAACCAGTTGCTGGCATGAGTCATGCTCTGCGATGTTTGGTTTACTGCTGTAGCTGCACCACTTTTCAGTACCTGATCTTTAAATAGCTCAAACTTATTGAACAGTGCCCCATCCTGAGACATTTCTGCAAGTAAATTGATATTATATCCTACAGGTCTGTTTTTTATGTATTGCATCTGCTTATAAATAACCAATGTGGCAATGATCAGCACAATAGCAAAACAAAACTGTCCTACTACCAGAACCTGTCTCAGGTTAATTGGGATAAGTCTGGTTCTTACAGCTTTTTTCTTTAATGTTTGAATTGGATTAAAGGAAGAAAGAAATATTGCAGGATAAGCTCCTGCTAAAAGACCTGTCAGCAGAGCTACTATTAACAGAGCTAGCCAATAACCTGTGTTGGTATAATCAATAACGACTTTTATGTTAAGTAGGTTATTAAATACAGGTAAACTCGCCTCAACAACGGCAACTGCAATTAGTACTGCCAAGGTGGCCAAAACCAGGGCTTCAGTAAGAAACTGAATAATTAATGAATTTCTGGTTGCTCCTATTGTTTTCCTGATCCCAACCTCTTTTGCCCTGCGCTCTGATTTTGCAGTAGCCATGTTCATAAAATTGATACAGGCAACAAGTAAAATACCAAAGGCTAATGCAATAAAAAGATAAATACGTTCTATATCGCCACCTATACTCTTACCGTTTAAAAATTCATCATGCAAATGCATATCTGACAAGGGGAATAAAAAATTTTGATTCTTTTGTTCAGTATAATTTTCATTGAACAGCTTTTTTACTTTAGAATTGATCAGATCAATACTGGCTGGATTATTAACCCGGGCCATGGCCAGATAGCTAAAATCTCCCCAACCTGGGTTTTTGGCATAATCGTCAATACTTTCGTAAAAAGACCAGGGCATTAAATAATCAAACCTGAGTGAAGTGTTTGTAGGCAAATCTTTAATTACACCAGTAACTTTTAAATCTTTATTATTTTGGTATCTGACAGTTTTGTTTAATGCATCTGTGGTGCCAAATAAAAGTTTTGCTGTCTCTGTAGTCAATATAATAGCATTTGGTGTATTTAACGCTGAGTTTGGGTCACCCGCAACAAATTCGTAGTTGAATACTTTCAGTATATCCGGATCAGCAAACATGTCTACTCTATTAAAACTTTTTTGCTGATTTGCTATGAGTGATTTATTACCACCACTAATTCTGGTAATAGCGTCTATCTCTGGTATTTTAGTTTTAATAGCCTTTGCAATTCCATTTCCTGGCGATCGGCCTGTACTTGTGATTTTTCCTGAAGCATCCTGGAAATTCGTTAGAACCTGATAAATTTTGTCAGCATCTTTATAATGCCGGTCAAAATTTACTTCGTAATTTACATATAGCAGCAATAGCAGGCAAGCTGATAAACCAACTGCCAGACCAATAATATTAATAACAGAAGAAGTTTTGTTTCTCCATAGGTTACGCAAAGCGATTTTTAAATTGAGCCTGAACATGGAATATGTGGTTTATCAATTAATACAAATATGAATACCCGGTGGCTTACCAAGTCTGTGCCAATAGCATTTAATTATGTAACTTATTCTTATATAGCTGTTTAGTTTTTTATTGTTTGTAAAATTGTTCATTATTGAACGGTAGGTGTACAATGTTGAACAGCAGAAAAAACCAAACATATTAAAAACCATTTGACAATGAGGATGTTAATTGTTCATGAAAGTCGCAATTCAACCCTTAAACTGTCGCATTGATACCCTATAGCTGCTTACTTTTTTCGATAGTTTTGTTAGACAAGTTATTAACCTTAAAATTATTTCTATGAAAACATTACAATTCACAAAAGAGATCAAAGCACCTGCTCAAAAAGTTTGGGATACGCTTTGGAATGAGCCAACTTATTCGCAATGGACAGATGCCTTTAATCCTGGCGGTGGTTCTAAAGTGCATAGTGATTGGGAGATTGGAGGAAGGACACTTTTTCTGGACGGAAAAGGTAATGGCATGATTAGCACCATTAAAAATAAAAAGGAACCTTATGATATTGTATTTGAGCATCTTGGCGAAGTAATAGATGGTAAGGAAGATACCACCAGCGAAAAAGTGAAAAGCTGGTCGGGTTCGCTTGAGGCATACCATCTTTCTGAAAATAATGGGATTACTAAGCTTAATGCTTCTGTTCAAGTTGGAGAAGAATGGGAAGAAATTATGAATAACGGCTTTACTAAAGGGCTGGAAGAACTAAAAAAACTCTCGGAACAGTAATTTATTAAAACTACAATTATGGAAAAACCAAAAGCTAAAACCTTAGAGGTTATTATTCCCGGCTATAGGATGCATAGCCAGATGTTCAATAATTTATTGGATGGTATTAAGGAGTCTGATGCCTTAACGCGTATTGAAAATAAAACCAATCACTTTACATGGATGGTTGGCAATCTGGTTAACTGCAGATACTGGATGGCTGGTATTGTAGGCATCGAGGAGAAAGATCCTAACGAGTCGCTTTTTAAAGACGGAAAAGCTTTAGATGAAAATGCGGAATATCCATCTTTAGATGTTTTAAAAAAAGAATGGCATAAGATCTCGCCAATTTTGTTTAAAAAATTATTGTCTATTGAAGAGACTGAACTAGAGCAGCCTTATGAATTGGGAATGAATATATCTTATGTACAGGAGAATAAGCTCAATATGTTAGGCATGTGCATTGACCGTGAAAGTTATCTTTTTGGCCAATTAGGCCTTATGCGAAAGATATTGGGATATAATGCCGTAAAATACGATACGGATGATAAGTTAGGTTATTAATACATCCACACAATTATTCATAAGCAATGGAGTAAATTTGAGCGCGAAAACCAATGATAGTATTGTGCAATAGTTTCTTTAACTATTGCACAATTGTTTATCGATCTCTCTTATTGAAATTATCTGTTTTTAATTATTTCAGGTGTACTGATAGTTTTGATGATAAATCTATTTGTCAGCTCATTTTCATCAGGAAATTCGCAATCAAATTTGATGGTGTGCTTACCTGATTTTAAGCTAGGGATAGTTTGATTTAATGTGATTTCCTTTTTAAAACCACCTTTACTATTATATATTTTTATTGTTGTTCCGTTGCATACAATTGAATTACCTGCTTCATATTCGCCTGGCAATTCAAGTTTAAAATAGCCATCCAATTCTATCCATGGATTGCGGATTACACCTTCTTTCCCCATAAAAGTAAGGGTGAAATTTAAAGGCTGTTCAAGGTTACTATTTACAAATTGCCATTCAGAAAAGGTCGGTTGACCGGGTTGAAGTACTTGTTTGGCATGCTCAAATTTGAATTTTTTAAACGGATATAATTTCCAATCCTGGTTATTCTTTTCAAGATGAAAGTCGTTTTCAGGATTCTTTAATCTTGTCAATTGATCGGCAGAAAAAATCTTCCTTTTATAGGCTTCTTGCCAAAGCTTAATAAGATTCAGTAATTGAGTAGTATTTGGATTTTTTTGCAGGTTTTTATAACGTGCAACCAAAGCAAAACCGGCATTATACCCCGCGGCCCTTGCCATCATCCATTCAATGTCTTCTGCTGTTGTTGTTGAAGAAAGCAAAAACCATCCAAGCATATTAGGCATATAATTTCTTTCAAGAAAAGGTTGGTTTTCTAAACGGTAATCTCCCTGAGATTCACGAAATCCGCCATACCATGGTTCTCCCCAATTCCAATAATGACAAATATGCCAGTAATAATGGCTCGATCGACTGGTGCCATTAACAAGTGTGTGCTTTGTGTCTTTAAAGACCTTTTCAGCAAAGGCTTGCATACCATAATCACCTTCTCCGGATGACAGACATCCTTCGTGACCATCAAAGTCCATCTGTGAAACACCGGTTTCAGTAAAAAAACGGCCTAAATTTCCAGCAATTTCCTGCTGAAGATTAAAATTTGTGAAAAGCGTATTGTATGGATAATCCATCATCATACCTACTTCAATCCCTTTTTGATAGGCTGATGCCTTTGTTCCATAGGCTCCGCGCTGGCAATCAAGTAATTTAAAAGGCTTTTTAGATGTTACTTCACGAAAACGGATAATTTCCTCGCCAATTTGCACTGCATGTAGTGTGCTTGGCTTAATGTTTTTAAAATACTCATCAGATTCAACTGTAATTTCAGTAGCAGATGAAGTTACATCTTCTGTTAAGACAGAAGATCCGGTTAAAGCAAGTCGTTTATCAGGTGTAGGCGTAACATAAGGGTCATTTGTATTTATAAAATTGCTAAGTGTATGTACACCTATACGAATGCCCATTTTTGATGCTTTATCAACACAAACTTTCATTCCATCATTACCATTAGGGAAGCTTGTTGGATTTAAAACAAAATGACCCCAGGATTGAAATGGGCTTTCGTGATAAAGCGACATAAGTCCTGCCTGTTTTGTATAGCCTAGCAGCGAATCTATATTACTTTCATCAAAATCGGAAATCATATAAGCCCTCCCTGTTTCGGGTGATTGCTTGTGCCAAATGCCATTAATTAATGGATGAGGAAGACCTTCGGCAAGCTCAATTACACCAATACGAGACAGTACCTGATTTTCTGAGCACCCAAAAAGTGCAATCTTTGAGCCTATAGTAGTTTCATTTGGTATTGCATTAACAGGCATATTAGGATATTGGTTCCAAACTGTAATTTTCCTGTCTTTTGATCTGTCCAGGCTAAATGCTTGCAAGCTACTGCCATAAGGTTGACTGATCGCTACCGAACCTCTTGAATAATCTGCACCTTCTGGATTTTTTAATACTCCTCCGATAGTTTTTACATTTAATGATTGAAGCCCGATTGCAAAATCGCCATCGCGTACCACGCCAACAACTTCTCCAATTGTTTGTCCAATAATAGTTGGATATGAACCCCAGGTAACCGCACTTACTTTATCTTTAACACTTAATCGAATTAATTCAAAAATCAAATGGGTTTTCTTTTGGATAACTTTTACTTCTGCTGAGACTTTGGAATTGGCATAATTAAGAGTTATAATATTTAATTTACCATTAAATGTAGCCTGTGCCGGATCTTCCCATTCGTTGAGCGTAAGAATTCTTAACAACGGTGCCTTTTCGCCTACAGCCAAATAGTTTTTTCCTGTTTTTGGATTTAACATTGCTATGATCTGACCAGAGGGAGAGATATTCAGACCCAGATCATCCGTTTTAAGGTTGATCTGCTGTGCCGAAGAGTAGAAAAAATTGAGGAGTAAAGTAAAAGTAAGTAAAATTGTTTTTTTCATTATATCATTTGTGCGTGTATGATGAGAACTAACCCAGATCGCTAAAATACTTAGCACATCCTTAAAAAACTCCTGCAATATTGATCTATATTGATGTTTTTTTTGCTTTGTTTTACTTGTATGCTATTGCTGCACTTGATGGACCGGTTAATGGAAGAAGCGTAGTTGTTCTAAAACCTACAATATTAGCCCATCTGTTAAAATCAGCAAATGTATAATCAAAACCTGTTCCTGTTTCAATTAACATATTTAAACTCATCATCATGCCAAAAACATTCTCTTTCCTTTCATCGTCAATGATCCCCTCAATAGCTACAAATGCTCCATTAACGGGCAGTGCATCATAAGCTTTTCTCATTAATGCTATTTTATTTTCTTCGTTCCAATCGTGCAGAATATTTCCCATTACAACTATATCTGCACCAGGTATAGGCATAGTGAAGAAATCACCACTTGCAGTTTTCACACGATCTGATAATCCGAATTGTTGAATAGTTGTGTTTGCGATAGGTTGAACAGGCGGTAGATCAAAACTAGTACAATTCATATGAGGATTGTGCGTTGCTACCATAATTGACAGTAACCCGGCAGAACCACCTACATCTATTAGGGTATTATACTTTTTAAAATCGAATTTTTGAGAAAAGGCCACGAAATTTCCCATCTGAATACCACTCATTGCACTGGTAAATTCTTTTAGTTTTTCAGGGTCCTGATATATCAGGCCAAAGAAATCCTCGCTCTTTTTTGCTTCATTTTGCGGAAGCCCAGTAAGTAAGCCCTCGCCAAGGTTGCCCCAAAATGTGTACAAACGATTGTTCATCATTTCAAGGATACCTCCGATGTAGGATGGCTTGTTTTTGTCTAAAAACATATCCGTGTCGAGAGTATTTGAATAAATAGCTGTATCCAGAATACCTTCGCGCTTTAAAAAGCCAAAAGCAGTTAAGGCATCTAAAAAATCATAAGTATTCCTATCTGTACATTTAAGTCCCAAAAAGTCTTTGATGTCCTTAGCCTTCATGGTTTTCTTTTCAGCAAGCTTAGTGAACAATTGAAAACTCACTGCAGTTAGAAGAATTTTTGAGGCCCAAAAGCCTGTACCAATCTTCATAATATTTTCTGGAGATGGTTGGTTGGTTTGATTTTCCATTCTTTCCTTATTAATTGTCAGTTTTAATAAATTAAGATTCATTTCAGGGAGTTTTACTCCAGATAGGTTTAAATTTAGTTATACTAAAATACGGAGATTCAATTTCCCAATCAATACTAAATCAGTGATTATTAAACCATCTTTATCAGGAGAACTAAAGCGGCTTAAATTGACTATTTCAAATTTATTCTCTTCGAGAGCTTTAGTTAAAAAAACTTCCTGGTGGTAATGCACATACACCCGATCACCGGTGCTGGATGTTTGAAATCTTGATTTGTTATGATCATCCTCGGCCATAGTGCTTAGGTAAAACATACCCCCTGGCTTTAACAACTCAGATACGGAGGCAATCAACTTTATAGCTTCTTCCGGTGTTAAATAAGGCAAACAAAAACCACAGATTATCCCGTCGAATTTCTGTTTGATTGAGCCAATTTTACGACAGTCCATTAGTTGAAATTTAGCCGCAGGGTTATTGGCCTGAGCAAGTTCGAGCATTTTTGGAGATAGGTCGATCCCTAAGATTTTGTAGTCAGGCTTCCTGTCTAGCAAGTACTTTGTAATATTTCCGGGGCCACAAGCGATATCCAAAATATTGGCATTATTGGCTGTTATGTTGCTGCAAAAGAAATCGAATGTATTGGCAAATTGACTAACATCCATGAACTTATCCTGATATATTTTTGCCGATTTGTCAAATGCATCGGCTGGCTTTAATATTTTCATATTTTTATCCCAAGCTACTATCTACTTTTACGTTAGTTATATAAGATTTATTTGAGTAATACTTTCAATAACTCCAGAGCTGTTGTATTGTTTTCTTCAATTTTTACAAAATTATCCTTTTGCCAGTTTTTCGTATTTTTTGCTTGCTTGTTGTGTACCTCATCCCATGGTGGGTAGATCCTCATGCCGCGAATTGACCAAAACCCTGCTTATTCAAATGTAATGCCTCCATATCAAGGGGAGAATAAATTATTTATGAATATAGGCTAAAAATTAAAACCAATTCAGAATTCCAGAGGTTATGTAATTAAAATAGTTCCCTATTCTGAAGCGGCACATATCTCCTATTTCAATATTCTAAAAGATTAGCACGGTGTACTAAACAATTGAAACAATTAAATCATAATTAACTGAATTTTTTAATTATTTAATAACAAACATCATGAGTAGCTTACCAATCAGGGACCAAAAAAATGATCATCTTTTAACTCCTGAAAATGCAGCATTAATCATTATTGACTATCAGCCAGTTCAGGTAAATTCAATTGCTTCAATGGATAGGCAATTGTTAATTAACAACATTGTTGGTGTCACCAAAATGGCGAAGCTTTATAAGCTACCCATTATCCTTTCTACAGTTAATGTAAAAACGGGTTTAAATTTCGAAACCATTCCTCAATTGCGTAAAGAAATGACAGGATTGCCCTCGTATGACCGCACTACAATTAACGCTTGGGAAGATGTTGAGTTTCTTGAAGCTGTAAAAGCGACTGGGAGAAAGAAATTGATAATGACAGCACTATGGACGGAGGCATGCCTTTCTTTTCCTACTTTAGATGCTCTTAAAGAAGGTTATGAGGTTTTCCCAGTTGTTGACGCTGTTGGTGGAACTTCGTTGGCCGCTCATGACGCTGCCTTAAGAAGAATGGAGCAGGCAGGTGCACAACCGGTAAGTGTAGCGCAATTGTTCTGTGAGCTACAGAGGGATTGGGCAAGATCAGAAACCGTTCCTGGATTTATGAAATTATTTATCGAGACAGGTGGTACAGCTGGTATCCAATTCTCTTATGACAAAGCAGAATAATTCATAGATTAATCATAATTCCGGCATTAAAAAATCAGCTGGAATTATGATTAATACTAATGCTCATTTCATCCAACATTAAGTAGTATGATACAATGGTTATTTGTAGTTGTAGTATTGCTTAAATAATATTAATTACATATTAATAACAATTTTATTTGAATTTTATATTAAATTAGCAATGTAATTGTTTTAATTCATTTTACTTTAAATATTATTCAAATGAAAACATCAAGTAAAATCTTAATGGTTCTTGGAGCCATTATTACAATAGTAGGCATGTTGGTATTTCGGAATCTACAGTATGTTAATGCAGTTGATGGACATGCCTGGACAATCAATATTAACGGTATAAACTCCTTCCCATGGATTACCTTTACCGGAGGATTGTTTATCGTTATTGGGATTATTTTTTACATCTCAAGTTTAGACTCTAAAGGCAAAAGGTATAATTAATTACCCATTATAAGCCATGGCCTTCGAAAGCTCCTCGTTTAGCAAGAAGTCTTCTCTCAATCTGTCTAATTTAATCATAGCACGATCGTAGGCATCTTCGCCAAGCAACAAGTAAAGTGGTGGATTTTCCATATTAGCTACTTCAATAATAGCAGTAGCGGCCTTTTCTGGATCACCACTTTGCTTCCCGTTTTTTTCAAGGAGCATCTTTTGAGCATTATGCATCGCTGTATATCCAGAAATGGTATGTTGTGCAATATTAATAGAATCCACATTTAAAAAATTGGTTCGAAATGCACCAGGGGCCACCACAGTTACTTTAACACCGAATTCTGCAACATCCAGAGCAAGTACCTCAGACAATCCGACAACAGAAAATTTCGTAGCTGCATAAACCGACCAGCCTGTTGTAGGCGCAATACCCGCTATTGACGATACATTAATAATGTGTCCCGACATTTGATTACGCATATAAGGCATTACAAGCCTTATAACATTAAGGGTTCCAAAAACATTTATTTCGAAACTATTTCGGGTTTCGTAATCACTTAATTCTTCGATACTCCCACCGATACCATAGCCCGCATTATTTATTACAACATCAATTCCTTTAAAAGCGTGATTTGTTTGATGAATAGCGCAACCTACACTGTCCTCATCACCAAGTTCTACCTGAAGTGGTAGAAAGTTTGATCCAGTAAAACCAACAGCAGTTACCAGTGCATCTAAATCACGAGAGGTAGCTGCAACGTTCTGTCCTGCCTGAAGTAATTGTTTAACCAGGTGTAATCCAAATCCCTTAGACGCGCCCGTAATAAACCAAGTTCTTATCTTCTCCATATTTTGTTTGTTTTTAATTATACAAATGTATGGCAGAGAAACAGTTTAACGTGTACGCCAATCAAACCAATTATTACGAAATTCAAACAATTCGAAATGCTGACGGTGTAGTACTGGTTTGTTTTTTGAAAAAGTTGTTAAAATGTGTTGGAGCTTCAAAACCCAGGCAATAACTAATCTCGGAAATATTCCAGTTTGTGTGACGTAAAAGAGCCCTGGCTTCACTTGCAAGGCGTTCCATAATATGATCAGTGGTAGTTTTTCCAGTAGTCTGGCGGACAGCTCTGTTTAGGTGGTTTACATGTACGGATAATTGGTCTGCAAAGTCTTTAGCTGAGCGCAAGTCAAACCTTTGTGATGGAGATTCAATAGGAAACTGTCTCTCAAGAAGCTCCGTGAATATCGAAGTAATGCGAGAATTTGCATCAGGGTGCTGATAAAGCCTGTTGGAAGGCTGAATCTTCATGGCGTAATGAATCAATTCAGTAACGTAGCTGCGAAGGAGATCATATTTAAAAATGTAGTCGGAACTAATCTCCGCCAGCATCTTTTCAAACATAGCGAATACAAAGGCTTCCTGCTCACTATTAAGTACATAGACTGGGTTAGCTCCAATAGAAAACATTGGCAATTGATGAATGTTGTTACGTAAGGTCTCGGTAAAGAAAGACTCTTTATAAATACAGAACCTTCCTGAATGTATCTCGTTCAGGTTTTCGAAGGTGTAAGGGACAACCGGATTAAAGAAAACCAAAGCTGTTCCATCCATTTCAATACTTTTATCTGCATAATGAATAACACCCTTACCCCTGAACAGACTAATTTTATAGAAATCTCTTCGGCTATACTGAACAGGCTTTGCACCAGGTACATGAAAGTCTTCAGTCCGAAAAACGTTAAAGTGCCCAATATCCTGGCTAAGATTGTCAGGTAGCCAATTAAATTTCTTTTTGTAAAAATCTTCTAGTGTTTCTGTACGTGCCATAGTGCAAAGTTACATAATTCAAATAACTATCCATAGGCAATCATTTAATGTAATTTAACGTGCTTATTTCCCGATACATATATTGTAACTAGTTGTATATTATCCTCTGGCCGAAAAATACGTAGTTACTGATCCTGTAATTGTACAAAGAAAAGCGCAAGTTTACCTGCCCATATATGCTGAATATTTTTATACTCCTGGTGACTCTATCCTAAGGCTCATTTCTTATAATTGGGAAATGGGACGCTACGACGACATCGATGACAAGCAAAAGATGTGGAAAGCCGAGAATAAAAAGTTTGCGATATATGATAAGGAATATGAGCGGATCAAAAAGGTACTGGCAGCTCAATTTGGTGCACCCACATCGGCTGATACCTCTGCAAAAACAATAAATTCGGAAGGATCAAGCTACCTCGAGAGAAACACACGCTGGGAAACTGAAAATATACATACGGAATTGAATATGATTTTCTCAAAGACTACCCATCGAATCAGGATGACCCTGTACTGGAAGAAATAATTAGCTAGAAGTATTAGAGGCTTTTTTTGATAGGTCGGATTATCTTTTTGAAGAGACTTGGCCTTCTGACAATGCAGACCTCTCCCATGAGTTTTGAAGTGTCTTCAGTTCTCATTAATGCAACGAACTTATCGGTACCTGCCTCCTGTTCAAAGGTCTTATATCCAAGGTATACAATGACCAGTACAGGTTTGACGTCCTTACTGAAACTGATCTGAAAATTGCCTGTACTGTCAGCGAATGACCTGATTCTGGTGCCCTTTATCGTAACTTCCGCTCCCCGCAGGCTCTCTCTTGTATTTTTATCCAAAACTATGCCCTTTATGGTTCTCAGGCTGTCTGCCGGCTGTGGCTGCTTTTCAGCGGTTCGGGTTGCTGTGTGTTCCTGTACTGGGGTTACTGTTATGGTTTGCTTTTGTACCGGCAAATTTGGGGAGGCTTTCAGCACAAAAGGGAACAACAGAACTGAGGCGGCAAGGATCTTCGTTCTGACCATATCCCATACGCTCACTTTCGGTTCCGCCTGTACAACCAGCTGACTCTTGAGAAACCTTCCGCATACTTTTTCATTCTGGTGCAGCAGAAACCACTCTTGTATCGCTTTCTCATTGAAATCAGTAAAATCAGTGACCTTTTTTTGGCAGGATGTACAGTATTTTCCTCCTGCTACTTGCGTCATGCCGGCCCAGTTCTCTGAGCAGCTTTTGGGTATACTGATTTCTAAGCGCTTATTCATCACATGAATTTAAACTAATATTTCGACATTTTCACTATGATCATCTTAATCGGAAACCAGAAAGGTGGTGCAGGTAAAAGCACACTTACCCTCTTACTGGCAAACTATTTACTTGTCATTAGTTGTCGTAATTATGCGGTAGTTTTCAGTGATTACTTCCCGATACACATAATATATATCGCTACAAATCAGTTGATTACAAACAAATAGTAACAAAAAAGCAACTGCCTTTAAACACTAGAAACCACCTACGGAATGTGGAAAACTAGTGCAAAAATACTAATGAAATAGCTATATAATAACAAGAAAACTGTATCGGAGAATATTCAAAACTCAGGAACCGAAGTGACACACGGATAAATGTACTAATTCACAGATAATTATAACCTTGGTGGCCTAACTATTTTACTTTGAAGTTTTTGAGTTGTGTATGCAACAATGGTAATCCTTTTTTGATCCACGCTTTCTTTAGTGCTTTAGGAGATACATATTCAATGATGTTATTATCCAAACTACAAAGCAATGTTGGCACTAGCATTCCGTCATAGAGTTCTATCCTTTGAAAACTTTGATACTGACTATTAATATGCATCAGATTATCATTATATACACCTTTAATTGTATCTGGTCTGACAAGATGCCCACCTTCAAGAACTCTTTGTTCAACCCTACCAATACAATCCCCTACCTTATCTAAGCAAAGATAATTCAGTTGAACCTGATAGCCAGCTGACACAAACATATCTATATACTTCCAATAATCTGGATGTGAAAGTGGCGTCTCTAATACGAAATGCTCCTTATTTTTTATAGCTTTTCTCATCTCCTCAAAAAGCTTTTCCTCCATCATGCGAGTAGCACGAGGAACTATATCTGTTTCTAGAACCCCTTTTGTCTGAAGCTCTAGTTCAAAAGCGACACGAGTTCGATCTCTATCAAAAGAAAATATTCCCTCAAATGAGTCAGGTAGCATGGTCTGAATATGAGTTGACTTGCCTGCACCATTAGGACCAGAAATTACTAGTAGAGTGGGCTTAGAGTAATCCATAAGTTTTACGAACGCTATCTGCCTGCAATCCTTTAAGAACCTTAATTACCCGTGTACGGAATTTTTTTCCAGCAGATACAACTTCTTGGATTTCGATGCGACCATCAGCAAATTCTTTATAAACTTGTCCTTCTGGGAGACTTTCGGAAAGAATAAGGAATGGTAAATCCTTACTGAAATTATTTGCCCTCAGATTTCTGATTGTAATCAGGTATTTCTCATGTTTAGTTTCAAGCTCTAAATCTGACATAGTTTTAAACAGATGATTTAGTGTAAAAATACAAAATTTAAGACAAAAATTAAAATTTAAAGCATTTAGGAGTACCCAATTGCATGTTCAATAGGAACCAACTATTTGGCATCTGAAAGCCGTTGAAGTACAGAAATATCCGATCTATTAATTAACATAATTTTTTATATTTTTTTGAACTACTATTGATTTAACCTAACCCAACAGCGGTATATATGCTCATTACCAGCTTTTGTGACATATCTTAATCTCCAAGATTCAACTGCTTAAATAACTCCCTTGTGATTTGGCAGTTCCTTCTTTTCCAGAACCTGTTTCTTCAGTCTTGCTATGATAGTAGCTTTTCTCTTCTGCATTTCAGGGCTGGTCAGTTTACAGCTCAGCGTTTTTTCTGAACAGTTATCGGTATATAGATCTGTACAGGTTCCCTCGGTTTTCTTAGCCTTCATAGCAGTTGGGTTTGCCTTTATGTTCTGACAGCAGCCACTTAATGCTAAAGCCAATAAAGGAATTGTTAGAATAATGTATTTCATGTTATTGTTGAATTGAACGTGGAGCGTAAAAGATAATACAGACACCTATGAGCGCAACCAGCGCACCGATAACATCATAACGATCAGGCTTGAAACCATCTACCTTCCATGCCCACACCAGTGACAGCACGATAAAAATGCCGCCATAAGTTGCATATACACGTCCGAAATTTGCAGACTGCCAGGTAGCAACGACACCATAAAAGGCCAGTATCAGTGCACCCGCTATACCATACCAATAAGGTTTGTCTTCTTTCAGCCAAAGCCAAACCAGGTAACCACCACCAATTTCACAAATCCCTGCCAGCAGGAATATGGACAACGATTTCAGAACATCCATATCATCTCTTTAAGTTATATATTTGCAAATATAAACCGTGGAGTATACAACGACAAAGGCATTTCCTCACCAACCGCAGTAATAAAGCTCATTTTGTTTAATTGCTCTATAAAAATCTCCCGACATATCATACCATCGCCATCCTGAAATCCCCCACCATTCATTTTCATTTTAACAGCATCATAGCGAGATCTCAGCAACCTTTGCCTGCACAACGCACTAAACTTTTCAAAATATCCTGCTCCTACCAGATATTCACATGCACGTTCAAATCGCAGTAACGCATTCCGATCAATCTGGGCACGCGACTGTCGCATTGCCTGCGTATTGGCATTCTTCTTTTTACTCATGTCAATAATTCAAAGAACAGCTAACATATAAGATCAATTACCATATAACTTAACCTCATCCAGCATCTTCTCCAGCTTCTCTCTCAACGGTCGGTAGTTCACTTCAATCTTCGGATACAGCTTCGATTTTACACTTGATGCCGAAGCCCTGGCACCTCCACGTATTTTAAAATTATGCGATACCTTATCCGAAAACTGATCCAGCGTAGTCACCTCTTCATAAATACCATGATCCAGCTGTAACTTTTGCCAGTAAGCAAGCTGCCCGGCATTCAGGTTCGTCCCCAGGCTCAAAGGATTCTCCTCTTCGGGCTCGTCCGGTAACGACAAGTTTCTTTTCAGTTCCATATCAATCCAGCGGCTTAGCTCTTCAACTATGGTGGTTTTACCGGTATCAAATCTCAAATTAGTCCTGTTGCTTACCTGGCATACAGCAGTCTGCGATTCCAGTAAAAACTTACTTCGTTTCAACTCCGGCAACCCTTCACACGTATTCTTCATCAGTGTGGTATAATATACCGTCAGTCGTGAATGGTTCATGCCAATCCCAATCATCAGATCCAGCACCTTTGCCTCATTTAATCCTTCCGTCGATGTTTCCAGTTCAACTATCGATGCATAAGTCTTCAGGTACTTATAATCACACCACCTCACGTCATGCTCCACCATACTAAAATTCCAGAAAGGCAGATAAACAATATCAATGATAAACGGATCGATTTTCGATCCTTCCAGATTTCCCTTTATCACCTGCCATTTATCATAAAACCCTGCAAATTCACGTTTACAAAACAATTTGGGTAAAATAATTCCCTCCGGTACAGTATCACCAAACATCTTCAGCAAAGACATCAGTAGATCCACTACCAGATCGGCATCCGGATTATACTTACGCTCCGGAACAAACAGCAGATCCGAAACCTCGGCAAGCTTGGTCATACACATTTTCATATAGCTTGTAACCTGGGTATCGTTATTCAGGCCTGTCACATGATGTGGAATATTTCTGCCTAATTTCTTGGTTTCATTCACCATCATCGCATCTGGCACATTAGTTTCTGTCGTATCTGTCTTCGCTGATAATTGAACTGCAAATGTCTCCAGCAGCTCAAACTGGTAATTCATCATATATCTGGATTGGTTTAATTTTTCGTTAGGATCGGCCCGTTCACAAGCCCAGGTAATCAACTGTTCAATTGTTTTCAAGATCTCAAGCTTATCCGATTCCCTGTTCAGGTCAATCCCGCATACCTTGCTTTTATTGGTCGCGGCATGCAAAACCATATAATAAATACCACCTAGCAGCAGACCAATCACAGCCCTGAAGTTCACGTCTGACCCTTCAAAAGTCGGATCTGTCAGCTCAAACAACCGGTCACCATGTTCCTCCCGTCCGTTCGAAATTTCGGTCATCAGGTCATTTTCTTCACTGATCTGCCACAGGATGATATGCTGCATTTCTGAATTGCTGCTGAAAAAATCAAAATTCTCCTGCATCAGAGTCACAAATGTCTCTTTGATCTCCGCTATACCATCAACATCGGTAAGTACAAACCTTTCAAAGATCGGGATCCAGTAATCCTTCTCCATAATGTATGCACGTTGCAGACCGGCAAGGTCAGTAAAATAACGGGCTATCAAAGTCTTGTCCTTACCCGTATAACGGGCAATCCTGTTTACTTTTAAACCGCTATAACCTTCCGCTCTAAGTATATCACCAATCGCATCTATAAACTGCTTCATGGTGGCATCCTTATCCCTGATCCTGATCCGACGTCTGGGTGTAGCCATATTACCTATTCAAAATTTTTAATATTCTCTTTAGTTTTCACCCACTCCCAGGCATTTAGTATCCTGTCCATGTGATCCAGGGTATGCGCAGCGGTAATGCTCATCCTTATCCTTGCACTTTTCAGGTTTACCGCAGGATAACCGATCTGGTTGGTATATATACCTGCCTCCAGCAGCCATTTACATACTTCCGCATTCTGGCCAGGCCTGCCAATAATCACAGGTACTATCGCGCTTGCACTATTTTCTGTATTCAGCCGCAGGTCATGCAGTCCCTTTTTCAGGTAATTAATGTTTTCCCAAAGCTTCAGCTTCCGCCACGGTTCTTCATCAACAAGGTCTATGCTTTTCATCACACATACCGATGCCGGTGTTGGTGCAACTGAAAAGATATGCTGTGCCGCCTGAAACTTCAAATATTCAATTATCTCTGGTTCCGCTACCACATAGCCACCTAAATGGCCAAAGGTTTTGCTAAATGTTCCCGTAATAATGTCTACATCTTTATAGGCATCATGCAGCTCTATCACTCCTCTGCCGCTTTCACCTATTACACCTATTCCATGGGCATCATCCATGGCCAAAAAAGCACCATATTGCTTGCATAGTTTTACAATATCCCCTAAAGGTGCCAGGTCTGCCGGCTGACTGTAAACTCCATCTACAACAACTATTATACTCCTGTACTTGTCTTTGTTTGTTTTCAGCAACCTTTCCAGGTGCTCCAGGTTATTGTGCAAAAAGGTCTTCACATTAGTAGTGTACTTTACACCTTCTATCATGCTGGAGTGCACTCCGGCATCCACAAGCGCCAGGTCTTCTTTTTTAAACAAAGCCTGCATGGTAGCACTATTGGCGGTATAGCCTGTTGTAAAAAGCATGGCTGCTTTTCTGTTAAAAAATCCGGCAATCTTTTCTTCAATGTCCCTGTGAAAGTCCATGTGCCCGCCTATGGCTGGGCTGGCTGTTGATCCTACACCGTATTTTTCTATGCCGGCTATGGCCGCAGCAATTACCCCGGGGTGCTGACTCAATCCTAAGTAGTCGTTAAACACTGTGGCTACAAATGTCTTGTTGGGATTCCCTGGCAAGTCCAATGTTACTTCGGGTAACGACCCGTTCAAACATACCTGTCTGTAGTTCCAGTGTCCGCGACTGTCCCAGTCAGCAATGTATTCACCAAATTGTTTTGCTTTCTGGTAAATGTGCTGGCCTGCCGGATTCTCAAAATCTTTAAATGATGCTGTTTGTAAAAAGTTTTTGTCCATACAAATAATAAGTTTTTAGTTCAACGGCGAAGATATATCCGCTTAAATCCCTAAGCGGGGACATATCGGGTAAAAGTTTTTAACAAATAGCAACTGGGGAAACCACCAACTCCCGAATACGTACACTTAATATATTCTAAAGCCATACTGTCTGAATTTCTTTGGGGTAATTCCGGTTTTTTTCTTAAAGCAGCGGTTAAAATAACAGGGATCACTACAGCCAAGTTCGTATGCAATTCGCTTTACGGACCAATCTGTCGTGATCAGCAACTTTAATGCTTCGCGGTGTAACTTCTCCTGAACGAGTTCATATACCGTTCTATCCATTACCATTCTGCAATATTTGTTTAACATATGTTCATTTATGGATAATGCATTAGCATAAAAAGCGGGGCTTCTTTGCTGAGTAAAATGCTGATCAATTAATCTGGTCAGATTGACTATAACCCGTATACGATCAGGAACATTCTGAACCACGTATACACCCTGAACTTCATAAGTTAAATTCGCTGTATTCATATCACAGTTTTCAATTATTTAATGTCCTTCTTTATTGAATTTAAAACGGAAACGCCTTCACCTAAAACATATCAGAATCGCTGACATATTTAATCTTTAACATATACACCTTTTACAGAATACCCTTGACCTCCACCAACATTCACCTTTTTTTCTATAGTCAACACCTTGCCATCTTTTGAAAGTCCAAGATGTTCATAGCTCTCAAAGTCCAGCTCAAATTTGCTTCCCGGTAAAGTAAACTCAGCATACTGCAGAATTTCACCCTTATCTGGCTCATTGATCAGCACACTACGTTTTATCCGATCTTCACGAATGTGCGTATCTACCTGATGTCCATCAGTTTTTAAGTTTTCCGCAATTGAAAAAGTTTCGCTTGTCTCACTCTCTGTAAATCGCTCAATTTGAAATACATTACCAGATTGCACGATTTTGATCGATTTCGGCATCAACCTAAGTGGAAATTTCCCAAAATCAGATTCCTGATAATTAATATGCCAGTTTCCAGAAAATTCTTTAGAGGGAACAAAAGCTTTAACACCACCAATCCTTGAAAAATAGTCCTTTCCGATTATCTTATCGGCCAACAGCGAATAGCCCATATTCCTTGCCATATCCCCAAATTTCTTCAGAAATTCCGGATCCTTTTTACCACCCAAATACGCTTGTAATAATGGCCAATATTGATTCTCTCGCTGTTGCGCAAACTGAGCTGTTGCAATCAAACCCTGAACATCCTTGCCCCCGGCATGTTTATACAACAAATTACCATCCGTATCTAAAAAAATCAAAGAAGGCAAACCGGTCACTTTATATTGGGTAGAAATTTTCCTGGCATCATCATACCATGCCTTCACATTGGCATCATCCCCGGAAGTCTGGTCAGTTTGAACCTTTACCGAAATAAACTTATCTTTAAAATATTGCTGTACAGTATCATTGGAATACACATTGGCGTCCATGTACTTACAGGACCCGCACCAGGTAGCCATTACATCCAAAAAAATCGGCTTATTTTCGGCTTTAGCCTTTTGTTTTACTTGCTCCCAGCTTAGCCCGTTTTCAAACTTCAGGCCCTGGGCCCGGACAGGTGTTAACGTATTAAAAGTCAACACAGTGATCAATAATGTTTTTGTAAGTATTTTCATTTTTTATGCATCCTTATTTATGATCCGGGTATCTGCTTTGGCAACAGCACAAACCTGATGTAATTATCTTCATTTAAATACTTCTTTGCCGCTTGCTGAAGTGTGCCTACGTTCAGCTGTTCAATTTCAGTATTAGCCTTTAAAAATGCTTTCGGGTCTTCACCATCAAGATATTGAGACGATAAATAATTCAGCCAGAAACTATTGCTCTTTTCCATCAGCTCATTTTGACGGATTTGCTCTGCCTTAAACTTTTGCAAATCAATTGGTGAGATACCGTTTTCCCTTAATTGTTTTAACTCATCCAGTGTCGCGGCTATAAGTTTTTCCACATTTGCCGGTGCGCAGCCAAAATTTACTGTAAAACTATATCGACTAGCAGGGTACTTGGTCCTATTCATTAAAACACCAGGTGTATATACACCGCCTTCGACCTCCCTCAATCTCTCTGTCAGCCGGAACTGCAAAATCTCCTTTAACGCAGATAGAGATAAGTTATTCTCGGCATTAAACTCGTAGTCACCAGTAAATACCAGTTTTACTGTAGCTTTATCTTCTTTACCTGCCTTTACCACTTTGGAAATTTTACCTTTTGGTGTACGTATCCCGAGGTCTTTCGCTTGCTCAATTACCCCACTCGATGGCAATGATGCCAGGCATTGTTCTACTTGAAGCCTAAGTGTGTCTGGATTAAAGCTTCCTACAAAAAAGAAAGTGAAATCACCTGCATCAGCGAAACGCTCTTTATAGATCTTCGACACCTTATCCAGCGTGATGCTATTCAGCTTCTCAAGGCTCGGGCCGGCCCTTCTTAAATTGTAAGCACCCAGTACAGCAGAAATGGTATCAGCAAAGACATTATTCGGATCCGTATAGCGACCACTGATCTGCTGAGCGGAATTCCTGATGATTGTACGGAAAAGCGCGGTGTCCTTACGCGGCGCCGTAAAATACAAATGAACCAATTCCATTGCTGTCCTAAGATCCTTTACCGTCGAAACACCTTGTAAACCCTCCACTCTATCAGCTATAAAAGGCTGCATCGAAACTTGTTTGCCGTTAAGTAATTTGGGAAGGCCAATGTTATCATGATCTCCAAGCCCAAAGCTCGCGATGATACCAGCAGCACTGGCAGCAGATTCGTAGTCTACATTATTGTACAGAGAAGTTCCTCCAGGGCTAAGGGACAGGAATACAATCTCATCGTTCTTATAATTTGTTGGCTTCAGTACCACCTTCGCCCCATTGCTCAGTGTCCATTCAGTGACACCTATGTTAGCAATTTGTTTTTCAGCTGTAATGCTACCTTTCAGTGGCAAATTAGTCATTAACCCTAAACTTGATTTGGTTTCTGTATAAGGCTTAATTTTTGACTGCTGAACCTGCTGTAACCAGGCATATACCGTATGCTGACTAGGGAATTGATTCTTCTCAGCCATAGGAGCAGTAATGATGACATCCCGATCTGTAGCCTTAATCATTGCTTTAGCAGCAGCATTCAATTGCGCAAGGGTAATCTCCGGCAGGAACTTTTTTACCAATGCATACTCTTTTTCGATACCTGGCACAGCTTGGCCTTTTAGAAAATGGACTTTGTATTGATCGGCTAAAGCTGTAGAGTTTTGTTTATCTTTTTCTCTTAATGACACTTCAACTTCACTCATCAGCTCTTGTTTCATCCGACTAAGTTCGGTCTGTACAAACCCATTTCTGCGTATACCATCCACTTCTGTCCATCCTGCTTTGAGCCCTGCCTCAAGCTCCCCTTTACGTGGAATGAGACTTACAGACAAAGCATTTAGACCACCCATCAATTCTCCATAGCCGCCCTGCAATTTCATAAAAGGCGCATCCGGCCTTTTTGATGATTCAGCAAGTCGCGCAGCAAACATCTTTGAAAACAGGTTCCTGATTAAGGTCTCCTTAAAATCAGTTTCGTTTTTGATGATCTTTTCCTTATGCTTGATCAGGAACTCAACAGTAGTTTCAGACAATTCAGGATCTATTACAGTCTTGAATTTGTTTTTACCATCCAGTGCAATGTTGTAAATATTGCGTTTCCTGGGTTGTCCAGGCATTTTCAGATCCGAAAATAAACGTATTACCTCTTTTTCAATAGCAACCATGTCGATATCTCCAACTACAATTATAGCCTGTAGGTCTGGCCGATACCAGTCCTTGTAAAAAGAGCGAATTACTGCGGGTGTGAAATTCTTTAATACTACCTCAGTACCAATGGGTAGTCGCTTTGCATATTTGGAGTAGTTAAGTAGGGCTGGTAACGTCTGCTCCTGCACTCTTTGCTGAGCCCCTCCGCGTAGACGTTTTTCTTCTAACACCACACCACGTTCGCGGTCTATTTCCTCCGGATCTAATGTGGCATCCTGCGCCCAATCACGTATAATCTGCATTCCGTTTTTCAATATTTCCGCATTATCGGTGGGAATAGGTAACTGATATACTGTTTCATCAAAACCGGTATAAGCGTTCAGGTCTGCGCCAAAGCGAATTCCAGATTTTTGGAGATACGCTACTAATTCGTTTTTCGGAAAATGTTTGGTGCCGTTAAAACTCATGTGTTCCATAAAATGTGCCAGGCCAAGCTGGTTTTCATCTTCCAATATAGATCCAGCCTTTACTACCAGGTATAGGGTAACCCGGTGCTTCGGTTCCGTATTCTTTTTGATATAATAGGTAAAGCCATTACTAAGTTTACCCGTCTTGATAGCAGCATCAAACGGTATCAACTTCTGAGGCTTTTCCTGAGCATTAACTTTCGTACAAAAAATCGATAGATTAAATACGATGATCAGCAGCAGAAAAATAGATTGCTCTTGGTTTTTATTAAAATTCATTATCTGGAATTAATAGTATTTTAGAAATTCAATTTGAACGTGTACAGATATCGCCCGAATAAGGCGACCAATGTATTACCAAACACTTTAAAATCTGTCAACTTATTTTTATCCAAATCCGGCAGGTAAAAACTAAATTGATACGCTACGTTTTCTACATCATAAACATCTATCACCGCTACTTTTTCAAATGTTGATACGGTTTCATTATCAGCTTTTAGCATAGATCGAAGAAACAGATATTTTTCGGTTGCACTAACCTGCTTGTTAACAAATAAAGGTGGCGATGCCATCGTGATCTCGTTTGACGATTTAATTTTTGCCACGGTTATTTTTGCATGGCTCACGGTATCAACGGTCCTCTTTGTATACAGCAAGTTCAAATTGGTGTCCAGACAAATAATTTGATTTCTGTAATAGTAAACGTAAAAGATCTTATTCGCATTAGGTACTTTCGCCATCAGCCCATCCGTACAAAACAAACCATCAACTTGCTTTTTCAGCAATTTTGTTTTCGGATGTAGGATCTCTTCATTATTATTCTGCTTGACTAATACATTCTCATGCTTTTGATTATCAATCCGTCTAAACAAAAAGGAATTAGTCGAAATTGGTAAAACCTCAGTAAAATTTGGAGTTGATATTATCTTGATTAATTGTTTTTTTGACACATCTCCTGATAAGATTTTAGCAGCCATGCCATCCATTAGATAGAATCTATTAAATTCTGTTTTAAGCACAGCATCACCAAAGATCTTAACATCATTACTTGCTTTAACTAATACAGTAATTGTATCAGCCGTACCCAAATCAAAGCTAAGGAGCTTGTTTTTAACATTCATATCACCGATAAAGACTTTGCCATTTGCAACTCCTGCTATATACTTTTTATCATTCTTTAAATCTTTCAATTGATTTGCGGTAATCTGAAACGGAGGGAGTTTCCGGATAAATCCATTAAAAATATTGAGTTTATAATCTGATAAACATTTCAAACATGTAATCCCTAAAACGCTCAATACAAACAAGACCAATAGCGTAAATATTCTATTCGTAATCATAATAATTAGTAATTATCCCGGAAATAATCCGGGATAATTTGAATTTAGGGCTGTCTTAATGGATATAAACAAGATTGATTAAATAACCTATCGTAAGCAGGTTTAACACCCAATACACCAAGAGTAATTGTACATTGGGGTCCGGTAAAAACCGAATAACAATCATGCTGATCTGTCTGGCCAAGATCTAGGCAGTCACCATTATAAAACCAGGAACAATACGATTGAGCCATTTTAACAGGTTTAAAACCTACTGATGCGAAAAGCGCTAACAGGAATGTTCCTGCCAAAAAAAATCTTCTAATTTTCATAAAAAATAATTTAGTTTAATTGCTTACTCTTTAAAGTTTTCAGCTTCCCCTTTTATTGACAACACATCAATAAATTCTTTATTTGTCGGGTACATTAAAATCCCAACAATACTTACGAAAACGAATCCTATGTTAAATACCAGATGCTGTCTCCAGGACATATTTTCCAGAATTCCCCCGCAGCTGCATGGAATATATGGGCTATACTTTAAAATATAGATGATGTAAATAGAAAAACATAACATAAGTGTATATGCCCCGTATATTGCAATAAGTCTAGATCTCTTAAAACACAACATTACAGCGAGTAAAATTTCCACCATGGGAACTATGTAAACTACAATTCCCACAAATGCATTCAATATAGGGGACTTCCCTAGCTGCACCCTAAATTTCTCTATATCGCTTAACTTACTAAAAGCAGCGTATACAAATAAGAATAAAAATGCAACCGAAACTATCTCAATTAAAAGGACTTTCCATTTTATAAGTATCATAAGCTGTATAATTAGTACAAGATGTTGATCCTAATCATTGGTTAAAATTCTCCACAAGACTGACCTATTGCCCACTCCAGGTCGGTTTGTCCGCACGCATTTTCTCCAAGATTTCTACAAACACCTTTTCATCTTTTGACAGCTTGACAGCCTTCTCTTCCCACTCAATGGCTTCCTCTTTCCTGCCGGCTTTATACAAAAGGTTCGCATAGGTATCAATACCATTCGGGTCATTTTTAGCAAAAGTTTCTACATTGTATTGGGTGGTTTTTACCGCTATATCCAACACTTTTGGATCTGTTATATATAGGAACACATGCCAGGAAATATTGTTGATATGGTATTCGCTTCTGGCGATGGCCGTTTGATAATACAATGCATAATATTTTCCAAAATTTACCCAGTCTTTTTTATCCAAGTACCAAACCATTTGAGCTCCATACACTTTCTCCAATCCTAGATCACCATACTTAGCCTCAACCTTCTTGGTAATTTCGTCCCAATCCGGATTTGCATTCGTACCCTCCATATACGGCTTTACTTCTTCCTGACCTATAATCCCCCGGATTTTAGATTCAGCAGCATTCTTACCGAGCACCTCGTTTACTTTGGTTTTACTGTTCAAAAAGAGGGTAAAGCCAGTATCCTTTGATGTACGCGTGATCTGCTTGATAAATAAAAGAGACTCCTTCGTATACAAATCTTTCAAACCAGTAATATATGCCGCACCTACTTTTGTCGCATTAGGCTGATCTGATTTTCTAATTGCCATCAAGGTTAGCCTTCTCAGAAAAACAGAATCTCTTTTACCTTTTTCAAATGCGGCCAGCAATTCCGGATAACGTTCATCGGTATCATTGGCATCAATATTCTCTGCGATTCTAAATTTTGGGTTTAGCTTAAATCCATCACTTTTTAAAGAAATCATTTGGCTATGAATTTCTCTTAACCTGGTTAATGGTATTTTAATAATCTCCCGATCATAAGTCATCAAACCATTCTCTTCGCCTTCCACATCAAATGGCTGCGTATAGATCGAACCGGATAAACCTTCCTCCTCCAGTTGCTTAAGCTGTTTTACCATTCCATCATATTTACCTTCTAGTTCCTTTGGATACACTTGTACATAGCCCCAGCCTTTCTCATCATCCCATTGGTGCCCAGGTACAGGTACTCCAACACCTCCAAATTCACCCAATACCCGCACTTTACCAGCCTGCAACGGGGGATTCATCGGATTGGGATAACTATGGACATCCGTCATATCACTGGATGGATATGGATTTTGCACTTCTTCTCTTGGCTTTCCATCAATGTACAGCAACTCTCCCGAGTGGCCATTCACCAATCTGTCTGGATCGTAATTTTTAGCCCATTTAGTTAAACGCTCCTGATCATACCGACCCCAACCCTCATTAAATACTACCCAGCTGGTAATGCTCGGATAATTGTGTAGCTGATCCATCGTTTCTTTCGCCTCCTTCTCAAATTCTTCTTTAGCACCTTCTGGCAACCTTTGGTTTGGATCCACAAAGTCCTGCCAAACCATCATACCGATTTTATCTGCATGATAATACCATCGGGCAGGTTCAATTTTGATGTGCTTTCTAATCGTATTAAAACCCATTGCTTTGATTGCCTTGATATCAAAAGCCAAAGCTTCATCTGTTGGTGCAGTGTATAAACCATCAGGCCAGAAGCCTTGATCAAGCGTCCCCAGATTATAGGTGTATTTGTTATTTAACATAATCCTATCAAAACCTTTGCTATCTTTTCCAATACTCACCTTACGCATTCCGAAATAGCTTTGTATAACATCCTTACCCATTGTTACTTTCAAATCGTACAAGTAAGGATCATCTGGAGTCCATAGTTTGACACTGGTTATTGGTATTTTTATAACTGAATTTGCTTTTCCCGTCACAGTTCTTCCTCCTACTGTCAACGCTACATCATTATTTCCAGCGGCATTGACCTTTACCTTAACTAATGATTTGTCAATATCTGGTGTGATAATTAAGCTTTCAATGTAATCTTTGGGCACCGTTTCCAACCACACTGTTTGCCATATCCCACTACTCGGCGTATAATAGATATTACCAGGATCCAATACCTGTTTCCCATGTGGACCAATACCCTGGTCAGTAGGATCAAATACCCTAACCATTAATTCATTGTTACCAGATCTAAGCAAATCAGTAATATCGAAAGAAAAGGCAGTATAGCCACCTTGGTGTTCTCCTATCTCTTTACCATTTACGAAGACCGTGGCTTGCCAATCCACAGCACCAAAGTTTAACATTACCCTTTCTCCTAGCTTTAAAATTGGCTTTGCCAATATTTTCTTATACCATAAATACTCATCTGGCATCAGAGCTTTCTTTACACCTGAAAGTGCCGATTCAATAGGATAAGGAACCAGGATCTTTCCGGTAAAAGAATTTGGTCTTTGATCTTCTTTTTTGGTAATCACATAATCCCAAAGCCCGTTCAAATTTGTCCAGGTTTTTCTTTGTAACTGCGGCCGCGGGTATTCTTGATGTGCGTTAGCAGGCTTAACATTTTTTGCCCAGCGACTTTGCATTTGTACGGGCTGAATCTTCCAATCCTGCTGAGCGTAAGCAAAGTGAGATAATACTCCACCCAGCCATGCCGTAAGTAAAACAATCTTCGTTTTGTGTTTCATTTTGTGTCTATGTTTATTGGTTTTGGTAAAATAATTTTGGCATAGCTATCGCTTGACAACCCGTTTTAGAGGTCGATGAAAAGCTAAAAGCCTAATTCAATTTTGATTAACTTTAAGGGACCATTCCAGGCGCATCGAGCTCCAAACCGCTATCAATCTGCTTGTACTCCGGTAAAATCCCCGTGTCATCCACTTCGGCGCTAATTTGCCTTTTAAATAATGATCAAAAAATTGGGAAATCCTTAAATTCATATCCTCACAATCCTTTCCTGGCTGTACTCCATGCCCACCTTTATCATACTGTAGCATCCAAGTTTTCATTCCTAACCTTCTCAGCAATATAAAAAACTGTAATCCTTGGTAAAAAGGCACTGCACTGTCATCAATGTTACTCTTAATCAACAATGGAGTTTCCATTTTATCGGCAAAAAATAGAGGTGATTCTTCGATATACAAATCATGAACATCAGTCAACAAGCCCCCAAAGTGAATTTCATTTTGTGCAAATTTCGCTCCACCAGTTGAATATTGATTTCTAAAGCCTGATCCACTGATCTGTTCTGAATAACCCGCGCCTGAAAATGCGGCTGCAAATAGGTTAGAATGGGTCACCATGTAATTCACCTGCTCACTTCCCCAACTGCATCCCTGTAAACCGATCCTCTCGGAATCCACATAAGACAGACTTGCTAGATATTTAACTCCTGGGATAAGCATATCAAAGGCAGACTTAAGGCGTCTTCCAGGCTCACGACAAATTAAATCAGGCATAAAAACCAAATATCCATTGCTAACCAGCCAAGTAATATCCAAGGTATTCACATCTTGCTGAACACCCATATATTTGTTTAAACCACTGGTAAATTCATTATAAATATGAACGACAACTGGATATTTTTTTGAGGGATCAAAATTTTCAGGTTTGTATAAGATTCCGTCACGAAATTCACCGTTAGCTGTTTTCCAATGCAATAGTTCAGCTCTCATCCAATTGTACATATTTTGAGGTTGGACATCTGAAAGCTGAACGAATGACTTAAAGTCATGGGTCACAAACAAGTTGGGAAATGTAGTCGCAGTTCCGCGGGTCAGCAAAAATGTCCTTCCTTGATCTGATTTAACAATACCAGGATCCTCTCCCCCATAGTAATAAGCACCTGAACTCAGTTTTTGTAGCCCTTTTCCAGATAAATTAGTTAATTTATAAAAGCCCCAAGTTTTGTCCTTATGATCATAGGCGTTCAACAAATAACCATTGAGCTTATTTTCATTTAAATAAGAATCTGCAAAGAGAGACCTTGGATGAAGCGTTTTATTAATCCAAAAAGTAGTGTTGTTCTTCTTGCCAAAACCTCCTGTTAAATTTAATGGTGGATTTTTTCCAGTCAAATCCAATTTCCACAAATCATAATCATCCTTGACGACTAGAGCATGATCTTTTAGCCAATAAAAATCGGTTGAAGGATATTTAGATTTTATGTCAATTGTGGTTACTGAGATTTCTATTTTGTGACATAAGTCTACAAGTGTTCCTCCTTTTATATCATAGGCCAGATATTTAAGTAGCCCGTAATCACTAAATACTACATAATTTCCATCAAGTGAAAGTACTCCTTCAATCAATCCCTTTGAATTCTGCTGATGGATCAATTTCTTTGAACCATCTTTTATTGAAACCAGATAATAGCTTGCCCTGCTTTTTTCATTCCAGGTAAATTCAAATGATGGATTTGACAGTCTATATTCCACAAGTGCGTGATCTCCTCTTATTGACAATACCCGCTCATTTTGACCAGTTAAAGAAACAACCTTTCCTGTTTCGGAACTGATCACATATTGCCAACACTTCAATTCCTTTTTCCGCTCAGCAAAGGGCAAAGGAGCCGAGGCATCTTTATACCCCCAAACATCAACACCAGAAAGTTGTGAATTTATACTATCGAAAGGCAGTAGCACCTTGAACAAAACAGAACCAACATTAAAATGGTCAAGTTCGATTCTTTCTCCCGATTTACTTTCAAATAAAAGAGTACGTTTTCTGGTGTCTAAATTATAACGATATAGGGCATTAATCCCTTTTGTAGCATCTTTACAATTTATTATGAACGAACGTTTATCTGCCAATATTACATGATCAATAATATCTTCAGCATCCAATTGGATTTCAATATCAGTTTTTATCGATACCATTTCCTTCTTTTTGATATTATTTGTTCTTTCTTTGTTTTGCACTAAATCCAGATATACAGTGCTACCATCCGATTTGTTTAGCAATACATACTTATTATCCCCCGTAAACTCAGCCGTCTGTAATCCAAAGTATTTCCTTTCCCATTTATTATTTACAGGTTTAATCACAAATTCCTGGATTTTAGATTCGTCATCAGCCACACGAAATATGATATATTTTCCGTCATTACTGAGCTGAGTTCCACTGATAGAAGGCCATTTTTTATATGTTTTGAAATCAATCGCTGGCTTGCCTTGAACCTGTGCAAACGTAATTCCATGATGTATGAATGTCATCAAGAATGTAACCAAGAGGATATCAAATTTTCTTTTGTAGATCATCTTTTTATTTTTTTTAACACATGTTTCAGTTATACCCTGGGTTTTGGTGCCCTTTTAAATTCGGGTTATTTCGTACGTCATTACCTGGTAATGGAAACAATTGATCTGTTGTTTGCCATCCTGGTTTAACACCAAGTACCGCATCTGCTCTTCCAGTTCTTTTTAAATCAAGCCAGCGGTGCCCCCATTCTGTAAACAGTTCATTTTTGCGTTCCTCTTCAACAGCTAGCAGAGCTTCGATCTTAGACAAACCAAAAGGCAATTGACTCAACTGAGCAGAAACCGAAACGCTTAAATCTGTAGCCCGTTTTCGTATCTTATTCAAGTCAGAGATACCCTGATCAATATCCCCTAATTGAATCTTTGCTTCAGCCCGAATTAAATATTGTTCCCCAAGCCGAAAAACTGTTGAATATTCTTTAGTATCTGAATCTTCAAAGCCAATTTTATATTTATAAGCGTAAGCATATTTACTTCCATTCAAGGTAGTTACTGTATTTATCCAGTTAATCTTTCGCTGGTCTTTATCATCAAAACTATCCACCAGAGTTGGGCTTAGAAAGACAAGCGGCTCATTATTTTCTGGAAGAATTTTCAGTAACTGTCCTTCCCTTGTATTCTTTGTTTTCAATGCATTTACTCCAACAGGCTGTAGTTGCCAGATGGCTTCTCTATTATTTTTAAGAAAGACTTCATCCAGATTAACCAATTCATACGTTTCTGAATTACCAATTACATTAGAAGACTGTAAGAGGGCATCGTTATAGCTCCCTATATACAGATACACTCTGGCCAGCAATGCTGTCGCAGCGGATTTACATGGCCTCACACGTTCCAATGAACGACTCACTCCATCTTTATCCATATAATTCTCATTTAATAAATCCTGAGCATCTTTGAGATCTGAAATGATTTGTCTATAAACAATATCTGATGAACTACGAGGCAAAAGATCATTTACCTTATAATCGGTTGTTAGCGCTAAGGGAATATCCCCGTAAAGATTCACGAGATAGAAATAACAAAGTGCCCGCATAAATTTAGCTTCACCCAATGCCTGATTCCTTACCGAAGGCGTAAGCAATGTTCCTGTAGGTAATTTCTCAATTGCCGAATTAGCAATAAAAATCATATTATAGATATTCCCCCAGGTTGATTCTATTGGAGATATATTGTTGAAATAATATAAGCCATATCGACTGTTGCTTTTATCTCTAAGCTCCAACTCGTCACCAGTCATTCCTGTAGTAAAAAATACATTGGTGAGACGTCCGGTAAGATTGCTTACGTCCATCTGACTCATATTAGTATATAAACCCGTCATCACTGCCATTGCGCTACCATCTTCGTTAAATACATTATCCCCATTGGTACTGGTTATAGGCGGATCCACTTCCACAAATTTGGAGCAGGAGGTACAAAATAGAAGCACAATCAATTTTAAGATTGCTATGGTTTTAATTTTTGATTTCATCTTAATTTCTTTTTTGTTTATAGCCCTATTTGTACACCAAGTGTTAACACCTTTAAAGCAGGTATTCCACTTAAATTCCTCGTTTCTGGATCTGCCCCCACATACCTCGTAAAGGTCAACAGATTTTGTCCCTGCATAAATACTCTGGCATTCTGGATGTGCGCAGTTTTTTTCCAAATTGACGGCAACTGACAAGAAAGTGAAACATTCTTTAAACGCACATAGGAGGCATCTGAATAACTTTTATCTGATTGCTTGGCCATAACATATTGATTGATTTTTGTAAAATCCACATGATAAGCTTGTATGGTCGCCAAATCTCCGATTTTCTGCCAACGATCTAATACTGAGGTTGGTTGATTTACATAAGGTAATCCTCCTGGAAATTGCCCAAAAAAATTATTTAATCCTTTCTGTTTAGTAAATTGGAACAACAGATCTAACGAGAGCCCTTTGTAACTAAAACTACTTTGAAAGCCACCATAATAAGAAGGATTAAGATCAATGTAGACCATTTGATCTAGGCTTGCGTCCGGTGTGGAGGTTGCATTTCCATTCCTGTCTTGAACCTGATACAAGCCGGTTTGAGGATCTACACCTAGAAAATGATAAACCTTTTGTACGCCTAATGGTTTACCGACCAAATCTCGTTGATTATCAGCATCGATATTACTAATTCTAATTAGTTTGTTTCTTGGAATAGTTAAATTAACAGAGGTGGACCATTTAAAATATTTAGTTGTAACATTAATCGTGTTTAATCCCAGTTCCCAACCCATATTTTGTACGGTTGCAGGTCGGTTAGCCTTTATACCAGCACCTCCAGTTACTGAAGTTGCAAAATTCTGAAAACCCAATTGATTGGAACAGCGATTTCTGTACCAGGTTGCATCCATTAAGATCCGGTCGTTTAAAAAACCTAGATTTAGAGTAGCAGATAGCTTTTTGGTTTCCTCCCATTGAAGGTATGGGTTAGGGAAGCTGTCAAATGGTGCAAGCCCAATAGCTCCCTGATAATAGCCTCCTTCTGTAGATACATTTTGATATAAATTCAAATAGCTGTAATCACCAATCTGGTCGCTCCCTGTGGTACCATAACTGGCTTTTATCTTCCCAAAACTTAGAAAGGATAGATTGTTACTTAGTGAAGCTTCGTTAGAAAATATCCATGCCCCAGCGATGGATGAAAAATTATGAAACTTATTTTCCTTTCCAAATCTACTCGAGCCATCTCTTCGAATGGAATAATTGAGCAGGTATTTATCATTAATATTGTAATTGATCAATCCAAATATCGCAGCATACTTGTAGGTAGTCAATATAACCCCATTATTTTCAGAACTAACTCTTACATTAGCTGCAGCTTTTAGATTATACATACTTTCATCAGAAGAAAATCCGGTAGCTTCTAATTTTAACCGATCCCGATCTTCTTGCTGTATACTTGCCCCCAAAAGCACATCTAGTTTTCCCTTCCAAATGGACTTTATATACCTTAATTGCGGTTCTATGATCCAGGAGAACATTTTTGCGGTGTTGAAATTCGCAGAACGTACGGCAAAAGGTCTATAATGTGGGGGATAAAAGGAACTCGGCATTGTAGATACCTCATCCGATTGCAATTTATTATACCCAAAACTATTTTTTAGTTCTAGACCTGGGATAATTTCATAACTAGCTATTGCATTGGAAATCAGATTTTGGGTTTTATTGACATAGCCATTGTTTAGGATAGCCAACGGATTGTTTAAAGAGAGTTGAGTAGGCGAAATATAATCCCAAAATAAAGTTCCGTTTTCATTATACAATTTGGGGGCATTTGGGGCATAAGTATAGGCCGCAACTGCAATACCCCCGATTCCTGCCAATTTATTATCATCCGTTACATAGCTGGCAGAAAGACTAAATTTAAACCGTTTATTCTCTGAAGTGGAGTTCAAATTGAAACTTATGGAACCTTTTTGATCCCGTAAATCACCTGGTGTAACTGTACCATCTCTTTGGTAGCCAATACTAAACCTAAACTGCGTATTGGAATTTCCACCATTTATTGTAGCTAAGGCATTGGTATATTTTGCTGTTCCACCCAATAATTCTTTTTGCCAGTCCGTATACCTGTTTTGGTCCCAATAACTTAAATCGAGATCAGCACCCGTACTAGGGTCGATAGGCAGGGCTCTATTATCATTAGCAAAAGCCTCTTTTCTCATTTCTAAATATTGCTGGGTATTGAGCATTTTCATTTTCCTGCTTATCTGTCCCCATCCCTGCTGTACATTAAAATTCACAGCTGTTTTACCTGCGACTCCTTTCTTTGTGGTTATTATAATCGCTCCATGTGCCGCTCTGGAACCATAGATAGAAGTCGCATCGGCATCTTTTAAGATGTCTATAGACTCTATGTCCTGTGGATTAATAAAATTTAGTGGATTTCCAGCAGTACCTGATTGCGAACCGCCTGCTCCAGGACCTGAGTCGCCTAATATTCCCTGCCCCAGTCCTGGCAATAACTGCGAGGTATAGGGTACACCATCAACCACATAAAATGGGTCATTTCCATATTCCATACTGTTCTGGCCTTGAATCACGATTTTCACCCCAGCTCCAGGTACTCCAGATGATTGTTGTATAAAAACCCCTGGTATTCTGCCTGCAATAGCCAATAATGGGTTAGCTACGGGAGCCTTAGCAATATCCTCGGCTTTAACCGTGGAGATATTCCCTGTACTCAACCGCTGTGTGGTTTTACCATAAGCCGTAATTTGGATTTCGTCAAGCTTGCTATCGCTTATTTCCAATACAATATTACCCAGTTGCTTCTCTACAGTAACTTCCTTGTTTACGTACCCAATAAAACTGATAACCAAAAGCTCGGTTTCATCTAGCTTCTCTAAGAAAAACTCACCTTTGGCATTAGCACTAACGCTTTTACCTGTGCCTTTCACTTTTACCGTAGCTCCCGGCAATGGTTTCCCTTCCTGGTCCACCACCCTACCATGTACGTCAATAGCAGCCCAGCGATCAGCCAGGCGTTCCAGAAAGGAGGGTGTTTTTTTTAAGATCGTAATATCCTTGTCACTAATCTCAAAAGACAATTTCTGGTCCTGTAATGCAATAGTTAAAGCTTGTTCCAAAGGCGTGCTTTGGAAATTCACATTTAATCTTTTGGCATCGTCAATGACTTTATCTGAATAACTGACATTGTATCCTGTCTGTTTTCTGATTTCCCTGAAAAATTCATCGAGTGTAATATTCTTCTGAATCAGTGTGACCCTTTGCGCAAAACTGCTAGCGCTGACCTGCATAATCGCTGCAAATAATATGATGGTTGTGATCCTCATAATGAGCAGGAGCTTTTTAACATGCCGGTGGTGCCAGCATGAATGTATTGTAAAAATTTCCATTTATTAGTCCATTTTTACAGAGCAAGGGTATAAACAATATCAGCAAATACCACTTAGGTAATCTGCAAACCGTTTATTACCTTTGATCTGTTTGGGTTGAATCGTAAATTAATTTTAGAGAATTGTATGCGTGCTAACCTGAACATGAGCCAAGGATGTTTCCAGCATTCTTGGCTTGCTCACACAGTTATCCTAACCGTGTATCGGATTTTCTCCTGCTAGGGCCCTGTCTTTGTTTTTCTTTGTTTCATAATTTCTTTGGTTTAGTTGATTAATATAATTATAGGGGTGGTTACTCCCTGATGATTCTGTTTCTTACAATTACTATTGGGTATTCTAACCCGTACTTTATTTTGATACAGTAATCTTATTCTTCTCTATTTCAAATTTTAGCTTGCTAATTTTGGCTAGTGTATTTAACACTCCTGATACTTTTTCCGAACGCGACACATAGCCAGAATACGTTTCTCCATCTACAGATACCTCACGGTATACTATTTCAACATTATACCATCTGGACACTTTGCGCATGATAGAAGCTAATTCTTCTTTACGGAAATTAAACACCCCCTCCTTCCAATCCACATAAGTTTCTCCAACCACCGGAATTACCTTTATTCCTTTATCCTTAAGTATGGCCTGCTGGTTGGGTTTAAGCACCACGGCATCCAGTTTGGCACCGCCATCTCGACGTGAGGAGAGATCTCTTGAACGAACCGCTACACTACCTTCCAACAAAGTTGTTTTAGTACTCGACTCATCAGTGTAACTATTTATGTTAAAGTGCGTTCCTAACACCTCTACTTCCTGTTTATCCGTTGCAACTATAAACTGATGTTTCTTATCTTTTGCAACCTCAAAGTAGGCCTCGCCGCTTAGTTCAACTTTTCGGTTACCTAATCCTTGAAAAGTTGATGGGAATGAGAGTGAAGAAGCAGCGTTTAGCCATACTTTGGTGCCATCCGGCAATGTGATTTGATAAGTACCACCCCTGGGTGTAGCAACACTCGTAATATTAACCTTTTCGTCTACTCGGCCTCCCCCGTCATCTCGACCGTATGGGAGAGAGCCCTTGCCTGTGCTATTCAAACGATCGCTTTCTTCTTTCGAAATAACCGAACTGTTATCATTATACTTTAAACCTTCCGCGCCAACCACTACACCTGTCTTCGCATCGCTTAACACAATCGTACTACCATTACTCAATGTTAAAGTAGCCGTGTTTTTCCCCGGTGCTAAGTCATTTCCCACCACTACATCATGACCTTGTTTCACAATCTCATTGTTGCCAGTCAGAAACCAAATCCCGCTCGACACAACCATCAAAGCCACAGCTGCAGCTATCAATACTTTTGGCCAGAGTTTCCTGCTTTTTGTTTGATCTCCCTCTTGAAAATTCAGACGTTTCCTGATCGCTTCTATTTTTGAATCTGCATCAAATTCAACATCGCTATACAACGCACTGCTGGTTTTAATTGCCTTTAGCTCATCCAATAATACCAGTTCATCAGCCGTTAAAACTGTTGATGCTGGCAATTCGCCATTAAGCACGCTTAGTACTTTATCCCAATCGGGTTGATATAAATGATGATTATCCATATTCAGGTATATGGCGCAATCTGTTAGAAAAGTATTACCCTAAAATCAATTTTTTGTTAAATTAAATTTTAACTAACTGATAATAAGGCTAATAAAATTGCGGTATTACTTAGTATAGAAACCGTATCGTCACCATTATTCGATGGTTGACGCAGGTTAACGTTTTCACGTATAAAGTTGTAAGACTTATAGATTTGCGACTTCACAGTATTGATAGAGATACCTAGTTGATCTGCAATTTCCTGATTGCTTAATCTATCTCTGGAGCTCATAAGCAGGATTTTTTTTCGTTCGGCGGGCAATTGCTCAATTAACCTGAGCACTTCCATTTGCAGTGCATCTTTATCAAATCCTGTGCTATCCTCCTCAATTTCAGTATAGGTTTCGTTCCCAAATTGGTTAAGCCGTTTTTCTTGTGTATGCTGACTCCTGATAACGGATATACTTTTGTTTTTAACCGCACGTGCTGAGTATGCTTCAAAACTAACTTTTATGAGTGTACCCCTTCTGTTTTCCCAATAATCAATAAAAAAATCCTGTACAATGTCTTCAGCTGTAGCTGCATCATGCACATAGTGCATCGCAATCATGCATAGGAATTTATAATGCCTGCTGAACAAACTTATAAACTGCTGCTGATTTTCGATAACACTCATAATGCGCGCTGTTTTATTGTAATAAGTTCGGGGGGATCACTTTAAATTTACACATTTATTCCTTAAAATCAATCGCTTAGCTTTTCAAACCAGACGCGGGTCTATTAATGCGCCAAGTCCTGCCGATTCCATAAAGCTCACATATTCATGTACAAGCAATATGTTAAAGCCTGGCTTCTTTTCCAGCGCTGCGGTCCTGATGCTGACTATATCCTTCAGCTTTTTATAACCTAACTTTTCTGCTGCATCTTTAAATTCTAAACTCAAATCCAGATCGGCTATTGCTTCCTCTAGTATAACTGTATTATAATCCCTCATTTTAAATTTCAATTGCTTCCTGTTTGTCCCACAACAGTTTTTAAAATGAAATAGCGCGGGACACAACCATAATCCGTCTAAGAGGTACCGCGAAGCACCCTGGAACAGAAAACAGCTGCGCCCGCGCTATTGCACAGGCGAGCAGCATTATTTTCCCTTGTTCCATTTAAAAATTCGCGGTTTTCTTAGACAAGTTCAAATAGCTGTCGCTATAAAATATTTTACTGTTACAAACATAATTAAATCTTCGGATACTCGGTAAAAGCATAAGCTAAAAACGCTGGTGGTAAAAGCGGATGCTATATTCCTGCTACTCAGAAGCCTTAAATCCCCTACTGGTGGATACACCACGTATAGACCAGCAATTTTCAAATCCGCACAATTACTTTGCTGCCATGACACTGAAGGAATTTAGTTTTCTGTTGAAAGATGCAGTGATCGACGGCACCAACAAAGCCTTGATAGAATCTGGCCAGTTACCGGATACTTTAACCAAGGCACAGGCATTTCGTCTGTTTGGCAGGTCAAACGTCGAACGCTGGATCTCCGAAGGTCTGGTCAACCCGATAAAGCAAAGTGGCAATAGCTCTAAAAAGTTTATTGACCGCTTAAAGCTCGAATCGGTAGCCAGGGCCAGCAACAGAACAACTTACCTTCCCGTGTCCGAAAGATAGGGGTTTCCTGGATCGTTATCCCCTATCTGTTCTTTCTCCTGCTGGGTAGAAGCGTTATTCTGGCAACACCAGAAAACTAAAGTGCAACTGCCATCCACACCCATAAGGTTTTGAATAACCCCTTGGCCGGATAGCAGTCAACCATAGGCAGCCGGTTTCGGCAAGGAAGGTAAATTCCTACGTGTGTACACCTCAAAAGGCAAAGGGCGCCGATCGGTAGATCGGCGCCCTTTTGTATTTACACCCTTTTCCACACTCGTCATCTCCCCCTCTTCCGTCATCATCCTTGCTTGGTCGTCATCTCGATCGCAGAGAGAGATCTCTTGAACTATACAACTCACAAACTCATCCATTCATTTATTAACCCTACTCACAAACTCAACCATTCACCTATTCACCCCATCAAAAAAACTCATCTCATAAAATTATATGCCCGAACTTTCAAGTCACACATTATTCTTATTGCTCCAAACAGCCGCCGAACTCGGCGCAAAACAAAGTCTATGCAAAACCGGTAAACTCAAACCATACCTCTCAAAATCCCAGGCTTTCCGCGAATTCGGTCGTTCAAACATCGAACACTGGATCGAGCTCGGCTTAATCACCCCTCGTAAAGACGGTGATCATTCCGCTGCATGGCGCATCGATCGCATCGAAGCCGATACCATCCGGCATGCAAAGGAAATTATTATTTATATTTGAGTTTACTATCCATTGTCTAACCAAATGATGCAACGCTCTTTTATGATATCTGATGAAGGTGATGAATACATCCGGGATCAGATTCGCAAAAAACAGGATTTCTTTTTCTTCAACAGTTTTTTTATTCTGGCTATCGTTGTAGTCACCGGATATCTCAAACTTAAAGTAATTGATGGTGGTGCTATCCTCTTTGGTTTCTGCTTATTCCTGGTAATGATGACACTTAATCTTCGTCATTATTTTAAGTTCAAAAAAATAAAAGCACATCTGGTTCGAAGTGTTCAAATTGATGCCGAAAAAATAATTTTGGCCACTTATGGTGATTATAAATATGAGCCCATACTATATACATTGCCACTGGAAAATAACAAGTTAAGCAAAGGCCTTCCGGCGGCAGTAATAGAAGCTGAAAAACCTGTGCGAACTGAAATGCTCGGTATTTTCCGAACTTATACTTTAAGTTCTGACCAGGATCCCAAAAACACTTTTTATCTGATGAGTCCATTCTGGCCAGAATGGGACGAGATGTACTCGATCCTCAAACAAACCCGCAAAACTACGTTAATCTAATTTAAATCAAATGACTGGATGGCCCGTTAAAAATCTCCCGGCCCAAAGTGATAGTCATAAACAACTTTCTTTAAGACAATCCTATTGATACAGGTTGAAACTACGGTTCCTTCCTTTACTGGCCTACCGAATAAGCCAATGTTTTTCACGACATCTTGAGAAGCATGAATTTGGCTGAAATAGGAAGGATAAACTAAACCATCAAATCCATGATTCTTTGCTGCAAGCGCTATCGCCCTGATTATTTCATATGAATGTGCGGGGGCACGAAAAAGCATGCGTATTGCTAAACTTAAACTTTCGAATTCTGTGACGTCTTCTGTTATCCAGGCCGTAAGATCAAGTAGTTTTAAGTCTTTGGCCACAGCCATTGTACACAGATAAAGCTCCTGTTCCAATGTTACGCGGCATTCATGAAGGCAAGCTTCGATATCAAAAGAACCATACAATATGGGTAGTTCTTTGCTATCCAATCTACCTTTGGCCAGATGCTCATCTGGTGCACTGTCGTATTCTAAAGCATTCATTTGATTTGCGGGATTAGCTCGCAAACGATAGAAACAAGTATCTTTTGTCAGTACGGTAACTGGAAACTCCTGGATGATCCTTTGGATGATAGAATCTCTTTCTTCAAGAACCTGCAAAGATTTCAGGGGTTCAATTTCACCAACCATCCATAAGCGTGGCGGATATAAGAAAAAACCAATCTGAAGTAGCTCGGCGATGATTTTTGCATCTTCTGCAAGAGGTTCTGGGAAGTCTATATCACCAATACCATTGTGATGTTCGTTATACTTTATTGCAACAGAACCTCCACAATCAGTTCTAATCCGGGAACCATTAACAAAAAATGAATGACTCAGCTCCTCTAAGTCTGATTTATAGAGTGTAACACCTGAATCAGATCCACATCGCGGGCAATTGACATTTAGTGGGTGACCACAACGTTGCGCTGCAAGTTTTAATCCTTGATCTCGGAAGCACTCCGAACAAGCTAGGACTTGTTCTTGTTTTAAATCGTCAGTAGAGAGCGTCATATTCTTTAAACTTGATATACTGTACAATATACAAATATTGAAGATGTATAATCAAACACAGCTACTCAATTCAACGTTAGATTATGAATGAACAGGTCCTGAGTCGCATCGATCGTGCAGTAGCAGACAACATCAAAGACATCCAGCGCTCTTTCGGTAGCCAGGCAGGTTTAGTTCAAGATTTCATCGTGTTCATTTCCCATCGCCTAAAAACAGATCTCTTCGGCTACACCAGGTTTACCCTTCAGGATTTTTGCAAACAAACTGGCCGCAACCGTCAGGATTTAGCCTTAATCCACCCCGATTTTATTTCAGGTAGGTTCAAACCTCCGGTAATTGAGGGCTTTGCTTTTCAGACAGTATTCGACTATGCCCTGTATTCCATGATGGAACGCAACATCATCTTTTCCTCACGTTACGAAGCGCGCGAAAAAGATTCAGTTTTGGTGATGCACAGCTTCTCTATTTTAAAGGATTTGCGTCTAAACTTCATGCGTACTTCTAAGGAACAGAAAGTTTACGAAGTCCGGCTCTCTGATGAACTACTTCAAGGATTTCTTAGCCGTTATTATACTGTTAACACCGAAAGCTATAGGCTAGTCGGTAAAGGAAGAGGTGGCGACAGCCGAAAAAAGCTTTTGCTCTACCTGTCCAAACTCAGCCATGTCGTACAAACCAATGGTCATTTAGAAACAGCAGTGCCACTAGACAGGCTATGCGACTTTGCCGACATCACAGATGCACGCCCATCCCATAAAAAACAAAACCTAACCCGGATATTCCATCACCTAAAAGAAATCGGGAAATTTGGGTTCAATTACGAATTTACCTCCAGAAATGGTTACATGGTAACACTGGTATTTGAACCTACCCTTTCCCGCCGTACCCTGCAAAACGAACACAACTTTTATTTCAGGCTATTTACAGGCCTTCATTCGGTATTTGAATGCCGGAAAGTTTTGCCTTCGGGTTCACTCGATAAAGATCCGTTCCAAGCATGGCTTGTAGACACTTGTGTTGATGTTGAGGCCAAGGGTCAATTGCTGGCACAGGCATATTATGCAGCTTTAGGGTTTGATGTCAGTATCCCACATGCTATTAATCTTGTCAGATCCGGACAATTAATCAACCAGAAATTATAAAAAAATTTTCTGTTGAGGTTTCATGGATATTTTGGCATTTGTACCCCAATATGGACTCTTTTGTATTTCCCGAATAAAGTCCAGTACAAACTCTTCGGTCATAAGATGCCGAATGATGTAACCAATAAATAAGTCAAACCTCTGTACGACAGCAAAGAGTTTGTCGGGTGTACGAACAGGCGGGTGGGAATACTTACTATCGACTTGAAAGCCCATCTTTTCTACGTCAAGTATCAAATGTACCGGATTGAATAACGATATCAAATGGCTATCCTTAAAATAGATTTTTTTTAACGCTTTGTTCTCCATATTCGTCCAGAACAACGGTATTGTCCCCGGGATACAGGGATCAAATTTTTTATCGACATGAAGTAATTGCCCAATGATCAAAGAATTTCTCTTTTCCTCAGACTTAACCAGCTTGGTAACGATCGTAGTGAACATCTTTTCAAGTTCTCTTTCTACTTCGTCAATCTCTCTGTTGAGAAGTTTATGGAACAAGCTTGCTTTTTTAAACCTGAAACAAAGAAATGCAAGTCCCGGACTCAGTTGTTTTGAAAGTTGTCCGTTAATTGGACATTCATCAATCAATTCTCCTATTTTGATTGCGTAAGACTCATTAACTATGGTACCATCGATTTTTGGATCCTTATCTTCTATACTAAGAAATTTTGAAATTCCAAGGATTTGACGTTCCCGGCGGTCTTTTGGCCTTTCTTCCATCAAACGTTGCTTGGCTTCTTTCTGATTTACCTTTTCGCGATCTATGATATAAAGCATGCCATTAAGTTTTTTTTCATCCACCTGCTTTGTTTTAAGTTCTCCGATTCGGGATATCTTTAATGTCCGCAGGTCGACAAAACTAAAATCGCCATACCTTAAAATATTGGTGATGCCATGGTATATGGGAAACTCCTTATTCAGGTGTTTGATATTTTTAACAAAAGCCAGCTCACCAAGTTCGCCCAAGCCAGAGGTATGGTTAATTACTACTTCATGGGATAAGTGCTCGTTTAAGAGATCATGTTCAAACTGATAAAAAAAATGAGCAAATGCATCGCCGAGATCTTTGGCGATATTTACCATTCGGTCAATAGCTTTCTTATATTTGGAAAGCGTTTGTAACTTATTTTTGAACCATTCAAATTGATATCTGGACTTATTTTTGACGTAAGCTTTTTCTTCAAGAATGATCATATCTCTCACTCGCTGAAGTTCAAAAATTGCGGTAGCAAGTTTGTCTTGAAAAGCCATTAACCGGACAGCACTTCCTTTGCCCATATTTCTGGTTTTCATGGTGATAAGTACGTCCCAACAGAATTCATAAGCTTCCTCAGCTTTTTTAAATTCGCTTCTTATAATTTTACTTGTAATACTCATAACATTGCCCTGAACAAATATACCGTTCTAGGTTTCTCTCCATGCCAATTGTTACTAACAATAAGCTATTTTAGGTAGGTACAATGTCGAAAGTTTCGGCATACTTGTCGGGTATTTTGATTTTAATGTCAGGTAATTCGATTTGGATGTCGAACAATTTGGTTTTGATGTCGGGCAACTCGATATCAATGTCACCTATTTCGGCCCCCATGTCGAACTTTTCGTCAAATCTCCATTGATGTCGGGTATTTCGTCACCAGATAACTCCTGCAGCTACCTGTAACATCATTCAATGTCGAACATTTCGACCAATACAATAAAATAGAATATACTTAATAAGGCACTCATTTCTGCTCTGCCTTATTCCTCTGCGCTTCCAGCTGAAAAACAAATTCAATATTATATGCTATCAAACTCTGTCAAGGCCCTTGAAATTAGGGAACAGGTTTCCATTATGGATTTTCTCAACCGGCTCGGTTTCCTTCCTCAAAGTAAATCTGCAAACGAATCAATATTCCTCAGTCCTCTCCGCGATTCAGATACCACACCATCATTTAGTGTCAACAATAAACTGGATGTGTGGTTCGATCATGGTATCGGTAAAGGCGGCAGCATTATTGATTTTGCCCTTCTTTACTGGAAAGGCCTTTCTTTTCCCGAAGTTATTCAAAAAATTCAGGACACCTGCAACCTCATAATCCCCGAAAACAACTCAACAAAACGTAGCTCAATTCGCAAACGGCTTAAACCCGCAATAAAAATCCCCAACTATAAGATCGAAACCATTAAGCCCTATGGCGGCAACGAAATCATTAATAGCTACCTCAATTCCCGTGGTGTATTAAAAGCTGCTGCCTACCATATCAGTGAAGTCTACTATTATGTGGAAGATGAAAAAAAGCTGCGTAAACACTTCTTTGCAGCAGGTTGGCAAAACGAACTTGGCGGCTGGGAAGTCCGTAACAAATATTTCAAAGGCTGTCTCGGCAAAAAAGCCATCACCTTCATCAATTGCGATCCGAAACACTTAGCAGTTTTCGAAGGCTTTTTCAACTTCCTAAGCTGGCTAACCGACAACCCTGATTCTACAAAAAGTATCATAGTCCTCAATTCCTTATCCTTGTTGGATTCAGGTATCCATAAAGCAAAACTATATTCACACATCGATCTTTACTTTGATCACGATAAATCAGGTTTCACCGCACTCCAAACATGGCTCAAAGCACTGCCCTACTCTGTCGATCGCTCTTCTATCTACGACGGCCATAATGACTACAACGACAAGCTCATTGGCAGCCTAAAGCAGAGTAAAAACTAGATTTCAAGAATATATTTTAGCTATAGCTCATGCGTTAAACAAATTCTTAATGTGGATTAATCGTGTTTTTTATATAGTTTATTCTTAATAAAAAAGAATTTTTAATTGATTTTAACGCACTTACCAAATTCCTTCAAATGAGCGATAAACTTTTGCCACCAATCATTACCGGACTTGTCACCATCTCCATTTTCTTATTCACTATCTGGAAGGATAAAATAAAAGACAACAGGAAAAGGCGGAAAGAAAATAGTCAGAAGAATGTATATCTTCTGAATCTTTTGCAAGACACAATCCAGCACATTGAAGGCCAAATACAGCATAATAAAGTGCTAATAAATGACCTCAGAGCTAGCCCAACATCAGCAAGCATACTAACTTATATGCCAATCAAATACCTTGACCGCTTATCAGCGGTTTTAGCTAACGACAGCTATTTTGCTGCATTCAATAATATTTATAGCAAAATTGACGAAGAAAAACGTATCAAAATTTACAATGATCTGGCGATAGATATAGATTTGTTTCATGGCTACATGACTGAATTATACATCTACATCGAAAAGGGGTCTGAATACTACGAAAACTTTAAAAGCAATTATTTTGAGGCCAGCAAGCTGTTAATAAGAAATCTCGGCGATCTTCATCTGAAAGTTTCGGGCCCAGATAGAAAAGATATGGATACTGAAGAACTGTCAAGCGTTTTAGACAAGTTTAATTATGAAGACATAATTAACGCGTTGAAAACACATGATATGATATATATGAATAAGCTAGTTGGTCAACTCCAACAAAAATTAGTTTCATTGCTAGTGCCTCTTTTTTTATATGAAAAATCTGTAACCTCACTTTGTACAGACTGCCAAAATGCGAACGAACAGTATCACGGACTTATCAATGGGAACAATAATCTGAGAGAAAGCGTGGAACAACTTAATATCACAATGCAGCATACCCTTACTGATTTTAAACAAAAGCTGAGCATGATGAAGGGAGCTCTTAAATAGTATCATAACATGTTTTGTTTGATAGAAAACATTCGATTAACGTTAGTTTTTGATACTGCTAAAGGGTTCATAGAAAATAATCATTTAAGATTTAGACAATACACTATTAACTTTATCTTTAATTCTTAGTATCTTTACACTATGTTATTAACTCACGTTAATTCCCAGGTGAATCTCAGTGCATTAGCGAAAATGGTGTCTAATGCGGGGCTACAACGCATGATGTTTGCTGATGATTTCAAAAAACAGGCGAAGCATCTCAAGCAGTTACTGCGTAAAAACGGTATCCAGGTTGAAAAGAAATCCTACGTTTCTGAGCTGATCGATATTTCCTATGATCATTTGTTGACTCATTACCGACATGAATATTTATATAAGGTTGCCTTGTTAAACAGCTATGTGTTTCATAACCATTGTCTTTCTGATACAATTTTACTAAACGAATTCAGGATAGGGAATTCCAAAGCGGACACTATAATAGTTAACGGAGCAAATAAGGTATTTGAAATTAAAACTGAATTGGATAGCCCTGAACGGCTTTGCACTCAGATTGATGACTATTACAAAGGTTTTTCAGAAGTGTATATTGTTATCCACCATTCTGAAATCGGCAAATACTTAAACTGTATTGACGAACATGTCGGCATCATGGTGTTTTCAAAAGACAATACTATTGAATTGTGTAAGGCTGCTCAAGTCTATAATGAGAAGTTGGACATTGTAGCAATGATAAAAGCTCTGCGAAAAGATGAATATTTGCAGTTGGTCTATAAAATGGCCGGAGAAATTCCAAAAGCAACTCCTGTACAGCTTTTTAAGGCCTGTATAAATATGCTCTCTAAATATCCAGTTCTGGAGGTACACGCTGAGTTTTTGAAAATCATCAAACAACGGATCAACCTGTGTACGAATGACTTGATACAGAAATCGGAATTACCGGCAGCACTTCGTTTATCCTGCTATTACTACAATCTGGATCAAAATGATTATATTAGCTTAGTGGATAAACTTAGTTACCAAATATAATTAACGCTATGTATTTACCGTATCTCAGAGGGAAGCAGTATGAACTGCTGGCTTTACGCGAGCTTTGTGCCTTACCGTTAGATAACACCAAAATTTTTCCGATTCTTGAGCCTATAAAAACGACTCTAAAAAGTATTGAGACAGCTTTAGTTGCCCTCAAACGAATCGGCATTCAAATGCAATTAATTGTCAACCCAGAGCACGGGGAGTTGAAAGGAAATGGGAATGTGGTTCTAGATTTTATCGATCATATACGATCTCTGGGCGTGGATAACGTGATCCCTACCTACATGATTTTAAGTGACCGGGACTTTGCTTATTTTGAATCCACAGCTACCGCCCGCGGCTATCTTGAATCTGGCTACTCTCTTGTGCATCTCAATCAGATCAGCAATGTAACTGCGCTTAAGGCATTGGTGAATAACAGTGCGATCAGATTTAATATCATTCATGTCACGCACCAAATGTCACTAAAACGTGGTTTTACAAATGGAGAACTGACACTGCTTAGCGACCCATTCAATAAACAGAAACGTAATTCTGATTATATCAGCGTTACTGATGAGTTTTTCTCCAACGACTACTTGTATTATGCTGATGAAAAATTTGCTGCCTTTTCAGATTACCTGACAATTGGCTCCGAATTTATTGAGGGTGGAATGCTTCCATATGCGGTGGCTATCCACCTTACTTATGTTCACAAAGACTCCGGAGAAATTTGGATCAGACATTTTATATCAGACAGCAACGAGGACTATAGTGATACTCCCGGCAAATTCGGTGAGGCTTTGGATAAACTCATTGAGTTTATCGATGCTGAAGGTTTACATACCATGGCCTGCGAGCAATTCCGAGATTATCATTCCCGTGGGGCCTTTCCAGGCCTCGGAGTAGTGAAAAAGCTCTCCATTATGCACCACATTCAGCTCATTCAGGAACTCATCTAATTTAGGATGGTTTGCTGTACGAACTGCTTTTCCGATCAAGGATTGAAAAAGCGAATTGAGGCATTGTCCACTAAAAAAGGCAATTGCAATTTCTGTGACTCCAAAGGAGTTATTGTGATTACCTGCGCCGAACTCAACACGGAGTTTGAACAACTGTTTGATATGTATATGCCTAACCCAAATGCTGAGAAATCACTGGGTCATGATAAGCCTGTATTGATTCATGAACATCTGGTAGAATACTGGCCAAGATTATTTAATGCAGCTAATCTGTCAACAAAAGATGTGTTGCACCTTGTAAATCAAATTGGACGTGGCTGGGATAATTATAGTGATGAGTTCTTCGAGACACCAATAGAATTCGGGACGCTCCTTGATTCTGCTGTAGGGGTTGGTGAAGATCTCCAGTTACAATGGGATATGTTTTCTGATGAAATTAAAACCCGTAATCGCTTTTTTATAGGTGAAAAGATTGATACTGATCGACTGGAAAGCGTTTTTGAACGCTTGGCCATCTACTATCCAGCCGACACTTATTTTTATAGGGCGCGGATTTCTGATCATCAATTACCTCCTTCTGAACTTGGTAAACCACCGCAAAACCATACCACCCCTGGCAGGGCAAATCCTATTGGAATACCTTATCTCTATATATCAGAAAGTAAAGAGACGACTCTTTATGAAACCCGGGTGGCTCTTCATGAGGGTATAACAGTAGGCAAATTCGTCACAACAGAAACCATAAATGTGGTCTCATTGAAAAACATAGCAGATTACGGCCCTTTTGAAATACTGGATCGTGGCTTTGACCTCGAAGAATTTATTCTTGTCAGGCCATATTTGATGCGATTGGAACATGAACTTTCCAAGCCTGTCAGAAAATTGGATGTACATTTGGACTATCTTCCGACACAATATCTCTGTGAATTTATCAAATCGCTAGGTTTTGACGGTGTGGAGTATAAAAGTGCGATGAACTCCCAAGGTTATAACCTAGCAATTTTTAAAGATAGGAAACTAGAGTGCATCGAATCAGCTTATCATCGTGTGACTAACTTAACTTACGACTGGGACCCTAAATAGGTGCATAGTAGTTTGTGATATTTACTGAATCCATGTGCGTTTCATAGAAAGCAGCTTCCAGGCATTATTCTCTAACTTCAGAAAGGCCTCACCTCCTTCATAGATCATGCCGTAATAGACTTTGACATACTTCAAGTCTTTATCAAAAACGATACTGCTAATGGTCGGATAAGAGGGGTATTGCCAGTAGCCTCCCCAATGCCCGTAAAAGATCTTAATATAATTTTGCAGGAACTTTTGCCTATCCGCACTTTCGTCTTTGGCTTGGGCAGTATTCATAATTCCTCCAGTGGCAAAAGGCACATGTTTATTACCTAGGAAATTATCCAGAAGTGCCTTATATTTATCACTGAGGTATAAGGGGGTACCTTTGGTACCAACGATATTAGGCCGAAAATCTGTTACCGAATCTATTAACGTTCTACCCTTATCGTCCCACTCCGGCCTGTTATTAGGCCCATATGCATTTACAAAATATTTATCACCGGATTCAATAGAAGCGATCCATTTTTCATGATATTTCCGTTCAACATTTTTCTTAATGCTATCAATCGCATATGCTTTGGCTTCTTCATCTGTATAAAACACCTTTTCTTTCTGGTAGATCTTAAATTTGTCCTGGATGATCAGATAATTAAACCCTTCATAGATCTTATTGCCAAATTCCGATCCTCCCCGACCGCCTAAGTCATGAGGGTTATAAAAAGCTTCAAAAACCTGGTAGGCCTGCTGAACCGGATTACTCATCTTCGATCGCTGTTCCGGAGTCGCTGGAGGAAGATCCTTAGCCCAGTCATCAAAAAATGCTTTGAGCTTTACAGTTGATTTTTTCTGATAGGCCTTTTCAAGCTGCTTAGCCGTCTGTGCCTTGGTTTGCCCAAGAAAAATTAAAAGCAATAGTGAGACAAGAGCGTATATCTTTTTCATGTATGTTATAATTTGGTCAGCAACAAATTACGAACTTAATCTCAAAACGCCTTAATACCACGTGGTACTATTTCACCACAATTCATTAATTTTGCTTAAATTCATACACGAATTAATCTTAATGCGCCATGCAAGAAATTCCTTTAGAAGAGTTAATTACAAAGGGTGAGATGTCTAAATTGCCCTTTGACATGACTTTAGCGGAGCGCATCAGATGGCAGTTAGAGTTGCAGGAGGACGCAAAAGAATACCTTTTCTCTATTGGCCAGCCTCTTGTTTATAAAAAAAACGGGCAGATGATTGCTGAACATGCAGACGGTCGCATCATAGTCATTCGCTAGTATCTTCCATATACAGGATTCCAAGGCTAGGTAACCGGTATCTCGTTTATAATAAGAATTCTGCATGAAGAGTATATATAATGGGACTATATATTATTGTCTTTGAAGTTTGTTTTTCAAATTATTCTTTCATTAATTTATGTAAGAATAACTGTAGCAGCTCTCCATTTATAATTTAAAAATGCAAACCTCAGAAAAATTTCTATATCACTCTTTCCCTCGGCCCCAAAATGGTCATTCTGATGATCAAAAGGCTTTGAAAATTCTTGAATCCATTTTCCAGTCGGGATTACTCTTAACACCAGAAATCTATAAATTCAGTGAAGAACTCAATGATGGCAGTGGTGGACCTGAAAAAATAGTAGTTCAAAATCGTTTATGCTTCACGCAGATTGGAGAAGATGAATTAAGTAATCATGCAAAATTTTTTGGTAATGTCTCTCTAGAATTTGAGGTGAGTCAATTACAACAAGCGCACGTTTGTCCCGTTTTCTATTTGCCTCAAGATTCAAAAGACCTAATTTGGAGGGGAGCGTTTGGATCGCTGCTTTCCAGACTTGCCGAGACACATCAACTTTTGGAAAGGCTTCAGAAGTTTTTCGAATACTCCAGTAATCACAGTAATTCTGAGGAATTTCTCATTCTTACTAATAAGGGAGACTCGTTTCCTACAGATATTAAAATAAAAGATCTACACTTCCTTCTCTCAATGTTAAATGATGGTAGCCAGCCATTCAGTGAACAGCTTGGAGCTATTAAGGGACTTTCAAATTTATTCTATCCTATTGAAAACACTAAATACACAGATAAGCTAGGATATTATATGCAGAGAGAATGGCGGATGATAAGTAATATAAAATACAGAAATAAGTCATTGGTTAATGACCTTACAACTGAAGAGAAAGATAGGCTACTTGAATTGGACAAGAAATACTTCGATAAAGAAGTTATTATTCCTACGGGAACATTCAAGAGAATCGATCTTTGCAGATTTCTACGAACGATCAACGGTAAACCAATAACAGAATTGATCAAACGGATCTTTGTACCTAATTCCATTCTTTCAGAAACTAGAGACCTGCTAAAAAAATACGATTTAGAAATAGAGCTTTGTACTTCTCATTAGCCTAACAGACCTAAATTATTAAGTAACCTAAATATATTTGAGATTAGTAACCGGAATTGGAAATTCATTTCATGAATTTATTCCAGCTGCGTCCCTTTGGAACCGTGCTGCAAAGTAAAAACAAACCGTTTGCTTATCAGCACGCTGCTTTGAATTTTACTTTGCAAGATGTCTTTTTGTCCGACAGAAATCCCTTCGGAATACTTGCCAGTCAAAAGTGATCTTGCCTTAAACAACTACCTCCTTGCAGTCGTCCCTGATTAAGGAGTTAAGTCTACTCGCAACTCCCAGACTTTTATGAAAGAGAAATATAAACTGCTCAAAGGTAGGCCGTCAATGAAAGTTGGTAAACGTACCCGAAAGATCGATGTGCGTTTTACGGAAGAAGAATTTGCGCTTATCCTGGAAATGGAAAAGATTTTAGGCCTTAAGCGTACTGATTTGATACGGACGCGGGTCTTGCAGTCCTCAAAGGTCATAATCAATGCAAGAGAATTCATTGTTCAACTCGATCAGCTCGGCACTGAGCTGGGGCGCATCGGAAACAACATCAACCAGCTTGCGCGATATGCCAATACTCTAAATAAACGGTCTTTGCTCTCTCCACAAATTATTGAGCGTTACAATGTGCTTCTGGCAGAGTTTATCAAGATTGAGCATCAATTAGAAATAACCTTACGCAAGGTCATTAGGTCAATGACTAAATAATTCATGAACTCAACTGTTCGTAAATTCAAGGAATCAATATTTCCTTCGCGAATTTATGTGAACCGATAACCCCGTTACTTCAAAAGTAATTAAATATTGAATTTATAGTGAAACAACACTTGGTTTTATCCATAATACTAGTTTAACTTAGGCGAACAAATTTAAAATTGTGGAAAACACTATCTTTTTCGGAAACGGTATCAATAGACTTATTCAAAGTAATATCTCTTGGGCTGGATTACTTGATAAAATCAAGGCTGGCAAAAAATTTGAAGATAATAATCTGCCAAATACGATGATCTATGAAAGGATCGTATTACAAAAGATTAACAAGCATGATAATATTCTTGATGATGAATATGAAGTTAAAGTTGAAATAGCCAATCTGTTGGAAAATATTGAAGCTAATGATATTTATAGAGACCTTTTTCTCCTCAATGTAGAGAATTATATCACCACTAATTATGACTATGGCTTTATAACTAGTATCAAGTCCCTTCCAGAGGTAACCCTTCCAATTGCTGAATACAGCACCGAAGATGTTTATAGCATAAGGCGTTTGAAAAAAATATCTAATACCATGGAGAAAAAAAAGCATTTTTGGCAAATCCACGGTGAAATCAGAAGGCCTGCTACCATTATGCTCGGATTGGATCAATATTGTGGAGCATTGGGTAAAACAGAATCATATGTAAAAGGCACATACTCTTATCAGGTAGATGGTGAGCCAGTTAAAGAACTTACTATTGAGCAAAAATTCGAAACCGGTGGATTTAATGGCTCATCATGGATAGAACTGATCTTTACAGCAAACATCCACATTATGGGATTTACTTTTGACTTTAGTGAAGTAGATCTTTGGTGGATATTAACACGTAGAGCACGAATGAAGAAAAGTCCCCACAGCAAATCTCTTATTAAAAACCGGATAGATTATTACTGTGATAAGATAGATGATCAAAAAAAATCTCTGCTGGAAAGTTTATTTGTAAACGTCCATATCAATCCCTTATCTGGTAACTCAGATCAATATATCTCACATTATAGGGAATTGATACAAGTAATCAAAAGGAAACTTTAGTTCGCCGTTTCTCAAATTTTATTGTTCACTTTTACGTTCATTAATACGTGGTTCTTGAACTTCCTAGGGCAATAATTCCTTTAATCAAAGCAAACGCTTTCTGATGATTGTGAAATTCCTGGCTAAAAGCAAAACCTTTAAGGGAATCCGTTACAATACCAACAAGGTGGACAAAAATAAAGGGGAACTCATGAAAATCTCAGGCTTTGGGCCGCTGCAAGGCATATCCAATCTGAAACCGCAGGATTATGTTAACTACCTGGCCTTGATCTCGGCCAGAAATAAACGGGTTCAATATCCGCAGTTACACACCATTATTTCCGCAAAAGGAAAAAGTGCCGGCAAGGAAGAATTAACCGCAATAGCTTCCGCCTGGCTCGAAAAAATGGGTTACGGCAAACAGCCTTACCTCATTGTTTTTCATGGCGACACCAATAACCACCATGTGCACATTGTCTCTACACGGATAGATAAGGCCTCAGGGAAAAAGATCAATAGTGCATTTGAGAAAATCAGAGCCATGACAGCAATCAGTCAGGTAATGCAACGGGACGAGAAACTGACTGCAAAAACTGATCTGGAGAAAGCATTGGCATTTAACTTTTCAACCAAACCTCAGTTCATGATGATCCTGGAAAGCAAAGGCTATACCCTTATCGAAGAGAAGGGTAAATTTGAGCTAATCAAATTCGGCCGGAAGCTACTCGAAATCGATGTATCGGAAATAAGGGAACGGATATCGAATTACCAATCTCCTGAAAAGCGGGCAAAACAGATCACGGCATTGCTGTATGAATACCGCTCAACTTATTCGGGTGTCCTACGGGCAGAATCATTACCCTTGCCTGGTGGCGGATTTAAAGAGAAGCCTGGCTATACCTCCGATCTCGCCATATTCATGAAACAAAAATTTGGGATCCAGCTGATATTTCATGGTGTGCAGGGCATGCCTGCTTATGGATACACTGTACTGGATTATTCGCAGGGTAATGCGTTTAAAGGTAGTGAACTGATGGACTTAGATGTGCTCACTCAAGACCTGAATTTAGCGCTCCAACAGCCATTACCACAAAGGTCAGATCTAACCAAAAACATACCTTTTAAGCCGCACGAGCAGATAGATGAATTCATGCCGCTTGCCTTCAATGGCTCATTCAGTCCACAGGAAACTTTCATTCCCTATGAAGCTCCTATTGATATAAATATATCAGACGACATTGACGATGAAGCAATCCACGGCCGGAATCGTCACCGTAAGCGACAGGCAAGAACAAATACGCGATGAGAATTACTGATTTTGCTACCTCGAGAGAAACACAAGCTGGGAAACTGAAAATATACATACGGAATTGAATATGATTTTCTCAGAGACTACCCATCGAATCAGGATGACCCTGTACTGGAAGAAATAATTAGCTAGAAGTATTAGAGGCTTTTTTTGATAGGTCGGAATATCCGTTTCAGTAGACTAGGCTTTTTGATGCAGACCTCACCCATTGGCGCTTCAACGAGCATTATTGCAATGAACTTGTCAGACACGATACGGACTTCCTGTTCAAAGTTCATATACCCAACATATGAGACCATCAACACAGGACTAACACCCTTATCCAAATTGATTTGGAAATTGCCTTTACTATCGGAGTACGATTTTATCTCGGTGCCCTTTATTCTTACTTCCGCTCCCGGTATTACTTCCTTTGTAGTCTTATCCAAAACAATACCGTTTATTGTTCGTATACTATCCACTAGCAGTCTTTGCTTTTCAAAGGCTTTAGTGGGTGATGTGCGCTTACTTACCGGGGCTGCTTCTATTGTTTGCTTTTGCGTTACAGAACTGGAGGAGGCTTTCAGCGTGAAAGGGAACAACAGAACTGAGGCGGTAAGGATCTTGATTCTCACCATATCCCATACGCTCACTTTCGGTTCCGCCTGTACAACCAGCTGACTCTTGAGAAACCTTCCGCATACTTTTTCATTCTGGTGCAGCAGAAACCACTCTTGTATCGCTTTCTCATTGAAATCAGTAAAATCAGTGACCTTTTTTTGGCAGGATGTACAGTATTTTCCTCCTGCTACTTGCGTCATGCCGGCCCAGTTCTCTGAGCAGCTTTTGGGTATACTGATTTCTAAGCGCTTATTCATCAAATGAATTTAAACTAATATTTCGACATTTTCACTATGATCATCTTAATCGGAAACCAGAAAGGTGGTGCAGGTAAAAGCACACTTAGCCTCTTACTGGCAAACTATTTACTTGTCATTAGTTGTCGTAATTATGCGGTAGTTTTCAGTGATTACTTCCCGATGCAGAAAGTAAATTGATACTGATTAATAGACAGTTAAGATGATTTAGGTACAAAAAAGGTACAAAACACATTAATGATATTACTTCATTCTATTAAAGTAATCGTTAAATGTTTCCATTGGCAGATTATTTATAGACTCATTTACGAATTCGAGTCCAACATGACTTAATTCTCCAATCTTTTTAAATGGCCCCCATTCTTCGGGTTTGATAAATCTTCCTAAAACAAGATAGCTGTTTTCAAATTTAAAATCGAATGTGGACTTAAAATGAGATTCGTCCATTAAAACATTAACATTATTGTAATCGCTATGGGTTATCATTGCACCGATGAAATCTTTATCAGAATTCCCATCAATAAATATAATTGGGTGAAACCCATTATTTCTATCGCAAATGTTAGCTTTTAATATATCTCCTGACTGAAATTGGCTTGAGTTCATAGGTTAATTGTCTTAAAAATTAATCGTTTAAAATTGTTCTATATCAACAACATTCTTATTCCCAAACCAACTTCTAACATTTGCTAAAGCATCATCTTCAATTTTAGATAACATTAAAACAACTAAATTTTCTTTGGCTCTTGAACACTCAACGTAAAAAAGATTACGAGTTCTTAACGACCTTTCAGGCTTTTCGTCACAATTATTAAAGAAATTATTAAAATTATATTCTTGCTTCCATTCAGTGTCATCAATCACAGTTAATACATTTCTATATTCATCTCCTTTTGTTCCATGTTTAGTTGAGAAAACTGTTTCATTTTGAATATGTTTCCAAAAGTTCATAATTTCACTATATGAAAGATTTATAAACGACTCATAAAAGGATTTGTCCTTTTCAATTTTTTCTTTGATTTCTGGATCAAAGCCTTCCAAATCTTGATAAATACGAGAAATAAATTCTTCATAATTTTTAGAATAAACAATCCCTTTTTGCAAAACAACATCCAATACTTCTTTCACTGTTTTATTGTTTCTATTATTGGATAAATCATCTAATATATCAGATATTTCTTTTTTCTTTGGATGCTGAAATTCATGTAAAGCAGTTCCATTTCTTCTTAAAAATCTAATCGCTTTATTATGATTATTTTCCAACCAGTAAGTCATCAGATGTTCTAAACCAATCTCCCTTTCTTGAGAAGTCTTTTTATCAATATATCCTGTAAACAACTTAATTAGAAAATGATTTCTATCTAAAAGTCGTTCTTTCGTTGATTGACCATATCGTTCAGAATAAATTTTATATAATTTCAAAAATCCAGCCCTATCTGCAATTCTACTGTTAGCTAACACTAAAATCTTATCTAAATTATTGCTACTGAAATCCCAGCCCAACCCAATCAATTTATGATTGACTTCCTCATAAAAATCATTTTTAAACTTTTTTAAGGAATCTTCAAACTCTCTAACCTTTTGTTTGGGTTCTTTTTCAGGATGATTTCCCCAATAAATAAATTTTATAGATCCGTCTACATCCCTTTTGGGTTCTTGTTTAATATTTGTTCTAAAGTTATTAAGTAGATCAACCACAGCTCTTGACGATCTATAATTTTCTTCTTTTTTGATTAACCTAAGTACTTTATTTTCTCCTTCATAATAATTTTCAAGACTTCCGATTCCAGTATCGTAAATTTTTTGATGAGAGTCGCCATAAAATCCAAGGATTATCTTGTCTTTATTACGCATTAATAAACAATCTATTAAAGCTTCAATTGTTTCTATTGAAGTATCCTGATACTCATCAATTAAAATATATGGAAATTTCTGAGCGATAATAGAGGTTAATAATGGATATTCTTTAAAAAGCATTTTTGACAACTCAATCACGTCGTCATGATGAAGTTCACCTTTTTCAAAATCACGAAAAGAAGAATCGTTGTAAAAAACTTCACTAACTAAATTAATCCGCTCATTCAGATTTTTAATGTATTTTGTTTCCTTACCTTTAGTTTCATCAATTTTTAATCTTATTTCATTAAGTTTACAAAGTTGAATTTTCAATTGCTTCTGAAACTGTTTGATAGACTGCCATAAGAACTCATGAATTGTAGAAACCTCAACTAAGTCATTATATTCAATCCGTTTAATGATTTCGTTTTTAGCAACATTCGTGTAAGTAATGCAAACTATATTTTGTTTTTTAGTATGTAATACCTCTCCTTTAGTTTCTATTAAATAATTCAGGGTTTGAATTAATGCATAAGTTTTTCCAGAACCTGCACCAGCCTCCACCACAAAGCTTGAATTAACTTCAATACATTGCTTTATTTGCTCAAATGCCTCCATCTTAATCAACTTTTACTGTTAATAAATGTTCGTTTTTTGACAACCATTCTAAACCTTCTTTTATGTACTTTGGCACTTTCCATTCAAGATTAGTTCCCTTTTCATCAAAAGTCATTAAATCAAATGTAAAATCTGTCTTTTGTTTTGAAGAAGGGTCTACATCAGATTGATCTCTACTTGTATCCATATAGATCAATTCATCTATGTTCTTCAACTTTTGAAAAGAAAAAGATTTATAAACCTCTTTTTCTATTTCATCTTCGAGTAAATATTTACTTTTAAAAAATGTTTGATTACAATTAATTATGGCATTCTCTAGACTTCTTGGCACAAAATCTCCATCATCTTCTTTAATTTGAAAAGCTACTCTAATAATTTTAGATTCATCTAGTTTTTCATCAAAAGTCAAGGCCAATAATTCAGAAATTTTTGTTTTTTGAGGTAACCAGGTTGACAATGTTGAATTACTTGTGTTTGCCATCTCTTTTAGTACGTGACAAGATTTATTCGTCATTGCGTCCACAGAATCAATGTCAGTTATTACCAAAACCTTTGTATTTAAAAACTTAAAAAATTCTTTAAATTTATGGGTATATGCTCCTCCAACTTCAATTATGGATACATATTCATTTTCAAGTTGTTTAGCTACTTTTCTAATAAATAATGGCATTAATATTTTTTCTGTGATTCCCTCAACCATAATAACTTTATCTGCAAAAAACAAATCGCATTTATGCAGATTTAAATATTGTTTTAAAAATCGAAAAGTATCTTTATCTGTTTCCTTATGCTTAAATTCATTAAAATCTTTTACCTCAACAATTGTTCTATCTTCTTTTTTATATTTATTGAAATATCGTATTCTTTCAAAGCTTCGTTTGACATTTAAACCTGCTTCGGCAATCATATGAGATGAATGAGTGCTAATAATTAATTGTACTTGAATACTATCCTCAATTAAAGCCTTAGAAATTGTTTCTCTTATTTGCTCTACAAAAACTTGTTGCATTTGGGGATGTAAATGCGCTTCAGGCTCTTCTATTAAAATTGTCAGAATTTCAGTTGCATTTTTTTCTTTGTTTTTTTTGAAATTTTCAATAAAGGCTACAATTTTTAAAACAAGAAATATTAGGTTGCTATAACCTAATCCATTGTAATTTTCTGGCAGTTCTATATCACCACTTTTGTAATAGTACTTTATGTTATTTCGAATAATTGATTCAGGATCAAATTTTGATTTCAGTATGATCTCAGGAATATTAATATCCTTATCAATACCAAAAGACTTCAATTTCTCAAGAATTTTTTCAAGAACCTTTTCATACTTGCCATCTAAAACAGTAGAAACACTTTTCAGCGTATCTTTCAAACTTTCTACATCTGCATTATTATCTCCATGAATGTTTTGATAGTAGTCAGAAAATCCAAGTGCCAAAGATCTGTTTTTATCCATTTTTGTATCATCAAGTTTTCTTGATGCTTGGATTGTCTCAAAATTTATTACAGAAAGTATTTTCGTTAAAACATGATCTTCTATTAAGTTTTCACCACCAAAAACATGGAGTGTGTAGAAAGATGATATATTCTCATTTAACCACTCTATTAGTTCAACGTCCTTATTGGGTCTATTATGGAATGACCTAAACAAATTAATTGTTTCTTTAGGTTCGTATTTAAAAAGAATTGTAGCATCTGATTTCGTATCATCTAAATCGGAAATAAAATCACTTATATTAATTAAAGAATCTTTCACCTTATCATATTCAACTTGAATACTTAAAGTGATCTTAGGTATATCATTAATCAAAGACTTTTCAATTTCATCTTTTTTATCATCCTCAATTTCAACTAACAATTCATTTTGAAATTTTGCATCGCATAATTTAAAAACATCATGACTATTTAAAGAGAAATCATGAAATGATATCCTATTCTTGGTGTCAAAAAATAGATTTATAACTTCAAATAATGACGTTTTACCTGTGTTATTTTTTCCTACTATTAAGGTTATGTCATCTTCTATGTTGATTGTAATATTTTCCAGCAATCTAAAATTGGTGACAGTGAGTTGCGTTATTTTCATATTCCTATTTAGTTAGGTTTTTGTTGAATTTATATAATATTAAAGCCAGTTTATTGATTTTTCAAAAAACTAGACAGTTTTGAAGAATACGGTCTAAAAATCTTTTCTAGTTTTTCGATATTTATAGACATATAGGTTATCATTTCATGCCAATTATCTTTTTCAAAAATACTTACCCCATTCAACTGACATTTAATTCTTGCCGAAACCCGATCATCCATTCTCTCCCAAATCAATTCCTGCCCAAAAAGACTTTCAATTTCTATCTTGTGTTTAAAATAGAAATCAAATACTTTCTTGTTTTCGTCCTTCTCTCCTCTATTTATATAAATTTCAACTCTTGCATAGTTTTTCGAGATTACACTATTTATTCCAACCCCAGTGATGCCTATGCCAATTCCTATCCAGTTATCCTTGCTTGGTGACGAGTTTTTAAATAATAAATTCCGTTCGTTATTATATTTTATATACTCACTCCAAAAATCTAGGCGTATATGATGCCTTGACTTTAAAACTTCTTGTGAACTAATATCCTCCTGGGTTTTTTCTGCCATTCCAATAGTAAAATCTTCCGTTCCTTGGATTGGAAGTATTTGTTCTACAGTTAAAAACCAGTGTTCGCCTAATACAAAAGGAGTTGCCTTAAAGCATTGAATTCTAATTTTATAGTTCATCAACCATAACACCGTTGATGTGACTTCTTTCCTGAATTTGCCTGCAACCATAATGATGCGCTGACCTGCACCCATATTTAAGCTAATTTCTTCGTATTCTTTTTCAAAAAATTCAGCTAGTTTTTCTTCGGCACTATCGGTACTCAATGACTTTTTCAAATATTCTTGAAAGATGTTCCTAATTTGTTCTTTTGTCAAGCTAGAACAATATGATGCGTACTTTAATGCTTGCCATGTAACATCTCTTCCACTATCATCTAGTTTATTTTCTATAACTACAATTATACCCTGTTTATCTAAAGCTAATAAATCAAGTCTTTCGTTAGTATCATTAAAACCATTGAATTCTTTTTGAATGATTAATAAATCTTCTCCCAGTGCTTGAGGATTAGAGGCTATCCATTCTTGTAAATGATTACGTTCTTTAACTCCTAATTGGCTTAGTTTCTTCTCTTCTAATTTTTTTATACTGGTTTTATCGGGATTTATTAGATACATTTTATGAGCGTATTTAAATATTATTTTCTAGGACAATTAACTTTTATATCAGCGTTTGAGGTTTAGTTATTCATACTATTCTCTACTATACCTATTTCTTCATCAGTTAAATCGTATAGTTTATAGACCATGGCATCTATTTCCTTGTCAGTTTGATTAATTTCGGCTTTAGTTGCTACCAATTTGTGAGCTTCTTTGGTAAAATAATCTTCCCACTCAGCTTCTTGTGAAAGTGTAAGTTTTATCTTTTGTTTGCCTAATTCCTTTATAAAATCAGCATAAGGTAACAAATACCAATCTTGTAATTTTTTAGGTAAAGCTTCTAGGTCAAACTTTCGTTGCAATATTCTTTGAAACTTTTGTGATTGTTCTTGTAGCTCTCTATTTAATAATAACATCAAATCAGCTTTTTCTGCTAAAGGAATATTATAAGATATTACATTTTTAGCAATAGGAAGATTACGAACATCACCCACCAATATTTTAGGTATAGATGTTTCCGCATTTGCTTTGGGATTCACTTTTAAATGAAACCAAGTCATTAGCCTCGAATTTATTAATGGTAGGATTGATTTTAAATCAAGAGAATTATCTCTACTAATAATATTGATAATTGAAGGTGTATTATAAAATTCTTTTTCCAAATAAACAGATGATAATTTGTACTTATTTCCTCTCGTAATCTCCATAATAATAATTCTAGAACTATTAAAAAATTTTGGATTTACATAAGACGCAATATGACTACCATATTTTACATATTGAAATGATTCTTTATATGTATATCTTCCAATATCTTGCCCTTGAATTTCTTGTTTCCATTCATCGCCTTTTTTTTCAAATGAGTGCCAAAGTCTACCATCTACAATTCTATTGCCCTCAAATTCTCCGAAATTCTTAATTAAATCACTTCTTCTATAAGGAATATAGCCTTGTGATATTTCACAAAAATCATTTAATGTGAAAGACAAATCCTTAATTTTATTTATTAGTGTAATATCAACAGATGAATTATTAAGATTAATTTGTAAATCTTGATTGTTTAAAATATCCGTCAAACCTATTTCATTAGAAATAACAACTTCCTGATTTTGTATTTTACCGCTTTTTATAATTTGAGTAGGTATGTTTTTTGTCATTAACAAAATTACAGTATCTAAGTCCGCTGATTCAAAAACCTTTGTTGGCAAATCAACCAATGTTTCAATATTAAAACCAAGTATGAATTCTCTTAATTTTCGATGTTGTTGGATGCTTAAAAAAGTATAAGGAATTATATAACCTAACTTACCATTCAATTTTGTTATACCAATTCCTTTTTCTATAAAAATCGCATAAGTATCTAATTTGTATGATGCTGTATTATAGTTTTTAGTGTAAAAATTTTGTTCTTTTTTAGTTATAAATGCGCCATAAGGCGGATTCCCAATAATAACATCAAAACCACCATTCGCGAATATTTTAGGAAAAGCAGTTTGCCAGTTAAATGCTTTTTCTCCAGCAATTGCAACATCATCAATTAAAGAGTTTCCACATTTAATATTATTGTTAAGATCATTTAATTTTCGATTAGGCTTTGCGGTGCGCAACCATAATGACAGTTTAGCAATTTCAACACTTTCTTCATTCAAATCAACGCCAAAAAGATTATTTTCCAAAATGCTTTTCTCTATATCACTTAAGACCAATGCCTCGCCAAGAAGTTTGGCTTGAAGTTCGTCTATGTAGCGGTGTTCCGCAATTAAAAAGTCTAAAGCTTCATTCAAAAAAGCCCCGCTACCACATGCTGGATCGCAAATAGTAACTTGAAGAAGCCAATTTCGGTAATTGGTTAGTTTTTCAAATAAAGGTTTTTTCGTTATTATGTTTCTTTTTTTGTCAGTAAAATAATCTTCTTCAATTATTTTAAATTCAGCTTTTTTACTAGTACACATTTTACCAATAGTATTGTCAACTATGTATTTGGTTATGTATTTAGGTGTGTAAAAAATACCGTCTTTTTTTCTTTTGGTGCTTGCTTTTTCAATTAATGTTCCTTCTAGCTGTGCTTTTATTTCATCTAATTCATTTAATGAATTTTCGAAAATGTGACCTAAAATATTTACATCTATTTCACTTGCAAAATCGTACTTTGATAGTTTTTGGGTATGACTAAATAGTAATTCATCATCAATATTAATTGCATCTAGTATATCATCAGGATGAAATAATCCACCATTATAGGCAAATATTTGATGTTCTTCTTTCTCATGAGCTGCTGTTTGTGAAAAAGCTGGAAGTACAACTTTGGCTCCCTGATTTAAGTCATGAAAATATGTTTTGTAGCGATCATAAAGCGAAATGTTCACTCGCATTTCTTGGAGTTGTCGCCATTCTTTATTAATTCTAAAGATTAAGTTTGTCGGCAATAAATTTCGGTCTTCTGCAAAGAAGATAAATAGAAATCTATCAAGTAGCTTTTGTGATTTTTGAAATAATTCTAAGGCATCAAAACTAGGATTCAAAGCCACTAGATTTTGATGTAATTCTCTTTTAAAAAGGGAATAATCCGTATATAAATATTTTGTAATATTTTTCTCTTCAGTAGCTGATTGTTCTTTTAGTTTCTTTGGGATATCTTTATTAATATTATCGTAGGCCAAACACAGATAGAGTAATTCAAATTCTTTCTCTGTAAGCCGAAATAAGTTGAACTCTAGGAATTCAGTTGCATTGTCTATATAAAATCTTAACTTTTCAAAGTTAGAGGTTATCACATAAACGCAGTCGGGCTGATTATTTTTATAGCCGAATGCTTGCACTTCTATTTTTCCTAAATCGGTGGTGTTAGTTCCTTTTAACTCGATAACAGCCCTTACTTTATCATTTACCAGTATAGCTCCATCTGCTTTTTTACTGTCTTTTACATTCTTATGCTCTGTTGTTAAAGTATAATTGGGATTAGGATTCTTTATATAGCCAAAAACATTTACAAATAAGTCGATTAGAAATTCTCCCTGGTATTGCTCTTCTTTACTATTACGGATATTGTTTTGGATATCAAGATTTTGAAAGTGGTTTTTAAACACTTTCCATTGCAAATTTAGTTTCGTTTTATCTTGATCTTGTAATTGTTTTCTAATTACCGAATTTTGAAATAATGGCATAAAGCGTTGCTACGGGATATTTTAGTTTTAACCTTTTAAAGTTAGATTAGTTGAATATGCTAAAAATAAGTATATAATACTTGATTTGGGCAATGATTTACTTAACTATTTGACTTAAGAAGCAATCATATGTAAAAAAAACAAATCTATATAGTTACCATAATAACATACCGACCGACACAAGTATAGTTAACGACCATTAGCTATCGTTAATCGCTATTTTGTAAAACCATAATAGTATTTCGACCGATACAGGTATAAGTGATAGCCTAAGAATGACATAAAACTCAATTTAGCAAAGAGTATTATAACGCATAGCTATATTTTTATAGCAAAGTGAAATTAAAATATAGCAAAACTATATTTAGAGAATACAGTGTAAATTCAAGTAGATATTTATCTACTGTTTTTACGGTACATCATTAGACATCTCCACTACAGTCAGTTCAAAAAGTCTTATTTAATTATACTCCAAAGCAATTAATTCTAAAATTGGACACAATTAAGCTAATTTTGCCAATCCTTTGAACTATTACATAAAAGTGAATGAATAACAAGTTAATAGAGTTTTGGCCACTTTGGTTGTTATTGTTTTTGGCTATAATAATCAAAATTATTCGTCCGCTAATTAAAGGTATCGTTGGTGAAATAACTGTTGCCTTCTTTCTAAAATTTCTTAGCAAGAAAGATTATAGAGTGATGCACAATGTTACACTATATGGCAATGGCTACAAATCCCAAATTGATCATATCATCGTTTCAAAATTTGGTGTATTTGTTATTGAAACAAAGAATTACAAAGGTTGGATAATGGGTAGTGAACACGCACAATATTGGACACAGGTTATTTATAAAAGTAAGAAAAGGCTATACAACCCTATCTTACAAAATCACGGCCATGTTAAAGCTTTAAAAAATACTTTATCAAACCACCCAAATATTAAATACATTCCTATTGTGGTGTTTACTTGGAAGTCGACACTTAAAATAAGTACATCTTCAGAAGTTATCAAAATTTTTAGCCTACTTAAAACCATAAAACGGCATAAGCAGCATATCCTAACCGATTTATTAAAAGATGAAATATTCGAAATCATAAAATCGAACAACCGAAGAAAACCAAAACAACAAAATCAACAGTATAAAGTCTATGAAAATGGTCACAACAACATACTAAATTCAGAGAGATGCCCCTATTGTTCAGGAACACTTGTGATAAAGAACGGTAGGTACGGTGAGTTTAAAGGTTGTAGCGAATACCCCAGATGTAGGTACACCAAAGCTACTTTATAGCAAAACTTTATTTTTTAAAAAAAATGATGTTGCTTTTTAAATTACAGCAAAAAGAAAAAATCAACTTAAAGCAAATGAGTAGCATTTGGATTTGATTTCCATAACTCATAATCCCAAGGATAGGCACAATCCAGCGGATCAGTTTCTTCCTCTATGACAGGGCGTGTTTGCCCATCGGCTAGAAGCCACTTTCTAAATAGTTCTTGTTCGTGTTGTGATAGTTCGCTTATACGAATGTAGGCAACAGAACCATTGTTCTTGATGTTTAGTGTTTCAGGCATACTCAAAAATAAGAATTAATAACCTCTTTTTTTAAACTTCATAAACTCGTCAAAATCTTTTTTATTTTGCTGTTTGCGTTTACTGCCTGAAGAAACAGACCATGCAAATATAATCCAACAAAGCATAGCCAATGCAATTAGGAAAACAGGATGCCTACTCCCTAATGCTCCAACCATGCAAAAGAAACTGATGACCGATGCTAATATAAATTTACCGAAAACCGTCATAAATACGTATTGAATAGTAAATATACAAATTTTACTTATACCTGCATAGGTGTTTAAAAAAATTGCTTTTCCGTTCTTGCACGGCAATGAGCAAGGCACTTTTAAAATCAGAAATTGATATTTATGTAATTAACAAGGTGCGTGAATTAAGAATCGCTGCTGGTATTTCACAAGCAGACCTGGCTTTAGCTCTTGATCTATCAGTAGGATTTATTGGTCATATCGAAAGTCCAAAATACCGAGCAAAGTATAACCTAAGTCATTTAAATAGATTAGCGACGATTTTAAACTGCTCTATCAAGGATTTCTTTCCTGAATTACCGCTTTAGTACCTTTCGGTTTTGCCATTGTTCTGTACATCTGACGAAATAGTTTATTTATCTCTTTCTCTTCGCTCAAAAATTCCTGCATTAATTTATTAAACTCTTCGGTAATTTTAGGGTTTAAGCTTTGGCTCTTGATAACTGTATTACAGTGTTTAGCCATTTGATTTATGTTTACACCAATTCGACCAATTTCTTGCCCTACGGATGCCAGCTCTTTTAGAACATCGGTAGTCACAAAAAAATCTTGCTGGTACAAGATTCTTTTAATAAACAAACAAGAGCGGGAAATATGAGTTTCATTTTCTAATCTTTGAAGAATGATCAATTCTTGTTCCGTCAACCTTATTTCAATTCTTCTATCTCTTTTACCAGTTAACACCTTTGGTCTTCCACCAATGTTTCTTGCCATACCATTTAAATATTAATATTAAAAAACGAGTTGCGAGTTTTTCTTATCCTGAAACTTGAATTTCAAGTTTTAGGCAAGTATGTTTTTGGGAGGTTTTCCACCGTACAAAAACACATCTTGCAATGTGAAAAACAACAATAGAAAACAAGCCTATTTCCGCCTGTAAGAATCCTTACGTATATACATCTATACGTATATATCTATATACACATATTCAGATAGCTATATATGCGTATATTGTTATAAAACAACAGGCCACTGCATTCTATTTTTCTTTTTGTTGTACCTATGCGTACAAATCCCTTTATTTTTGTTGATTTGTTTACTAATCCATTTAAATAATTACTAATCAATAAGTTAAATAGTAAACATTCAGTAAACTTTTGGTCAACATTTGATTATTCACGAATTTATATTGTCAACCTTTTTTTATTTGTTTACCAATTGTTGATTAAATGTTGACTTCATAATAAATTAAAAATCAATCATTTGACCCACTAAGTCAACATATCTACAAAAATTTGCTCCAGTTGCTCTTTAGTAATTTTATAATATCTGCCTTTATCTTGGTACTCTAATAAGAAACCCGATGTGTCATACTGGTAGGAGGTATAATTTGAAGCATTGGGGTATTGGTTTAATTTCCACTTGGTTTCTATTATTTTCCTAACTCCAGTTCTACCCACACGGAAATTGGCTCTTTGGAGCAGAGATTGAATATTAGAATTAGTAAAGCACATTTCGTTCAATTCTTTGTTTTCCATTATTCCTTTTATGATCTCCAGTAGCTCTATTTCAACTTTATCAACGAACTGCGATTTAATTTTCCGCAACGCTGAGGTATTTATCTGTTCCGCTGTAAACCACATTCTGCCTGTATTTGAAGTGCTAAGCTTACGTTCATTTAGAAAATTTAAAAACTGTGGGATTTCATCTTGCAATTCTTTTAGCAAATTTGGTCTTTTTTGCTTTATAGGACTTATTTTCCTTACCCAATAACGAATTTCTAAAGGATCTATAATGATAAAATTTTCTTCATTGTTACTGCACAAAATAAACTTGCCAAAAAATTCAACCTCAAACTTATCTTGCCCCTTTGCTTCTGCTTTAAATGATTTAGCAGTACTTAGATTTTTAATACGTTCTGCATCTTCCTTTCTATCCAAAAGCACTTCATCTACAGCAATTATTAATTTATTTAGCCAATCGATATTAAAATTTGACCTAAAGTCGCTGTTCGAATTATAAGTCATGTTACCTGCAAATATCTTCTTCAAAAAATTTAAGAATGTAGTTTTACCAGTTTCTCTTTCCTCTGATACCAAACATAGCACTGGCAAAGTTTGATTAGGTTTTTGATAAAGCAATTGGATGTAATCTAAGCCTAATTCATATTGCTCTTGAAAAATGTGTTCTATGAATTCTAATATTTTAACACAATCTCCTTGTTTTGGTAAATGTGGTATTTCCTCGTATCGGTTTAAATACCCTTTAATTTCCTTCTGATAATGTAAATGTTCTGGCACAATGCACCATCCATCATATTTTGGAATTTCGGCAACAATATCTTTGCCGTGATCACGAATAATGGTTTCGATATTCCACGGAATTAAAACTTTCATGGTATCTCCTGTTGAAAGCGGTTTATGAGAAATTTTTAGATACGAAGTACCTACTCGAACGTAATTCGAATGTTCCATATTGATAAATAAAAATATTTGAAATTGAGTTGGAGCTGTGATTACAGCAAAAAGAAAATATGTATTCCTACCTTGAAGTATATTTATTTTTTAAAACATACTGGGTCGCTTCTTCTTCAATCTCTTCAATTGTTTTTTTACGACCTTTTTTCAACCAGTCCATTAATTCCTGTTTAGTAAAATATAGTCTTTTACCTTTCTTAATGACTGGTATTTTCCCTGCGGAGGTTAATGTATAAACCGTTGCTTTAGCAAGATTAAGGAATTTGGATGCTTCTTCGATACTTAAAAAATCTTGTGGCTTTTCTTCAGAATTCGAGGATGGGGTTTCTGAAAGAACTTTTCTTACACTGTTTTCTATCATTGCCGATAGTTCTTCCTTTCTTATGGATGTTAACATTAAATCGTTCATAAGGCTTCATTTATGTGATGAATAATAAGTATTTATTAATATCACAAAGTAAGCCTCAGAACTTACGTGCATCGCCATAACACGTAAGTTTTAATTATTTTTTGAAATGGATATTCAATTCTTTTATTTTTTCTTTTGCTGTCAATTTAACGTTCAACTTATCAAGCGTTGTCCTTTGAGACTGTCCAATGAGGTAATCCCCGTTTTTAAAATACCTGAATTTTCTGTGTAGCCACTTAGATAAATCCTTATTGGTAATTTTGGATAAGATCTGCCTGTATTGCATAATTTTAAAAAATAGGATCATATCGTCAGGAGTAACATTTTTTAAGTTATAAAATTCTGGATGCGATTTAGTATTATTTGAAAGTTCATTTTCAAGTGCTAAAAAATCCGCTTCCTTTGCGCACTTTAGCTTGAGAAATGCCAAAATTCCTTTAATTTCTACATCATTAACACCTGTTGTAAACGCCACTACACCTTTATCTATCAGATTTTTTCTAACAAAACTTTTGTGATTCTTGATTTTCAGTTCTTCATCAATCCGCTCAATGTGATTATTTACCAACGGGATTAACTCGTTACCCATAAAATCAATGTGGTGGTTAAGTATATCAAAAACGGGTTTAGTTGCCAATTGCTTTATGAGTTCATATTCGGCAATAAAACCTTTGAGCAATTCGTACCGTTCGTAGACCTCTATGCTTTCATTTATATATTTAAGAATATCAAGCAACATTTCTATTTGTGCGCCAAACAGTTCGTAAATGTTTTCTGCATTTATTTCTCTGTTTACACTAAATAGTACATCATTAATATACTGTACTTGAAAAACATAAAGCTTAGAATGTCCAGCCTCTAATTCCTCATTAACTGCTTTAATGTTATTATTAAAAGCCAATGGAAGATATTTAAGGTTTTTATTTTGCTTTAGAATAATTTGCCTCATAACTACAATACAATACGTTTTGAGGCATCTACTTTCTTTTTATCTATCACTTTTGCATATACTTCTGTCGTTTTTAAATGCCTATGTCCTAACAGCTTTGATACCGTATAAATATCTGTACCCATTGTTAATTGTAAAGTAGCGTAAGTATGCCTGAAACAATGGAAAGTGATCTTTTTGGTTATTCCAGCACTCATAACCCACCGAGATAATTGCACATTCGTATAAGCCGAATATTTCAAGCCTTTAAAAATTCTATCTTCTAAATTACCTCGTTCTCCTAATTGCTCATAAGCTTGTTCGGCAATGGGCAAAGTTTCATTAGAACTGGTTTTTTGTTGAGTAAAACGAATAAAATATCCGTCTTGCTCGGAATGTTGTACTTCTTTCCAAGTAAGTTTAATCATATCTGACCATCTTAAACCTGTCAAAGCACAAAATATAGATGCTCTTTTTAAAACATTTGGTTCACAATCTGTTTCAAAAAGTGCTTTCAGCTCTTCAAAAGTTAAATATTCTCTTTCACTTTCGCCCTGGGGAATTCCTTTTACCCTAAGAATGGGGTTGATAGAAAATAGACGTTCTTCAAAAGCTTCTTTAACACAAGCCCTGAACTTGTTAAAATAGCTATACTGGGAGTTTTGAGCCAAACCTGCCGTTTCAGATTTAAGTGATTTTACATTTTTTAAAAATTCTTTAAAACCCTCGCAAAATCTTTCATCTACATCACCAAATGTGCATTTGCCACCAGTATAAAGCTTCAAATATTTAAATGAGCCAAACCAGTTATCAGCATTTCCTTTTGAAGAATTACGTTTCTTAACCTTTTGCTCGAAATAGGCAAGAAAATCCATTTTAGAAGATAAACGGTCGGTAAAATCAAAGCTTTTATTGATGAACTGCAAACTTCTTTCAGCACGAATGCTTTCTGCCTTTGTTTTACATACATGATTATGCTCTTTTTGAATGGCATTTATCGGTTTCTCAAACAGGTAAATTTTTAAAAACTCTCTTCGGGTTTCTTTTCCAGTCTCAGGAATGTAAACGGGAGGATAAAAATCTAAATAAAGGCTCAATCGACCATCATTTAATTTTTTCTCTCTTAATTTAACTGTGCGGTTCTGTTTCATAGGTTGACAAATAATTTATCGATTTCTTCTCGTTTAATAATTTTACGGCCACCCAATTTGTAGGCTTTAATAACTTCTTGGTTAAGCAATCTCCAAAGGGTAGTTCTGCTTATATTTAATAACGTACAGGTGTCTTGAATACTCAAATATGCCATTCCATTAAGTTCATTTTTTGGTTGTTCTCTAGTTTTCTTAGTTTCCTGATTACTGTTTTCAATCTTTAACCGTTTTATCTTGTTCTTAAGATTTTTACCATTACAAGACCTGCTACAAAATCGTGTCACTGTAGTCTTAGCGACAAATAATGCATTACACTCCTCGCAGAATCTATTCAATCTGATATTTGAACTCATACAAAATTGTTTCAGGATGTTTCTACCTGTTTCCAGATGTTTCAAAGTGTTTCATCATTTCTCCGATACACTAAAAATACTGTATTTATTTGTACCTTTTTAAAAACATCCTAATAAAGGTACAAATATTAACGAAAGGTACAAAAAAATCAAAAAACATCGATAAACAAAAAACCCTTATAATTGTTGATTATAAGGGTTTTAATACTATTTATTAATTGTTATTTCTCGGTATTTATCGTTTGTTACTTTCCGATACAAAACTTGCTAAATATATTCTCAAGCAAATCATCTGTAGTAACCTGTCCGGTAATTTCTCCAAGGTAATGTAAAGCTTGCTTAATATCCATTGCTAAAAAGTCTGAAGTAACCGGATTATCCAAGCCATTAGCTACATTGCTTAAAGCTGCCTGTGTTTTTTGCAATGCCTCTACGTGCCTAATATTTGTTACCATGGTATGATTATCCGATAGCTTATCTCCCACTGCCGTATCATAAAGCAATTGTTTCAACTCTTCAATATGCTGATTCTCTTTTGCTGATATAGAGATAAATGCAATATCTGAGGGAAGTTTAAGCTCCTTTAAACGATCACTGTAAGAGAGGTCCATTTTATTAGCCACAGCTAAAAACGGAATACCAGGTTTATACAAACGTGCAATATCATCATGAACCTCAGTTGCCGATGTATTCACAACATCAAACAGATATACCAACAGTGCCGACTGATTAATTTTTTGCATTGTTTTTTCAACTCCAATAGCTTCAATAGTATCGGTAGCTTCACGAATACCAGCAGTATCAATAAGCCTAAAATTAATACCATTTATGTTTAAAAGCTCTTCAATAGTATCACGTGTTGTGCCGGCAATCTCACTAACAATCGCTCTATCTTCATTTAAAAGGGCGTTTAACAATGTCGATTTTCCTGCATTTGGCCTGCCAGCAATCACAGTATTAATACCTTGTTTAATCACATTTCCAAGCTCAAAAGAGCGAATCAACTTATTTAATACAAGAGTGATTTTTGTAATCAATTCCTGCAGCTGATCTCTGTTGGCAAATTCTACGTCCTCCTCAGCAAAGTCCAGTTCTAACTCTATCATCGAAGCAAAGTGAATCAATTGCTCGCGTAATACGTTAAGTTCTGTACTAAAACCACCCCTTAGCTGATTCATGGCTACCTGATGAGCAGCAGAAGAATCTGAAGAAATCAAATCAGCAACAGCCTCAGCCTGAGATAAATCTAATCCCCCATTTAAAAATGCCCTTAAGGTAAACTCTCCTGGTTTTGCAGCACTTGCTCCTTTTTTTATTAAAAGCGTTATAATCTGCTGAATGATATAGTTGGAACCATGACAAGAAATTTCGACAACGTTTTCTTTTGTATATGATTTTGGGGCAACAAACAAACTCACAAGAACCTCATCTATAACAGCATTACCATCTTTAATTAATCCAAAATGTATGGTATGAGATTCCTGAGCCAGTAAATCCTTGCCACTAAAAACCGAGTTTGTAATAGCTATTGCATCTTTTCCTGAAAGGCGTATAACACCTATTGCACCCACTCCGGGTGGTGTAGATAAAGCAACAATGGTTTCGTTTGTGATCATTTCTTTTATATGGATATAGATTTACTAAAAGGGTATTTTCTTGCAAAACTAGCCAAACATTTCATACCTTTCAGTGTTACTCAATGAAAAATCTAAATACTTTACCTATGACAGACATGCCTCTTACCGTAAAACGATCAATCGAATTATTGGGTCTGGTTTTATTAGTAGCTATCTTAGTAGTCGGCAACAACATCATTATGCCAGTTATTATGGCATTTTTCATCAGTATTGTAGTATTGCCGGTTTATCGCTTTTTAATTAGAAAAAAACTACCCGAAGCAATTGCAATTATACTCCCAATTTTACTGCTGGTTATATTGATAGGATTGCTGGTCTGGTTTTTTTCAGCACAGGTAGGAATTTTAGTATCCGATTTTCCCCAAATAAAAAACAATGTAAATATACACCTAAAGGCATTAAGTAATTGGGTAAATAGCGTTAGTCATATTTCAACAACAGAGCAACTTAAGTTTATCACCGAAAAAAGTGACGATTTATTAGGTATGGCTGGTAAAGCAGCAAGCGGAGCTGCTGTTACCCTAACTTCAGTATTTGTATTTGTTGGTTTGCTGCCTATCTACATCTATCTTATGTTGTTCTATAAAGACATTTTGCTGCGCTTTATTTTTATGTGGTTTAAACCAGAGCATCACCCAAAGGTAAAAGAAGCAATCTATGAAACTGAAGCAATTATAAAAAGTTACCTGGTTGGTTTATTAATTCAGGTGAGCTACATGACTATACTATTGGGCGGAATCTTGTTCCTGGTTGGAATTAAGCACGCCCTGCTAATTGGTGTTATATTCGCTATTCTAAATCTTATTCCCTATGTGGGGGCACTTATTGGTAATATTATTGGGGTCTTGCTAACCCTTACCTCTTCTACAGAGCTTTGGCCAGTTATTACGGTATTAATTGTAATAGCTGTAGTTCAGTTTCTAGATAATAACATACTGATGCCAAGGATTGTAGGCTCAAAAGTGAAAATCAATGCTTTATTTGCAATTTTAGGAGTAATAATTGGCGGGAGCATTGCCGGAGTATCGGGAATGTTTCTTTCCCTTCCGGTAATTGCTGTTTTAAAGGTTATTTTTGATAGAACAGTGATGTTTAAACAATGGGGAGTATTATTGGGAGATGAACGTCCTGCTAAAAGTCCGATGAGCTTCGCAACCTTCAGAAAAAAGAAACCAGTTACTCTAAAGGCAGGTACAGAAAAATAAGATGTTACGGTGTGATATTTTTAAGTTATTATTGTGTAATACTTTTAAGATATCACTAACCAAATGAACCACTTAACCAAAAAAATCGCATTACTTTTTCTAGTGGTGGGTATTGCCACCGGCTGTAAGAAAAAGGACATCCCCTTAAGCAGCGCTAAAGAAATCACTGCTTTTAAAATTGAAGCGGCCCACAACACCGAATCTATTAAAATTGATATCAACGGAGAAATCAGCGGGAACAGTATAGTGCTTCCGGTTAGTAAGGGTTTAAATGTGAGCAGCCTTAAAGCAACATTTACTATTACCGGAAAAAGTGTAACCGTAAAAGGAAGTACTCAGCAATCTACCCTTTCTGTTCAGGACTTTTCATTGCCTGTCAAATACGTTATTACTGCCGAAGATGGCTCAGAGCAAACCTACACCGTAACTATTAGGCAGGTTGATGATCCAGGGCTAATTTTGAATGCCTTTTCCATTTTAAAAACAAATAATCCCGATCTGCCAGCTGACCTTAATTTTACGATTAATGGCAATAAGGCAACTGCGAAACTAAAATATTTCAAACAGAAGCTAATTGCTACATTTTCAACCCAAGCCACTTCAGTCACTATAGATGGTATTGTGCAAGAAAGTGGTAAAACAGTCGTTGATTTCAGCCAGCCTGTAAAATATACGCTGACATCCCGATATGGCACCAAAGCAGAGTACCTGATCAGTATTGATTGGGAAGCATCTGTTCCACGAATTAGTATAACAACCGCAGGAAATGCCCCAATTGTATCAAAAGACGATTATTTACAGGCTACAATAAAAATTGAGGGCCTGGGCGGATTCCAGGACTATTCTGGCACAACCAGAATAAAAGGTAGAGGGAATTCAACCTGGGGATATCCTAAAAAGCCATACCGCTTAAAGTTGGACAAGAAAGCAGCACTGCTGGGACTTGCAGAAGAAAAAGATTGGGTACTACTGGCAAACTATCTGGATCCCACTTTGATGTTCAACGCGGTGGCCATGAAAGCAGGTCAGCTACTGCAGATGCCATACACCAATCACATTATTCCCGTTGAGTTAACCATAAACGATACCTACATGGGTAGCTATGTTTTTACCGAACAAGTTGCCGTAGCTACAAACCGCGTAAACATTGAAGATGGCGGTACCCTGTTAGAACTGGATGCCTATTTTGACGAGCCCTGGAAGTTTAAATCCACTAATTATAACCTGCCGGTAATGGTTAAATATCCCGACATCAGTTCTGAGGCAGGGTTAAATGCATTACAAAATGAATTTCAGGTTATGGAGAATGCCATCGCTTCTTCTGCTTTTCCGGGCAACAATTATTCAGATTATCTGGATATCAACTCACTCGTAGATTTATTTATTGTATGTAACCTAACAGACAATGAGGAGCTTAACCATCCAAAAAGTCTTTATGTATACAAGCCGAAAAATGGAAAATACAGCTTTGGACCTTTATGGGACTTTGACTGGGCTTTTGGCTTTGAAGGCACAGGTACTCATTTTGTAAAATACAATAACGATTTACTGTGGAATTCTTCTTCTGCAGGCACTGTATTCTTTAAGCGACTACTAAGTGATCCGAAAGTAAAAACATTATTTAAACAAAAATGGGCCTCTTTTAAGTCGACAAAAGTACCTGAGCTAATGTTATACCTCGATAAATACGCAAGTACTATTGAAGCTTCAAGGAAAAGAGATTATACCAAATGGGGTACTGGCAGTGGGGATTTTATGGCCGATTATCAGAACATGCGGACCTGGATGAACAAGCGTGTAGGGTATATAGACCAATATGTAGCTGGCTTTTAACAAAACAGGCCCGGCGTTTAAGTTGCCGGGCCTGTCTATTTATATAAAATTACATTCTTTCTGGTACAGTAATACCAAGTATGTTCATTCCTTTTTTAAGGATTTCGGCAGTTACCGCACTTAAATTCAGGCGATGCTGCTTAAGTGCAGCATTTTCCTCTTTAACAATAGGTGGAACTTCATGATAGAACTTGTTAAACATTTTGGCTACCTCATAAAGGTAATTTGCTAACGTTGCAGGACTATAAGCTTTAGCTGCTGCAGATATTTCTGATGGGTATTTTGCCAACAGCATGATCATCTCCAGTTCTGTAGCAGTAATAGCTACATCAGGAGCTTGGGTAGCAATATATGATCCCTTGGTTAGCAAAGATTTGATACGCGCATGGGTGTATTGAATAAACGGACCAGTGTTACCTTGAAAATCTATTGATTCAGAAGGGTCAAAAAGTAAACGCTTTTTAGGTTCAACCTTTAAAAGGAAATACTTTAAAGCACCCAATCCAATTTGGCTATACAAAGCTTCCTTTTCCTCTTCAGAAAAGTTGTTCACCTTACCTAATACCTCGGTTTTTTGCTTAGCTGTAGTCACCATTTCAGCAATCAGATCATCAGCATCAACCACAGTTCCCTCTCTCGATTTCATTTTACCGCTAGGCAAATCAACCATCCCATACGATAAATGATGCATGCCTTTAGCCCACGATTTCCCAAGTTTCTCTAGTATTAAAAACAACACCTTAAAGTGGTAGTCTTGTTCATTACCAACCACATATAGCGATTGATCCATTTTAAAGTCATCATGTTTCATTTGGGCGGTACCCAAATCCTGAGTAATATAAACCGAAGTTCCGTCAGCACGTAAAACCAATTTCTGGTCTAAGCCATCAGCAGTTAAATCAATCCATACAGAACCATCTGGTTTTTTAAAGAAAACGCCCTTTTCAAGTCCCTCATCCACAGTTCCTTTTCCTAATAAATAGGTGTTACTTTCATAATAGTATTTATCAAAATCAACACCCAGATTTTTGTAGGTTACAGCAAATCCATCGTAAACCCAGCCATTCATCTTTTTCCAAAGATCAATAACCTCCGCATCACCAGCCTCCCAATCCTGAAGCATTTTTTGCGCCTCAATAATTAACGGGGCATTCTTTTTGGCTTCTTCTTCCGTTTGTCCTTCAGCTTTTAATGCCTCTATTTCCTTCTTGTACTCCTTATCAAAAATCACATAGTATTTACCTACAAGGTGATCTCCTTTTAAGAAAGCACTTTCAGGAGTTTCGCCGTTGCCCCATTTTTGCCATGCCAACATCGACTTGCAAATATGGATACCCCTATCATTCACTAAATTCACCTTAATCACCTCATAACCATCAGCCTTAAGCAATTCAGCTACAGAATAACCTAACAGGTTATTTCTCACGTGGCCCAGGTGTAAAGGTTTATTAGTGTTGGGAGAAGAATATTCAACCATCACTTTCTGGCCATTTGGTTTTATAGATCCAAATGAAGGATTAAGCAACTCATTATTAAATAAATTTATCCAATATGAGTCAGCAACAGTTAAGTTCAAAAATCCCTTAATCACATTAAATGCAGTAATGTCTGGTACGTTAGCTACTAAATATTCGCCAAGATCATTTGCTGTTACCTCCGGTGATTTTTTAGAAAACCTAACCACAGGAAACACAACGATTGTTATTTGTCCTTCAAATTCAGTTCTTGTATCCTGTAGGTTAATCTGATTTTCAGGGATATCCTGATCGTATAATTGCTTTACTGCTGCTATAGTTGCAGTTACTATATGTTGTTCAATATTCATGTTCTTATCTTATTTGGAGCGTTTTTATTCGTTTCTAAAAGCATTAGTAGCTTTAATTAAAATCTCAAAAGCATGTTCAGCCATTTGATTTTCCTTATCAAGTGTTGGGTTTACTTCAACAATTTCGAAGCAGCAAACCTTTTGATTGGTAATTAGCCGCGACATTAAATTGCCAGCTTCCCGTTCTGTTAATCCCTGAGCAACAGGAGTTCCGGTTCCTCTGGATGCAGTAGGATCAAGTGAATCAACATCAAAGGATACATAAATCATATCACAGTGATCCAGATACTTAAGAGTTTCAATAACCGTACGCTCTACTCCTCTTTTTCTTAACTCGGCAGTAGTAAATATTTTAACTTTATTTTTTTTAAGCAGGTACTCCTCTGGCTTTTCCATATCCCTGGCCGATATTAATACCAAATCCCTATAGTTAATTTTCGGAGCAATATTACCTACATTTTTTAGTTGATACCAATAATTAATGGTTTCCTGATCAAGTATATTAACTTTTGATTCTGTATTGTCTTCATCAAGAGCCATTGCTAAAGGCATTCCGTGCATATTTCCCGAGGGTGTTGTATAAGGCGAGTGAATATCAGCATGGGCATCAATCCATATAACTCCTAACTTAGCCTTCGGAAAAGCCGTCTTAATACCTGCAATTGTTCCTGCAGCAGTACTATGATCGCCGGCAAGTACAATAGGAAACTCATTTTTATTTAAAGTTGAATTTACCTCATCACTTACCCGTTCTACCATTGTAAGTATTCCGGATATACGCTTTGCAAACGGACTGCCAGTAGTTTCTAGCAGCAAGTGGTTCTCATTTGGAACCTCTACAGTTTTATGTTTTTTAAAGAAACGACTGCCAAAATCAAGCGCAGCAATCTTAATTGCATCCACCCCTAAACTGGCTCCCCGTGTACCGGCACCGATCTCTGATTTTACCTCAATAATTTTTAAAGTCTTAGTCATAAAAAAAATACGGGTGTATTTTATAAAGTGTTTATCTTTGGCAACAAAATTAACTCATTTTAATTTGCCAAACCCTATAAATAATAGTTCAAAAATATAAAAAATGCAGAGTTACTCCGAATTTCTTGATCTAAGTGTTGGTTTTCCTCAGGAAGGTTTCAGCGTTATAGACGACGAATTATATTTTCAAGATCTAAATCTAATGGAAATGATTGAAACCTATGGCACGCCATTGCGTTTTACCTACCTTCCTTTAATTAGTAAAAAGATCCAGCAAGCCAAGTTGTTGTTCCAAACGGCTATCATCAAGAACAACTATCGCGGAGACTATAAGTATTGTTATTGTACCAAAAGTTCCCACTTCCGTCATATTGTAGAAGAGGCGCTTAAAAATGGTATTCACTTAGAAACTTCATCTGCTTTTGATATGCCTATGATTGAGGCATTAGAAAAGAAAGGTGCTTTAACAAAAGACATAACCGTAATATGTAACGGTTTTAAAACGTATCAATACAAGCAATATATTATAGATATGTTGCACGATGGATATAAAAACATCATCCCTGTTTTAGATAATAAAGAAGAGTTTAACCTTTTTGATGATGAAGTTGAAATGGATACTCCTTGTAATCTTGGTATCCGTATCGCGGCTGAGGAACAACCGGATTCCCAATTTTATACTTCAAGATTAGGTGTTCGTTTAGAGGATGTAATTGAGTTTTACAACAATAAAATCTCGGCTAACCCAAATTTCAGGGTTAAGCTTTTGCATTTCTTCATTAATTCGGGTATTACTGATTCGCCTTATTATTGGAACGAATTAGAGAAATACGTTACGCTTTACTGTAAATTTAAGAAAATTAACCCTGAATTGGATACATTGGATATTGGTGGTGGTATGCCATTTAAAGATTCATTAGTGTTCGATTTTGATTATGAATACATGGTTAATGAGATCGTAAAAAGGATTAAAGAGATCTGTGCAGAGCATGATGTTGTTGAGCCTGATATTATTACTGAATTCGGAAAATACACTGTTGCAGAGGCCTCAGGTATTTTATATAAAGTATTAGGCCGTAAACAACAGAACGACAGAGAGAAGTGGCTAATGCTTGATGGATCATTTATCACCAATCTTCCGGATGTTTGGGCGTTAAACCAAAAGTATATTTTACTTCCGGTGAATAACTGGGATGCCGAATACGAAAGGGTAAACTTAGGCGGTATTACCTGCGATGGACAAGATTACTACAATCAGGAAGCGCACATGAATAGTGTGTTTATGCCAAAAACACGTAAAGTACAATACCTTGGCTTCTTTAATACCGGGGCATACCAGGAAGTACTAAGTGGTTATGGTGGTATACATCACTGCTTATTGCCTAGTCCTAAGCATGTTATTATCCGCAGAAACAGAGATGAAACATTCAACTTTGAAGTATTTGGTGAAGAGCAAAACAGTAAACAGGTGCTTAAAATTCTAGGCTACACCTAGATCTTTTAATAAATTAATTTCATAATAACATTGAGCCTGTACACTAATTTGTGCAGGCTTTTTTTTAGTAATTTCAGCATGCGGATTATATACGGGCTAAACAGGGACTTAATAGGGAGTTGATAGGGATAAATCCATATGTAAACCGTAGAACTTCCCTTGCATCACTTTATTTATATTTAAAAATTAAGATAAAAAAAGAAAGGGTGCACCTTGCGGCACACCCTTATCATCCTAAAAAACCAAACTCTAACCTTATTATGAAACTTTAATTTCTTTATTTTGAGATTTTACTTCATCTTTTCCAATCGTGATGTTTAAAATCCCGTTAACATATTCAGCAGTAATATTATCTGCGTTTACGCTTTCAGGCAAAACAAATGACCTTGCAAACGAGAAGTAATCAAATTCTCTGCGTGTATAATCTTTTTTCTCTTCTGTTTCGCTTACTTTTTTCTCAGCCCAAACAGAAAGTGTATCTTTTTTTAAGTTGATTTGAAAATCTTCTTTAGTTAAACCCGGAGCAGCAATTTCAATCTTGTATTCAGCTTCCGTTTCTAAAATATTTACTCCCGGTACTTTGTTAACGGTTAAGTTTTTATTTATGGCTTCGCTAAACAAAGAGTCAAATACATTGTTAAAGTAAGGTGCGGTGTTCCTGGTTCTGTTGTTAAATTTTACTAGTGTCATCGTTTATGTCTCCTATTTTTTTGTTTTAAATTTTATATAAACTCTATAATCAACTCCTATACCAACCCAATTATTTATGATTTTAAAGACATTTTGGCGCAACAAAACAACAAAGCAAGACAAAACGGCAGATATCGTGAATCAAATAGACAGTTTTAAGTATAAAACCAATATCGAAACACGATTTGCAGATTTTGATATGATGGGGCATGTAAACAATGCAACCTACTTTACCTATATGGAAATTGCACGGGCCAAATATTGGAAACAAGCTGTACAATGGGATTGGAAAAAAACAGGTGTTGTTATTGCTCACGCCTCTTTAGAATACATTGTTCCCATTTTTCTGGAAGATAAGATTAGTATTTATGTGAGAACTTCCAGGATAGGAAAAAGCAGTTTTGATCTGGAATACTTATTAATAAAAATGGAAAATGGCCAGGAAGTAGTTTGCAGTAAAGGGAAAACAGTGTGCGTAGCTTTTGATTATGAAGCTAAAACATCAGCACCAATACCTGAAGAAGAAAAAAACAAGATGATGATTTTTGAGCAGCTCGATAACAATTAACCGGGCTGCTCCTGTTTCTAAAAGATTTTACCAGGGTTTAGGATGCCATTGGGGTCAAATACGCCTTTAATTCCCCTCATCAAGTTAAGGTTAATCTGACTGTATTTTATAGGCATAAATTCTTTCTGAACCAATCCAATACCGTGTTCTCCGGAAATTGTACCTCCCAAAGCACTGGTTAATTCAAATATTTCTACAATACCATCTTTAAGTTTATTTTTCCAATCCTCATCACTCATTCCTGCTTTAATGATGTTGATATGAAGGTTGCCATCTCCTGCATGGCCATAACAAACACTCTCAAATCCATATCTGGATCCTATTTCTTTTATTCCATTAATCAACTTTGGCAAGGCAGCCCTGGGCACAACAGTATCTTCTTCTTTATAAACTGAATTTGATTTGACAGATTCAGCCATAGTACGGCGCATACGCCATAAATCCTCTTTTTGTTGAGCCGTATCAGCAAAAAGAACCTCACTGCACTCAAACTGCTCAAGAACGAGGTTTACTTTTTCGCAATCTTTAAAAATCGAATCCATATCGTCGCCATCAAACTCAATTAAAAGGAAAGCGTTTACATCGTCTTTTAAATCAAACTTAATATCGTCAAATTTAATAACCCACTCCACTCCTTTTCTTTCCATAAATTCTAAGGCTGATGGAACAATGCCGGCTCTAAATATTGCCGAAACAGCAGCGCATGCCTTTTCATTTTCTCCAAAAGAAGCAAGCATTAAAACACTTTGTTGCGGTTTAGGAACCAGCTTTGTTACTATTTTAGTAACAACAGCTAAGGTACCTTCAGAGCCAATCATCATTTGAGTAAGATTGTAACCAGATGCATACTTTAATGTATTGGCACCCGTCCAAATAATTTCGCCTGTTGGCAATACAACCTCCAGATTTAAAATATACTCCCTTATTGTTCCATATTTAACAACTCTGGGGCCGCCAGAGCCATGGGCAACATTGCCACCAATAAAGCAAGAACCCTTGCTCGATGGATCTACAGGATATAGCAATCCATGTTCCCCAACCGCATTTATAAAGTCTTCAGTTATAACTCCAGGTTCAACCGTTGCCTGCAGGTTTTCAGTATCTATCTCAATTATAGCCTTAAACTTTTCCATCGATAAAAGCACACCACCATAAACAGGTAGCGCAGCGCCACTAAGTCCGGTACCTCCACCACGCGGAGTAACAGGGATATGATGTTCATTGCATAGCTTTAATAAAGCAGAAATTGCAGCTGCGTCAGTTGGTTTTACTACAACTTCCGGATAGTATTTTAGATCTTCTGTTTCATCATGACTATAGGTATTTAGGGATTCCTCATCTGTAAATACATTAGGTGCGCCAATAATTATTTTTATCTGATCTAATAGGTCGGTTGTAATTTTATTAAATGCCATCAGTTTTTTCAGCTATTAAAATTTAGAATGGTTGTTTATGAATTAGCAGAGCGATAACTTAATTGCACAAATGAGTGCCCAATTTCACCTGGCATTGGCGGATTTAGTTTTCTAATACCAACCTCGGCAGTGTGTACAAACGGATAATTTTTAACCACTCTGTCTAAAATACTTTTAACAACTGTTTCGAGCATTTTGCGGGTGTTTTTCATTTCATCCAAAATAATGTTGTTCAAAATCTCATAGTTTACAGTTCTTTCCAGATTTTCTGTATCCGTATTCGGTGTAAATGTAACCACTACATCAACCATAAAATAGATACCTGTAAGTTGTTCTTCAGGGTAATAGCCATGAAATGCATAACATTTAACATCTCTTAGTGCAACAGTCTGTATATAGTTTTGAACACCGGTCATTTGACGAAATTAAATTTTTTATCTGTTATAACCAGCCCTTGCCCGAAATTATTACCTTTGGAATAATAGCTGATTGTGCAACCAAATATAGTGGAAACAATGAATAAATCTGCCAAGAAAGACCTTTACGAAGCTCCCGACTATTATTTACTTGACGAATTACTTTCTGAAGAACATAAATTGATCCGGTCTACTGTTAGAGATTGGGTTAAAAAGGAATTAAGCCCAATAATTGAAGATTATGCGCAAAGAGCGGAATTCCCGAAACAGGTTATTAAAGGGCTAGGAGAAATAGGAGCTTTTGGCCCTACCATCCCAGTTGAATATGGAGGCGCTGGCCTTGATTATACTGCATATGGGATTATTATGCAGGAAATAGAGCGGGGCGATTCTGGTATTAGGTCTACCGCTTCTGTACAAGGCTCGTTGGTTATGTATCCTATTTTTGCTTACGGCACAGAAGAACAACGCAAAAAATACCTGCCTAAACTTGCCACCGGAGAGCTGATGGGTTGTTTTGGATTAACAGAGCCAGATCATGGTTCTAATCCGGGTGGCATGGTAACCAACATTAAAGATAATGGAAGCCACTATTTATTAAATGGTGCAAAAATGTGGATTTCTAATGCTCCATTTGCTGACATAGCAGTTGTCTGGGCTAAAGATGAATCAGGAAAAATAAGAGGAATGGTTGTGGAACGGGGCATGGAAGGCTTTACAACCCCTGAAACGCACGGGAAATGGAGCTTAAGGGCTTCTGCAACAGGTGAATTGGTATTTGATAACGTTAAGGTTCCTAAAGAAAATATTTTTCCTGAAATAAGTGGATTAAAAGGTCCATTAGGTTGCCTAAATCAGGCACGTTATGGTATTGCATGGGGTGCTTTGGGTGCTGCTATGGATTGCTATGATACTGCCTTACGCTATTCTAAAGAACGTGTTCAGTTTGGCAAACCGATTGGCGGATTTCAGCTACAGCAAAAAAAACTAGCCGAAATGATTACCGAAATAACTAAAGGTCAATTATTAGTTTGGCGCTTAGGTACATTAAAAAGTGAAAACAGGGCTACATCTGAACAGATTTCTATGGCAAAAAGAAACAGTGTAGAAATTGCTTTAGATATTGCACGTAATGCCCGACAAATGCTTGGCGGTATGGGAATTACAGGTGAATATTCAATTATGAGACACATGATGAATCTGGAATCTGTAGTAACTTACGAGGGAACCCATGATATTCATTTATTAATTACAGGAATGGATGTAACGGGCATAAATGCATTTAAATAATTATGTAAATTAGCGCTTCTCAACTCTTTATATTTTAATTATGCCGCTCTTAACACTTCGTAAATCTTTAAGGATACTTTTACCTTTATTGTTTGTTTTATTGGTTATTTCAGTAAATAGCTATGGACAAGGGAAAGGCTTTTCTGTAAATAAAACTGAACCTTCATGGTTAGTAAAAATTGTAGAAAAAAAGGTTAAAACTCCATTAAAAGATGTTTCTGATGGGTACTATTTGTCGCTCTATGAAAACCAAAATCATGTAGAACGCAAAGAGGAATTTGTTCATATAATAAGAGAGATTGTTTCTGATGCCGGAGTTCAAAATGGTTCTCAAATCTCCATTAGCTATGCTCCTGATTATCAAAAACTCATTTTTCATAAGGTAGTTGTCTGGCGAAATAATATCCCTCAGGACCAATTATCTGCAAGTAAATTTAAAATCCTGCAATCCGAAAAAGAGCTTTCAAGATTTATTTACAATGGAACTTATGAAGCCTTTTTACTACTGGATGATGTAAGAAAAGGTGATAGAATTGAGTTTTCTTATTCGTTACAAGGTGATAATCCAATATTCGGCAAAAAGTTTTCGTCAACAGTTTATTTAGAAGGCCAAACCAGCATAAGCCATGTTTATACCAATATAATTTTTGATAAAAACAGATCGCTCAATACAAAGAATTTTGCCGGGGCCGATGCACCAAAGGTTACTGTAAAAGACAATCTTAAGTTTTATGAATGGGAAAGTACACTAACTAAAACTCATCGTGGAGTTGATTTTGAGCCGTCATGGTATAATCCTTTAAAAAGATCTCAGGTAAGCGAATATAAAAACTGGAATGAGGTAGTTGAATGGGGCTTGGCTATAAATGATTACTCTGATTTAAAAACTCCGCTTGTTGACAAAAAGGTAGCAGAATTAAAATCAAAAGCCGGTAACGATAAAAAGAAATACATTGAATTGGCCACCAGGTTTGTTCAGGATGAAATCAGATACATGGGAATTGAAATAGGCCCTTACTCCCATCGCCCCAATTCTCCTGAAAACATATTAAAACAAAGGTATGGCGACTGCAAGGATAAATCGTTACTGCTTGTTCATTTGTTAAAAGCAATGGACATTAAAGGGTATATGGCCTATGTGGATACTTATTTAAGGGATAAAACCACTGATTTTTTACCTAGTCCTTTTATTTTTAACCACGTAATTGTAATGGTTGAATACGACTATTTTAAAACCTGGATTGACCCAACCATCTCTTATCAACGTGGATCATTTGATAATTTCTATTCTCCTGATTACGGCAATGCACTTGTACTTAAAAAGAATGTAAATAGCCTGGAGAAAATAGAAAGCAATCCGGCAGGTAAAATAATTTCTGATCTTGATTTTATTTTAGCTGATACTACAGAAAACGCTATAACACAACTGCTGATAAAAACCACTTATACAGATAATTATGCAGATAACATCAGAGCGGAAATAGCTGCGTCTGGCACTGATGGTGCAGAAAAGAATTACCTTGAATACTATACTAAGTTGTATCCTGAAATTGAATTGAAGGATGCGCTTAAATATGTAGATGATGAAGAGAACAATACCGTAGAAATTACTGAAAGTTATCAGATTAATAATGCCTGGGCAGACAGTAACGATGGAAATGATAAGCAATTCTATTTTTATGGCGACTTGATACAGCATGAACTTAGAAGTATTAAAGGGAGTAAAAGAATTGCCCCGTTGGCAATGTCAAATCATGTAAATATTCAGCAAAGGATATCTATTACAATGCCTTATGACGCAGACCTCGGAACAGAGTCTTTTAAAATCGAAAATGATAAGTATTATTTTGAGCTTTACCGGTTTCAGCGAGGTCGTAAGGCAACATTCGATTACACTTTTCGTACAATGACCGGCGTTATTGAACCCGATGAGGTTAAAAACTACATAAAGGAAAGTAAAAAAATTACTGAATATTTAACTTATCATGTTAACCGTAAGGCATCTGCCCTCTCTGCAGGTGGTTCTGGTGTAAACGCTATTGCTGTTATTCCTTTTATTATAGCTACTATAATTACGGGGTTCTTTGCCTTGCGCTTTTATCGTAAAAGTTCAGACTTTGATATTGAAAAAATCGCATATGCCAGTAATATTAATGGCTGGCTGGTATTTCTGGGAATGAGAGTTGTTTACTTACCATTCATGATGTTATTAAGTCCGATAATTTTAGGTCTTTTTGGTAATGATTTTTGGATCAGAATGGGCGCCTTCGGTTCATCACAATGGATTGTAAGAGGCTTATTCCTTATTGAAGGAGTTTTTTACGGCTTTATGTTTGCATATAGTATTTATTGTGCGCTGCTATTCTTTAACAGACGATCCAGTTTTCCTAAACAATTCATTATCCTTTCTATTTCACATACGGGATTTCTTATCTTTGACCTTGCCATTGGTTTTTACGTGGAGTATATATCAGGAACAGCTTCAGCAAGCATCAAAGAAGTTCCGCGCGTAATTTGGGCCTTGGTAATTATAACTGCCTGGATCTGGTACTTATTGAAGTCTGAAAAGGTAAAAGAAACTTTTGTATTTACTTACCCTAAGACCAAATGGGAATGGGCATTGGCAGAATATTACAGTGAACAATATAAGCCAAAAACAACTGTTTTACAGGAACCTGAATATAATGCTAATCAGGAAGTAATAACAGAAACAAATGAGCCGGCAAGTGTTGAATCTGAAAAACCGCGAGAATAATTATGAAGACATATAAAAAATACACTTACCTGCCTGCCCCGCCTGAAGAGGTTTATTGGGCATTAACAAAGGCGCAAAGCATACAATTGTGGACCGGTGCTGAGGTTGAATTTACAGAAGAAGCCAATACTGAATTTTCTTTTTGGGAAGGTGATATTACCGGCAAAAACATTGAATTTGACTATGGTAAAAAAATAGTTCAGCAATGGTATTTTGGCGAAGATAATGAGCCATCAATAGTAACTATTAAACTACACGAAGATAAAAAGGGAACTTCGCTGGAATTTGTTCAAACGAATATTCCCGATGAGGACTTTAAGGATTTTACCGAAGGTATTGAAGAGTACTATTTAGGTGGTCTGATTGACTTTTTTGAGGAATAAAATTTCTAAAACAAAAAGCCCATATTACTACATATGGGCTTTTTAAGTATTGTTACACTGAATTTTAAATATCCGTATTATAAACAGACACAATATTTTCTCTTAAATTGTAATGCGAAGCCATTACCTCACCGTAAGCACCAGTGCTATTTAAAGCAATAAGATCTCCACGAAGTGTTGTTGGCAATTCTACCTCTTTACCAAAACAATCTGTGCTTTCACAAATAGGGCCAACAACATCATACTTTACAGCATCTGCTTCAGCTAATTTTGAAATATTAGATATTTTATGATATGCCTGGTAAAGTGCCGGTCTCATCAACTCTGTCATTCCTGCATCAAGAATAATAAAGTTCTTTTTCTTCCCATTCTTTACATACAATACTTTACTTATCAAAGATGAAGATTGCCCTACCAAGGCACGGCCCAATTCAAAATGAACTTCCTGATTTGATCTGACATTTAGAAACTCCGAGAATATTTTGAAGTAGGCACCGAAGTCAGGAATCTGTTGTTCCGGATTATGATAATCAATACCCAAACCACCACCAACGTTTAATACTTTTACGGTAAATCCTCTTTCTTCAAACCATGCTGCAAATTCATTTACACGTACACAAAGATTTTTATATACATCAAGATTAGTTATCTGAGAACCAATATGGAAATGAATGCCAAGAAACTCCAGGTTAGCTGATTTCTTTAAAGTCTCGGCACACAATGGCAAATCCCATGAGTTTATACCAAACTTATTCTCATCCAAACCTGTGGTAATGTTATGATGCGTGTGTGCATCTACGTTAGGATTAATCCGAATAGCTACCCTGGCCTTTTTGTTTTTCTTACCGGCTAATTCATTTATAACTTCAAGCTCCTGAATAGATTCTACATTAAAACAGAAGATATCGTTATCCAAAGCCCCATTAATTTCTTTATCAGATTTACCAACACCGGCAAAAACTACCTGATTCTTTTTAAAACCAACTTCTATCGCTTTGCTTACTTCACCTCCACTAACACAATCAGCTCCAAAGCCTGTATCCTTAATTTTTTCTAAAACCCGCTCATTGAAGTTTGCCTTCATGGCATAGTGCACATGAAAATTATATAACTTAGCGGCATCAGCACAAGTACTAAGCGTTTTTTGCAGCAAAGTAAGATCGTAGAAATAGAAAGGTGTTTCTAAATTTGCGAAGTGCGATATATCTTTATCAGAAAACATAATGTTTAAATATCTTTTTATAATTGTAATTATTGTTTTGAGCCTGATCTACTTAGGCAATCATTTTGACTATAAAAAGCAGAAGATCAGTAGAAAAGAGTACGAAAGAAGAAATCGTCTCTTCATCGCACTCGTTTTCATTATAGCTGGTATTATCTTTTGGCTTAGAAGAAGATAATTATTCAAATAAGCGGTTATGTAAGCTTTTTAAAGCTTCAGTTTTATCATCAGTGTTAATCAACAACGAAATGTTATAGTTGCTACCACCATACGATATCATGCGTACGGGAATGTGTTTAATTGAATCTAGCACACGAGCCGCATACCCATGTTTCTCTGCACTAAAATCGCCCACTACACAAACTATCGATTGATTGTTATCCACTTCAACACTTCCAAAATCATGTAGCTCTTCAATAATTTTATCAAGATTGTCTGTGAAATCAACAGTTACTGAAACAGCTACTTCAGAAGTAGTGATCATATCTATTGGTGTTTTATAACGCTCAAAGATCTCAAAAACACGACGTAAGAAACCATAAGCCAATAACATTCTGCTCGATTGGATCTTAATTGCAGTGATGCCATCTTTAGCGGCAATAGATTTTATCTTGCCCTTTTCACTGTCATTAGTAATCAAAGTACCAGAAGCCGATGGCTCCATTGTGTTCAATAGCCTTACCGGAATTTTATATTTTTGAGCAGGAAAAACAGATTGTGGGTGTAATATCTTAGCACCAAAGTAAGCCAACTCAGCAGCCTCATCAAATGAAAGCTGAGAAATAGGTTTAGTTCCTTTAACTATTCTTGGATCATTATTGTGCATACCATCAATATCGGTCCATATCTGAACTTCTTCAGCTAAAATGGCCGCACCAATCAGCGATGCAGTATAATCACTTCCGCCACGTCTAAGGTTATCTACTTCGCCAAAGCTGTTTCTGCAAATAAACCCTTGTGTAATAAACAGTTTATTTCCTTTATTTTGATCTAATATTGGTTGTAAGTGCTTGGTTGTAAAAGGAACATCAGGTTCATTGTCCTCATCAGTTTTCATAAAATCCAAAGCAGGAAGCAATACAGATGGAACGCCTATCGATTTAAGATAGATATGATATAATGTGGTTGATAATAACTCGCCTTGTGCAAGTACTACTTTTTCCTCAATCGGTGTAAAAAGATCGTTTACCAATGTTTCAAGGAAGTTAAAGTGATAATTTACCACTTCCTGGCCTTGTTCGCGAAAATCACCTTCTACTAAAAGCTCGGCTACAAATTCATTATATTTTTGATGTAATGCGTTAATAAGACTTAACGCAGCCTGTTTATCTTCCTTTAAAAGTTTGGCTGAAATTTCCACTAAACTGTTCGTTGTGCCAGACACTGCTGAAAGCACTACAATTTGTTCTTCTGCCGGATTAATGATATCCAGCAATTTTTTCATCCGCTCAGGGCTTCCTACAGAAGTTCCTCCAAACTTTAATATTCTCATAATTTTATAAATTGTTTTTTGGTAATAACCCCATCAGTAAAATTCTGATGGTTTCATTATTAGTTATTTAGATTTTAAAGGTTAATATTATTTCAATCAAATTGGTTATATACTTATATTAGGGCGTGAAATTAAAGAAAAGGGAGCTAATAATCATGATATTGACAAAATAAAATTTGGAATATTATAAGAATTACATTTCTCAAGTAAAACTTAACGAGTATATTACTGTTTTTCATTACGATATCTAAAAAACACATCATAAACTATGCAATTAGAAGCAGCTACATTAAATACCATAAACGAATGGCTTAATGGCAATTACGACGAAAAAACTAAGCTGGAAATACAGCAGTTGCTAGATAAAGAAGCTTTTACTGAGCTTACTGATTCATTTTACAGAAGCCTGGAATTTGGTACAGGCGGTTTACGCGGAATAATGGGCGCAGGATCTAACAGGATCAATAAATACACAATTGGAACTGCAACACAAGGTTTAGCTAACTATCTTCAAAAAAAATATCCGGGAGAAAAGGTAAAAGTTGCCATTGCTCACGATAGTAGGAATAATTCTGATTATTTTGCAAAGATCACTGCTGATGTGTTTTCGGCAAATGGAATACATGTTTATTTCTTTAAAGCACTGAGACCTACGCCAGAATTATCTTTCGCTATCCGCGAATTGGGCTGCCGAAGCGGTGTAATGCTTACTGCTTCTCATAATCCAAAAGAGTATAACGGTTATAAGGCATATGGTGCAGATGGCGGACAATTTACCGCACCTGATGATACCCTTGTAATGGACGAAGTTGCCAATATTAAAAGTATTGATGAGGTTAAATTTGATCGTATTGACAGTAATATAGAACTTATTGGAGAAGATATTGATCAGCTTTATCTGGATAAAATCACTGAACTTTCAGTATCACCTGAAGCTATTGCCCGCCAAAAAGATCTTAAAATTGTATACTCTCCTATTCATGGTACAGGAATTACTTTGGTTCCTAAAGCACTTGAACAATTCGGTTTTACAAATTTAACGCTGGTTGAAGAGCAAAGTACTCCTGATGGTAACTTCCCAACCGTTGTATATCCAAACCCGGAAGAAAAAGAGGCCTTAACACTAGCACTTAAAAAAGCTCAGGAAATAGATGCTGATCTTGTTCTGGCAACAGATCCTGATGCCGATCGTGTTGGTATTGCGGTTAAAAACAATGATGGTGAATTTGTGCTCCTAAACGGAAACCAAACAGGTAGCTTATTGATCAATTATCTGTTAAGTGCCTGGGAAGAAAAAGGTAAACTTACCGGAGAGCAGTATATTGTTAAAACTATTGTAACATCAAATTTAATAGAAACAATAGCTAAGGCTAAGAATGTTACTTATTACAATACCTTAACAGGTTTTAAATGGATTGGTCAATTAATGACAAATCTTGAAGGAAAGAAAACGTTTATAGGTGGTGGCGAAGAGAGCTACGGTTACCTTATAGGGGAACTAGTAAGAGATAAAGATGCTGTTGTATCATGTGCTTTTATTGCAGAAATGACTGCTTTTTACAAAGATAAAGGCAGTAGTTTATATAACGCTATGCTTGATATGTATGTGCAGTATGGTTTGTATAAAGAAGAATTGGTATCTATAACCAAAAAAGGAAAAACAGGTGCTGAAGAAATTAAAGCAATGATGGAGAAATTCAGAAACAATCCTCCTGTTACACTTGGTGGTTCTAAAGTTGCAACCTTAAAAGACTATGAATTGGGTGTAGAAACAGATCTTATCGCAAATCAAAAGAAACAATTGGAGCTACCTAAATCAGATGTACTTCAATTTATTACTGAAGATGGAAGTATTATCTCGGCCAGACCATCAGGTACCGAGCCTAAAATTAAATTCTACTGCAGTGTAAATGCACCACTTAAAGATAAGGCTAGTTTTAAAGCAGCTGATGCTGAGTTAAGTGCCAAAGTAAAAGCTATAATGAATGATTTAGAGGTTTGATAACCTCTAAATCATCTTTTTATAAATTTAGGTTGAAGTATAATTTTACTTACTTCTCTTTTTGTTAACGTATTATTGGCCGATGCAAGTTCATTTAAAAGTACATCAATGATCTTCTCGGCCATATCTTCAATAGGCTGATCTACAACACTAATAGGCGGTGTATGTAATTTAAATACATCGTGATCATCGTAAGCTACAATACTAAAATCATCATTGATTTCCTTGTTTATAGTTTTTAGAACCAACAAACCTTTAATTGCCAGGTAGTTGGTAGAGAATAACACCGCATCAATTTCAGGGTTCTTTTCAAATAACAACATTAACTGAGCATTGGTATTATCGTCAGTACTGTCAAATGGTATTTCTGTATAAATATCCTTATTAAACTTAATACCATTATCCTGAAGCGCTTTTTCGTACCCTAAAAAACGATTGTTTATCTGGTCTACGTGCAAATCTACAGTAACAAAGGCTATGTTCTTTTTACCGCTATCAATAAGATGTTTTGTGGCAATGTAAGTACCATTAAAGTTGTCTACAACCACACAATTAACATCTATGTCAGGCAAGTTCCTATCGAATATCACCAGAGGAATACGCTCTGTAAGCAATTGTTTAATCTCAGCTTCAATGCCAGGTACAGGAGCAATAATGTAAGCATCAACCTGCCTCGACTTAAACATTTCTATAAGCTCCTTAGCCTTAACCGGGTCATTCTCAGTACTGGAATAGCTAATTTTATATCCTCTTTTATAAGCCTTATCTTCAATTTTTCTGGCAATACTGGCAAAGAAAGGGTTCGAGATGTCCTCTACTATTAGTCCAATAGTTTGCGTATTTCCGGTTCTTAAACTTCTTGCTACCTGGTTTGGTTTAAAATCAAACTCTTTAATTATGGTGTTAACCTTTTCAATAACCCCTTTACTGATGCGCATTTGCTCAGCTTTGCCATTCAGAATAAAAGAAACAGTAGTGATAGATACATTAGCCTTACTGGCAATGTCTTTTATTGATGCTGGTTTCATCTTACCTGTCCCTCACCTTTAACAATCCATTTCTCGGTAACTAGTTTTTCAAGAGCAAAAGGCCCCCTTGCATGTAGTTTTTGAGTAGATATGCCAATTTCAGCACCTAAACCAAAAACTTGTCCGTCTGTAAATCTGGTCGAAGCATTTAAGTAAACCACAGCAGCGTCAACCTGGTTCAAAAACAACTCAGTTTTTACAGCATCCTGGGTAATAATGGCCTCAGAGTGTTTCGAAGAGAATTTTGCAATATGGTCTAAAGCTTCATCTGTACTATCTACAAGCTTTACAGAACATTTAAAATCAAGAAATTCCCTTCCAAAATCTTCAGGTTCAGCTTTATTAATTAGTGGATAGTTTTGCTCTTTTAATATTTCATAAGAATCCTCATCCGCAAATATCTCTACATTATATCCAGCTAATAAAGGAGCCAGTATTTTCAGAAAAGGCTTGGCAATTTTTCTATCAACCAATACAGTATCAAGCGCATTGCAAACAGATGGTCTGGATACCTTTGCATTTACAACTATTTTAGCAGCATCTTCAAGCCTGGCCGATTGCTCTACATAAGTATGGCAAACCCCTGCTCCTGTTTCTATTACAGGTACTAAAGCGTTTTTGCGAACAAATTCGATAAGCTGATTAGAGCCGCGAGGGATAATTACATCAATGTATTTTTCTGCAGTTAAAATATCTAATATGTACTTTCTTTCAGCCGGAAGCTGCTGTACAATATTTACATCGAGGTACTTTTCTGCAAGCACCTGCTGAATTAATGAAACAACAAACAGGTTTGTATGGTAAGCATCCTGCCCGCCTCTTAGCAAGCAAACATTTCCAGATCTGATGCATAAAGCAGCAACATCAAGCGTAACGTTTGGTCTCGATTCGTAAATAACACCTACAACGCCAAGTGGAACTGTTCTTTTTTGAATGAAAAGACCATTCTCAATCGTTTTTTCAGAAAGAATCTTATTGGTAGGATCTTCCAGATTGGAAACGTCAACCAGGCTTTTGCTAAGCTCAGTAATTCGGTTGGCATTTAATAGGAGACGATCTTTTTTGGGGTCAGCATCAGACATTCTCTCCAGATCTTTTAAATTCTCTGCAATGATATCCTCTTTTCTCTCAGAAATAATCTCTGCAATCCGGATGATTATATCTTGCCTGTCCTTATCACTGAGCGCTGCTATAGATTTCTTAGCATTTTGTGCACTGATTAACTGGTCTTCTATCGATTCCATTATCATATTATAATATTACAATATCACTGGCATTGGCTATCTCCAGGTTATGTTGTTTAGAGTTTTTGCTAATTGTATCAGACGAAACTTTTGCAAGGGCCACAGCTACAATGTTATTTGCTTCGTCACTAATTTCAAATATTTCACCGCTATCAAAGTTTACCTCAATAGATTTTACACCAACAGCAAGTAAGCTTTTTCTTTTCTTTATTGCTTCGCTGGCGCCGGCATCAACCATAAGTCGGCCAGTTACCAGGCTTCCGCTTGCAAGCCATTTATTTCTTGCAGAAATTGAGCAGTTTTTTGGCATACAAACAGTACCCGACTCTCCATTTGCTGCTTTTAATATACCATCTGGTGTTCTAACCCCAAAAATAACAACCTTAATCCCCATAGTAGAGGCAAGATTTGCAAAAGTTAGTTTAGAGATCATACCACCCAAACCAACGCCCGACGTATTTTTGTTTGCTAAAGAGAATACATCCTTGTTAATAGACTCAATTTTATCAACTACATTTCCTTCTTTATCCAAAACGCCTGGTACAGATGTGCCTAAAAGGATAAGTGAAGCACCAAAACCAACCCCTAATAAGGTAGCAAGTTCATCGTTGTCAGAGAATTTTAACTCCAGATTACTCACCACATCATTTTCATTAGCAATTGGTATCACACCGTTTTTCCATAGTTCCTCATAAGTCTCCTTTAATTGCAAAAACTGTGTACGATGAGAAAAATGCTGTCTTTCGCATAAACTTTGCGCAATAGAAATATTGTAGGGCTTAAAATGTTTTGAATATGTACTTAACAACAAAGGATTGCCTATTGATGCAGCGGCTTTTCGTTCGCTAATTTTGCCTTTATAGTTTTTTATATATTTTTTTCCGGCTGCAACAGCGCCCGATGAAACCAATATTAAGTGATGATTATGAGCAAGTTCTGCAACCTGCCGGGTTATATCTGCAATTATTGCCTCATCAATCTCACCTTTGGCAGTAGTAATAGAGGCAGAACCTAATTTCAAAACAAGTATAGACTTGGTCATTGTGGTTGTTAATAGTTTGTTTAGCTCGAAAAGTCGAAAATAGATAAATTACTGCGTATCTCGTAACTATAGAATAAAAAAATCCTCCAATTTATTAAATAAAGAGGAGGATTTCAGGAAATAAGTTTATCTAAAAGTTCATTTAGGCCAATGTGGCTTCCAGGCTAATCTCTACATTGTAAGCTTTACTTACCGGGCATGTAGCTTTTGAACCTGCAGCAATTTCCTGGAACTTAGCATCGTCAATTCCAGGGATTTCAGCTTTTAATACCAGATGAGAGGTGGTAATAACACCATTATCTAAAGTAACAGTAGCTTTAGTTTCAAGAGAAGTAGGATTATATCCTGCCTCAGTTAAGTCTAAGCTTAGCTTCATGGTAAAACATCCGGCATGCGCTGCAGCCATCAATTCCTCAGGATTGGTGCCAATACCATCGGCAAAGCGACTGTTAAATGAATATTGTGTTTTATCAAGTACTTTACTGTCAGTAGTTAAATGGCCAGAGCCTTCTTTAATAGTGCCATTCCAAACGGCAGTTGCATTACGTTTCATTTCAATTAATTAAGGTGATTAATAGATTTGTTTATTTTGTTTTATCGCGGTTCCTGTTCAATTTGATCTTAATCTTTCCGTCTTCACCATCCGTTGCAAGTAAATGTAACACAATTCCCTTCATTCTGCGTGCTCTTTTTTCATCTTTATCTGTTATGTCAGCATCCTTTTTAGGGTTTCTTAACGGTATATCTAATGTAATATTAGTTCCGGTAGACATGGAGTATATTCCTGCTATATCCATATTAAGCAGGCTAGAGTTAATTTGCATTGGGTTTATTGTAATTTTTTGCCCCCGTACATCAAACTTTCCGTTTAGGTTAGTAAATGTAATGTTATCCAGATCCCGGAACGGGAAAGCAAATTTACCCACGTTTTTTATAGGGTCAAAACTTAGCAGGGCTCCTTTTTTTAAATTAAAAGCGATGCTGCCATATAATGAATTCGGAAGCAGATTGCCTTTATCGCTAATAACGCCCGATATATTGGTAGTAGAAAAAAGATAGCCCTTTAAGTTTTTGGATGTTAGTGTTTTCATCCCAAAGTTATTAAAGGAGTAAAAGAAGTTCTTAATATCAACATTAGTAATCACGGTATTAAGTTTAAAATTGTTGGTACTTCCCTTTTGTGCTATGCTTCCATTTAAAGAAACCGACCCACCTGAATGTTTTACGCTCACGTTTTTAATGGCTATACCATTTTCTGTAAGCAGCAGATCTGCATTTGCATTTGTGGCCAGGAATTTACTGTAGTAAATTTTATCGACCTTAATGTTCATATTAACCTGACTCTTTTCGAAAAGTTCATTTAAATTTTCAGAAAAATTACTCTGCCTGGTTCTTTTTTTTGCCTTTGGCTTTCGGGTACCAAGGAAACCAATAAACTCGCCCAAATGGATTTCAGGACTTCTGATTTTCCAGTTTAAAAGTATTTTTTCAGGATCGGTATAATAAAGGTTTAAGAAATTCCCGACTGACCCTTCCATAAACACTACACTTTTACCACTTTGCAGTCGTATATTTTTAATGTAAAGATCGTGATCTGTAAAGTTTAATGAAATGGCTGTATTCTTAAAATTCACTTTACGCGGAACATAGCTTACATCGGCATTTTGAATATCTACCAAGCCTTTAACATAAGGCTTTGTAAGCTGAAAATCAACAATGTCTGCTCGATAGGCAAGTTTAACATTTGCAGTTCCTTTACCAAATTTAAGCATCTCCTCTCCTATAATGTTATTGAGTTTAGCAATTTCAAACTGGGATTTGAATATGCCGGTTGCAATTGGTTTATTCAGGTTATTGATAAAAGCAGTGTCTATAGAAAATGGTATCTGAGCGTAGCTTCCTTTAAAATTAAACAGTTTAATGGCCGAGTTTTCGTCGCTTATACCTTTGCCGCTGATGTAGCTATTGGTAAATTGGCCTGTAAAACTACAGTTGTCCACCACTCCTCCGGGCGTTGTTAGTGTATTGTCCTTTACCAGTGCTTTAACATTTATCGAGGGGTCGCCCCCTGGCCCCATATTACCTCCTAATGTACAATAAACATGTATTGGCTGCTTAAGATCGAACATGTTGAGCTTAGCGGTAATATTGGGTGCCAGCAAAGCTGATGCATCGCGCCACAGTATATTTTTTGTTTCTATGTTAATGGTAAATTCCGTGTTCTCTTTAGAGGTATCAAACTTAGCCCCGATTATAAAAGGATCATTGCCGATGTTTAATGTATTCGGAGCTACTTGTACAATCCCTGAATTGTCATTGTAGCTAACCTTAAAAGGGCCTTCCAAAAGCTTGTCTTTAATAAAGCTTCCTCTTCTGGTATTAAATGCAAGGCTTTTTGCCAGTGTTTTAAGTTTAAGTTCAGCATCCCAGCCACCTAATAGCGGACAATCTATATTACCTTTTAAATCATAAATTTCAAATTGGAATAGTTTGTGGCCTTTTTTGTTATCTACCACAAAACTGACGTTGTTTAATGTGAATTTTCGTATTTCAGGTGATGATGATTCGCTATCATCTTTCTTTTTGGTTTTGTCTTTTTTTCTGAATATAGCAGTATTACTATAGCCGTTACTATCTGTAAACAGATAAATGGCTGCATCATTAATACCTATCTTTTTAATTTCTACAGTTCCTTTTAATAGTGATAGGGTGTTTACAGAAACCTCGAGCTCTTTGGCATCTAAAAGCGTATGCTGATGGTTTTTCCATAAACTATCCCTCATAGTCACTTTTAGTAACTTAATAGAAACACCGGGAAAACCACGTAAAAAAGTTGGTTCCATGCTACCTATTGTAAGTGTTCCATTAAGGTTTTTATTAAGTTTTTGGGTAATAGTTTGCAATAGGCTCTCTTTATTTGAATTAACATATAAAGCAAGAGCAGAGAAGATTATAAGTATCAACCCTATAAGGATACCTATTACTTTGAGTGTTATTTTAGACCAGCGCGGCATTTTTCTGTTTATAGTCAAACGTATTAAATATAAAGATTGTTTTTATAAACTAGGCACTTTGGTTTGCATTGTATCTTCTTTAGCCATGGCTTTAACCTGCTTAGTAGTTGACCCATAAGCACCCAAAGGCAGAACAAAGGCTACCCCATGCAAAAAGTCAAATATTAATATTTAGCACTAATTAATTTTTAAGCTAAAAACTGCTTAATTATCAAATAAAAACAATTTAGTTATTAATGTTAATAAATATTTTAAAAAGAATTTCTTCTTTTTTAAGATAATTTCATAAGTTCGATTATTGTTTTGTAACAAAAAAGATGTCATTAATCATAAAAAAAACTAAACAACTCAAATCTGAGATTTTGAGGGGGCTCTATTATGGTCACCAACTCTCACTTTTGGAGCTGAGTAAACTCACAAAAAAAAGTCTGCCTCTGGTTACTGCGGTTGTTAATGAATTAATAGACGAACGCTTTGTTATTGAAGAAGGTTTAGCGCCTTCTACAGGTGGCAGAAGACCATCAATGTACCTGATAAATCCTGAGAAAAAGCAGTATATAGTGGCTGTGGCTGTTGACCAGTTGACTGCGAGGATGGTAATTTACGACTTTAACAAAAGTATTGTATTTCCTTTAGTATCAACAAGTATCAAATTATCAGAGGATAAGGAAGACATTGGTAATTTGATTGATTTTATTAAAAAGAATATTGAAAATTCTGGCCTGAATGCCAATCATATTATTGGTATCGGAATTGGAATGCCAGGTTTCATAAACGATGAGAAGAATATCTACCCTTCTGTTATCAGTAATAATTTAAACACCAACCTTAAAAAATACTTAACCCAACAATTTAAATTTCCGGTCTATATCGATAATGATTCAAGCTTAATTGCTTTTGCGGAGTTAAAATTTGGGAAAGGCAGAGATAAAAAAAACATACTTGTTCTCAATATTGGCTGGGGAACTGGGTTAGGAATGATCATAAATGGTGTTCCGTACAGGGGGAATAGTGGCTATGGTGGTGAGTTTAGCCACATCCCCCTTTCTCAAAGCAACGACTTGTGCTCGTGCGGTAAACGTGGCTGCATTGAAGTGGAAACTTCGTTGGTAGTTATGGCCAATAAAGCAAAAATAGCGCTTGATAGTGGCGCAAAATCAAGTTTAGAATGGCTGTTTAATGATACAAGTAAACAGCCTGGAGATCATTTTCTTGATGCGGCAAGCCAGGGAGATCCACTGGCTGTTTCCATCTTGTCTGACGCTGCTTTTCAGTTAGGCAAAGGTGTGGTTATGCTATTACATATTCTAAATCCCGAGAAACTAATTTTAAGCGGAAGGGGTGCAATTGCAGGGAAGATGTTCCTTCCTCCTATTCAACAAGCAATAAATGAATATTGCATACTTAAAATAGCCGAACAAACAACAATTGAAGTTTCAGATATAGCCAGTTATGCTGAACTGTTAGGAGCAGCAGCATTGGTTGTAGAGCATTACCATTTTTAGTAAGGAATGGTGATAATCACACATTGAACAATAACTGAAATCCCTAATTTTTTATAATATATAACTAACCTAAATGTTTAATCAAATCTTAAAAAAATGAAACAAATTTACTTAAGGTGTTTGACAGTGCTGTTATTTAGCCTAATAACAATTGCTGCCTATGCGCAAAAGAAAGTTACCGGAACGGTAACTGAAGATTCCGGATCTCCTATTCCAGGAGTAAGTGTCTTTGAAAAGGGGACGAACAACGGTATTACCACAGATGGTAGTGGAAAATTCTCCTTAAATGTATCTAACAATGCTGTGTTAGTAATAAGATACATCGGTTTCCTAACAAAAGAGGTAGAAGTAGGAACAAGTACTAATATGACTATTAAGCTTCAGGCTGATGACAAGGCACTTGAAGAAGTAGTAATTACTGGTCTTGGTGAAACTCGTGATAAAAGGAATCTTGGTTATGCAATGAATCAAATTGGTGGGGAACAAATCCGTGCGGCAAAAACCATAAATCCAATTTCTGCCTTGCAAGGATTGGTACCAGGACTTGTAGTTATGCCTGGTCAAGGTGGGCCTCAATCGACTCCTAAATTCCAAATTCGTGGTGCATCTAGTTTGTATAGTGGAGAAAACACTCCGCTTATAGTAATTGATGGAATTATGTTATCTGATGATGTTGTACTTCCAAGTAGAGGTGGTGAGCAAGACTTTGGTAACGTACTTAAAAATATCAATCCAGATGATATCGAAAGTATGTCTGTACTAAAGGGTGGATCTGTTACTGCATTATATGGTAGTAGAGCTAGTAATGGTGTTATTTTGATTACTACTAAAAAAGGTTATTCACAAAAGGGCTTAGGTTTTTCTTTTAGTCATGATGAAACATTCGATAAAGCTTATGCCCTTCCTGATATGCAGAAAGAATATGGTTCAGGTTTTACACCTACCGACTTTGTTAAAACGTCTAACGGTATGAACCAAATTAATCCAGCTTCATACGGTTTTAGCTTTGGTCCAAAGCTAGACGGTTCAACCGTTCTGGATGTTGATGGAGAACGACAAATTAAAAACAGTGTTTTAAATAATCCTTTATCACTTTATCAAACTGGTCGTTATATTAATAACAACATAGCTATGCAAGGTGGAAATGAAAAAACTACATTCCGTTTTTCTTATGCTAATAACTTCAGTAAAGGTATCAGCCCTAACAACAAACTTGACAGACATACATTTAATTTGAGGGGAACTCAAAGACTTGCTGATGCTATATTTGTTGATGGAACTGTGAGTTATTCTAATACCAGAGGGTTTAATCCTCAAAGATTATCTGGAGACAACAGTTTGATTTATGGTCTTACCTGGGGATATCCTACAAATTTCGATCTTGACTATTGGAGTAAGCAATATCTAGATCCAATTAACGGAGGAAGAAGTACTAATGACCCATTTGGTACTAACAATTTATTTTTCATGTTAAATGAGTTTAGTCAACTCCAAAGTGAAAATAACTTTAGAGGTGCATTAAATGCTAAGGTTAATTTTACTAAATGGTTGCAACTAGAAACAAATGCTGCCTTAAACTGGTATAATACAAATAGAGAAGTTAGGGAGTTGGGAACTGGTGTTGGTTTTGCCGGTGGTTACTATGGTTCAGAAATGAGGAACTTTTTTGATTCAAGATATCGTGCCAATTTAAATCTAAATCATACTGTAAATGATTTTGATTTATTCCTTCAGGGTGGTGCTGAGTTAACTCGTTCACAAGTAAAAAGTGCAAGCTTTAATAGTAGAGGTGGTTTAAGAATACCTCGTCAATTTAGGTTAAGCAATTCAATTCAAGATCCTCAGGTGTATGAAGGTGCACCAAATATAGCTCAGATATTTGCTACATATGGACAGGGAACTGTTACTTACAAGCAATGGCTTACGTTGAACTTGTATGCTAGAAATGAGTGGAATTCAACACTTGTTTATTCAAACGGGACTGGAAACTACAGTTATTTCTACCCGGGAGCTGATGCTGCATTTGTATTCACCGATGCATTTAAGTTACCAGAGTTTTTTAATTTTGGTAAACTTCGTGCCTCTTACTCAATCACTGGTGGAGGAACAGATGTTTATAGAGCTAATGCCGGATATTACGTTAGAAGCGGAAATTATGCTCCTATAACAGGAGGAGATGGTATTGAGCAATATGGATTCGAAAACTCAACTTTAGGAGAGCTTAACCTTAAACCGCTTAGAACTTTCAGTAAGGAAATTGGTTTTGAACTAAAAATGTTGCAGAAGAGATTGGGTATTGATTTCACTGTCTATAAAAAGAATACTAAAAATCAAATCATTGGTTTAGGAACTTCAATAGAGAGCGGTGTTTCAAGTCAATTAATTAATAGTGGAAATACACAGGATTGGGGTATAGAATTAAGCTTATCAGGTACTCCTATTAAAACAAAAACTGGTTTTTCATGGGATACCTATTTTAATTACACTTTAAACAGAACAAAAATTATTTCATTAGCACCAGGTGTTACTACGGTTCAGTTAAGTGGTGGCGATGGTATCAGAACAATAGCTCAAGTTGGCGGCGAGTATTCTACAATGGTTGCAGCCTATGGCTATGCTAAATATCAGGCAAGAGATGCAAGTGGTAAACCTATTGATGACCCTAATAACGGTAAAAAGGTCTTAACTACAGCCGGTTCGGGTGGAGCTGTCTATGTTAGAGCATCTAACTATGCAAATGGATTGAAAAATGAAAGTCAGATTGGGTCAACCCTTCCAAAGTTTTATGGAAGCGTTAGAAACATATTCAATTACAAAGACTTTTCATTGAGTACTCTTATTGATGCTAAATTTGGCGGATATGTATTCTCTGATACTTATTACTATGGAAGTCAGACAGGTAACTTGAAAAACACATTGTTAGGTCGTACTCCACAAACTGGTGGTACTGAATATACTGATGCTGATGGTGTTAAGCAAGTTGGGGTAGTATTGGATGGTGTTTTTGCTCAGGGAACTAAAATAAATGGTGTTGATGTTGGTGGAATGACTCATCAGGAAACCATTGATAAAGGAATGAGAATTCCTACAATTACCTGGAGATACTATAATAACTCTAATGGATGGAGTGCTGGTATTCGTGAAAGAGGTGCATTTAAATCATCATGGGTTGCTGTAAGAGACATTACATTAGGTTACGATTTACCTAAAAGCTTTGCTGCGAAAATAAAAATGAATGGAATTCGTGTAAACGTTAGTGCCAGAAACGTAGGTTTCTTGTACAATAATGCACCTGACAACATTAATATTAATGACTTTACTGGTACTGGTGCCGGTGATGCATTTTTAGGTGGTGGTACTCCTTATGTAAGAACCTTTGGGTTTGGTATTAATGGTAGTTTTTAATTCATTGTTTGACAAAATTGACTAAAATATTATGAAATATTTAAAATATAAAGTTGGCATAACGCTAACATCTTGTGCGCTGCTCCTGGTAAGTTCTTGTAGTAAAGAGAAATTTGCTGAGTACAACACAAATCCGGATTTGGTAGGTGTAATAGCCCCTGCCCCTCTTTTTACTAAGGCAATTACTAATTGGCATGATGATAGTTTTGAAGCTTTTTATGAGCAATACAGAGGTATTTCTAGATGGACTCGTCAGCTCGTAGGAGTTGCCGGTAACTCTATTACTATTACAGATCCAATAGGAAACATTAACAACAGATACGGAAGATTCTTTTCTAGTTCCGGACCTCTATTGGTAGATGTTCAAAAAACAATTGAAAAGCTTCCTGCTGATCAAGTGCCACGTTATGCCTATATGAGTTCTATTGCTGAAATCATGAAGGTTTACGAAGCTTGGTTTGTAACTGACGGTAATGGAAGCATTCCATATACCCAAGCGTTTCAAGCACGTTACGGTGGTACTCTTACCCCAACTTATGATACACAGGAGCAGTTATATGATATTTTCGACAAATCTTTAAAGGCAGCTGTTACTACATTAAAGGCCACTCAACCTGTTGAACAAGTGAGTTTTGGTAACAACGACTTATATTTTCAAGGAAAAATTACTAACTGGATAAAAGTAGCTACAAGTCTTCGTCTTAGAATAGCTAGCCGCCTTTCGAAAAGAAATCCTGCGAAACTTAAAGAAATAGCACTAGAAATTCTAGCCAACCCTACAGATCTTATTTCATCTCCAGATGAAGATTGGTCATTAAAGGCCGGTTCTTTATTCATCGGTACCGGAAACTGGGATATAACTGCTTCAGGAGCCTATGGAGCTCATCATTCTGTTGATTTTATGTACAGAAACAATGATCCACGATTAAAACTTTTCTATTTACCAAACTCATGGACTTTAGACAGATTTAATCAGGCTAAAACTCAAGGAAAAATAGCTGCAAACGCAGTGTATGATTCAAGACGTTATTATGGACAGTATACCAGTCCTGATGCTTCTACAGATCCTACTAAAGCTGCATTCTTTAGCCCGGTAGTGATTAAAGACGGCACAAACAACGTTAATTTGGATACTGTATCGCAAGTTCAGAACAGAATGTGGGCTCCTCAGCTTAATAACGGTAAAGGTGCAGCTACTTTGTTAATTTTAACTTATGCTGATGTTTGCTTTATCAGAGCGGAATTAGCTGCTACAGGTGTAACCTCAGAAAGTGCGTCTGAATGGTATTATAAAGGTATCGACGCGTCTATAACTACTTATGATAGAATGGCAAAGGCTGCTGCTTTAGAGGACTATACAGCATTGGATAATAACGCTGTTACTGCTTACAAAGCAATGCCGGAAATTGTTTACAATCCAGCAACAGGTTTACAACAAATTTGTGTTCAGCAGTATTTAAATTTTTATAAAAACTTTAATGAGAGCTGGGCATTATTGAAAAGGACTGGATTGCCAAATAAAACAACATCTTTAGTAGTTGAAGATTTTGTTGTATCTGGTCAGGTTCAGGCAATTCCTAGGCGTTTTGTTATCAATTTCCCAGTAGCGGGAGATCCTAATTTTAATAATAAACAAACTGCTATAACTGAAATGGCAAAAGATCCTGGTTTTGGTCAGGCTACAGATGCAAAAGGCAGAGTTTGGTGGGATATGCCATAATTATTATTTAATTTTATGTTTATTAAATGGCCGGTTATACCGGCCATTTTTAATTAAAGTTGTTACTTTAATGATTTTTAGCGTATGATGAAATTTTACATTGCTGTATTACTATTACTGATAAAGACATCTTTTACTTTTGGACAAAAGGAAACTTTCTTTAAAAATGTAGCCCCAATAATTTATAATAAATGTGCACCATGTCACCGTCCGGGTGAAGCCGCACCATTCAATTTAATTTCTTATGAAGACGTAGTAAAGCGTGCTTCTTTTATTAAAGATGTAATTAATACTGGTTATATGCCACCATGGCGAGCTGACAGCCATTATACCTCATCCTCTTTTTCGAATGTAAGAATGTTAACTGCTGCTGAAAAAAAAACAATCAATAATTGGATTGATAGTAAAATGCCAAAGGGACATGAAATAAAATCCACAACGGATATACTGAATAAATATCATGAAGGTACCAGATATAGCAGGCAGCCAGATGCTGTGCTTAGCGTTAGTAAGCCATTTCAGGTTAAAGGTGATAATGCAGAGCGCTTTATTGTTTTTAAAATTCCATTTGAATTTGACAAGGCTCAGAATGTTGAGGCTATAGAATTTATTTCAAAAAATAAAAAAGTAATTCATCATGCTAATTTTGCTATTTATGATGTGCCTGATGCTATTTCTACAACCTCACAACCTGATTTTATTAATAATACAGTAGGTGAATCTGATGAGTCACAAATAGCTTATGCTCCGTTAAAAACTAATATGGTTTATTATGGTGGCTGGATTCCTGGCACTGGTTATGAGTCTTACCCAAAGGATATTGGATGGACTATGCCAAAACGCGGAGTAATATTACTAACTATTCACTATGCTCCTGTTGGCAAGGATGAAATAGATTTATCTGGTGTAAACTTCTTTTTCACTACGACTCCAATTAAGAGGGTTATTGATGTTATTAATTTCGGATCAGGCGGCGTAGCCGAAGAGGAAATCACACCATATTTTATGATTCCAGCCGATAGCGTTAGGAAATTTACGCTTGTGGTTAGTAATCCTGAGAAGCAATCAATAATAGCAGTATGGCCGCACATGCATTTATTGGGTAAAAGCTTTAAGGCATATGCAATTACACCTCAAAAAGACACTCTGAAACTTATTTCGATACCTGATTGGGATTTTAACTGGCAGGAACTGTACACCTACAAAAAGCCAATTATTGTACCCGAGGGATCGCGCCTGATTGTTGAGGCAGTTTACGACAATACCAAGAATAATCCGAAGAATCCCTCAAATCCACCAAAAATGGTTTTTGGTGGAGGTGAGATGAAAACAAAGGATGAAATGATGACGATGTTGTTGCTTTATCTTCCGTATAAAGAAGATGATGAAAACTTGAATCTGGAAGATCAAAAATAAGCCCAAGGGCTTATTTGATCTTCCAACTATAATCATAATAACCGGCAACTTTCACTTCATCTATTCCTGATTTAAGCATATCTAAGTGATACACCATATAATCAGGAAACCCGCTTCCTCCTGCAAAGTACTGATTAGCCAGGGCTGCATTCATACCTTTTATACCACTTCCGGCTATTACAGATACAGTATTTGAACTGGTATTTTTTATTGGCCATACAAAATATGCTGCCAGATCATCTCCTGTAAGCGTTTCTTTTCCTACTTTAATTGTATTACGGCTTACTTGCACAGGGCAATCTTTTAATAGAGGTTTCCATGCTAAATTAGTGTCCTCATTACCATATATAACTATGTTTCTGTCTTTGTAAGCACTAGTCGAATACTCCTTGTCTGCTATAATATCTACTGCGCCATTGCCCCTGTAATACCACGTTTCGGCATCAAAGCGAGCCTTGTTTACGCTCCATTCATTCTCTTCTTTAGTTCCGGCTGTGCTATATACAAAAACCATCTTTTTATTAAAACCGTCTTTGAATGTACCATATCTGTGTGGTCCTTTTTCAGATAAACCAGGTGCAGAGGTGATGTTCCATTTATTGCCTTCTTTTAGCAAGTAGATTTCATCTGTTGTACTTTTGGTTGTATAATTAACAGGGTCCAGGCTATCAATGGTAATGGTAATGTTTTTATTGGCGCTAAAGTCTTTTAGATCTATCTTCAAAAGCCTTACGTTTTGTGAGCTTCCAGTAATATTACCTGCATTAATATTTCTTTTAAATTGAATTCTACTGTATTGAAGCGGGGCTGTTTGTTGATGAACAGTGGCCCAATAATAAGAAGATGAAATACCAGGGCTAGCAGTAGTAAAATCAATGGTATTAACTCCTGTATCAATAGGTTTGCTGTGCCATTTAAAGTATTCAAAAAGCGGATTCCAATCTACACTTTCATTTCCGTACCAGTGGGATCCATTAGGATATTCGTAATAACTAAAATCCTGATGGAAGTCTGCTAAAGTCTTTTTCATTGATCGTGCGTAATTAACAGATACGGTACGATCGGCATCTCCGTGAAGTATATAAATACCAAATGATTTATAGTTGTTTTTAAGTTTAAATACATCGCTTTGGTTACTTGCGCTGAGTAGCACATTGCCTATGGCCGACGAGCTGCTGTCTGGAATTAATCCATCAGCAGAACCATACCCTTTTAGTGTTGGGTAACCCGCGCAAGGTGCGATAGCAGCCCATTTATCAGGATAAGTTGCTCCTAAAAACCAGGTGCCATGCCCTCCCATTGAGTGTCCGGTAAGGTAGATGTGCTGAGGATTCGGCTTAAACTTATCCTTTGCCAGCTGTAAAACTTCCAGTGCGTCCAGCCTTCCCCAATCTTCCCAGTTAAAGCCTCTTGGCCTCCTGTTTGTTGGAGCTACAAGATTTCCCCAGTCTTTGGATTGATACGCTCTTGCCTGACCAATTGCTTCTACTCCCGCCCCATGAACAGAAAAGAACAGTGCTGAACCTGGTTCATTTGCCCCTATTTTAGGTGCTACTGCATAATATTGAAGACTACCATCAATATTACTAATAAATGTATTCATGTACTTTTCTGAAGATGGATCGGCTACCTCCAATGCTATATTGGTTTCATCAAGGGTTCTATTTCCATCTGTTAAATTGAGCTTGAAACTGGTTTTGGAATTACCGGTTATAGCTTCCGTGTTTAATCTGAAGATTACTTTTCTGGTTGACATTGCAGGAATTGAAGGCAATGTTGTGATCGTTTCTTTTCCTTCCAGATTGCTTTTTATCTTATAGTTCTTTAATTCCTTACTGGTTGAATTGATTACAACAATGGCTCCAAGTAAGTTGTTGTTTTTATCTCCTTTAACAATGCTTGGTAGCGTTGCATCTTCCGTATTTAAATGAACTGGTTTGTTATTGAAAAATAGATTTGCTGATAGATTTTGGCCACGTACATAAAATTCATTCAAGCCTTTTTTTAAGTTCACTGGAATATACATCCAACCAGATGAATACGGATCGCCGGCATGAATAACACCATTTACAAAAACAGCGCTATTGCCTTTAATATTTAGTAAGGCAGTTTTTTCTTGATCAGAATTATAGGTCAGATACAAATAGCCTCCGTTAAATGATCTGCTTCTAAATCTGCCGGCTGTATCAGCCGAAATCTTAAGCCATTTTAATTCAGCTCCTGTACTGCTGTTGCCAAATACAGCATCAGGAACGGGTTGCTTAAGTGATTTGGTGAACAATTGATAGGCCAGCAAATCTGTGTAGAGAGCTTCTCTGCCATATCTGTGTACATTGTTTAGTAATAATCCTTCGGTAAATTTGTAAATGTTTTGAGCGAAGGTAATGTTAGTTAATAGTAATAATGGAAATAGAAATTTCCAACTAGGGCTTAGAGATTTTTTTTTCATTTTGAAAGGAGTTTCCGGTATTCTAAAATACTAAAAAACAGCCTTTAAAAAGCCTTTTCTCTATGTTTTAAAACGTAACATCTTTAATAGATGAAGCTACATTTTAAGCGCTAAATAAAACTAGTACTATGCAGTTTTTAGACTAAGTGCATGAGTAGTTTGAATCCTGATTTCTTCAGTTAACTGTGCATTACCATTAAGTGGCTGACCGTAAGATGGAATCATGCTTTTCAGCTTTTTCTGCCAGTCTTCTGTTTTAATCTGATCGCTAAAGCAACGCTCCATTAAAGTAATCATAATAGAAACAGCTGTAGACGCTCCCGGTGATGCACCAAGTAATGCCGCAATTGATCCATCGGCAGCAGTAACTACCTCAGTTCCAAATTCAAGAACACCACCATGTTTTTCATCTTTCTTAATAACCTGAACACGTTGACCTGCTGTCTCTAATTCCCAATCTTCCATTTTTGCAGTTGGCAGATATTCTCTAAGGGCTACCATACGATCCTCTGGCGACTGACGTACCTGATCTATCAGATATTTAGTAAGCTGCAAATTATCTAATCCAGCGGATATCATTGGTCTGATATTGTTTATTTTTATAGAAAGAGGTAAATCAAGTAAAGAACCGTGTTTTAAGAATCTTGTAGAAAAACCTGCATAAGGGCCAAATAGCAATGCTTTTTTGCCATCAATCATTCTTGTATCAAGGTGTGGAACAGACATTGGCGGAGCTCCAACTGAAGCCTTTCCGTATACTTTGGCATTATGACGCTCAATAACTTCCGGATTAACGCATTTAAGCCATTGTCCGCTTACCGGGAAACCTCCAAATCCGTTTCCTTCAGGAATACCTGCTTTTTCCAGAAGTGGTAAAGAACCCCCACCAGCACCAATAAATACAAATTTGGCTTTTACAACCCTCTTCTTTCCAGTGGTTTCATTTTTCACCTTTACTTCCCATAAACCATCATTTTGCTTTAGTTTACGAACTTCGTGGTCAAAATGCATGCTTACATTTTCTTTCTTCTGAAGGTAATTAAACATCATTCTTGTCAGTGCACCAAAGTTTACATCTGTACCAAGCTCCATTTTTGTACCGGCAACTTTCTCTTTAGGATCTCTTTCGTTCATAACCAAAGGCATCCAGCTTGCAAGTTCTTTTGGATCCTCAGAAAAGGTCATTCCTTTAAAAAGATCACTTTTCTGAAGGTTGTTATATCTTTCACGTAAAAATTCTACGTTTTCATCGCCCCAAACAAAACTAATGTGTGGGATACTTTTGATAAAGGTTTCAGGAGAATCAACAATTTTGTTTCTCACTAAAAACGACCAGAATTGTTTTGATACTTCAAAAGATTCAGCTATTGAAACCGCTTTTTTAGTTTCAACTGAACCATCAGGAAGTTGAGGAGTATAGTTTAGCTCGCAAAAAGCAGAGTGACCTGTTCCTGCATTATTCCAGGCATCAGAACTTTCTGCGGCTGCAACATCTAATCGTTCAAAAATTTCAATACTCAGATCCGGTTGCAATTCCTTAAGTAATACACCTAAAGTTGCGCTCATAATACCAGCGCCAATTAATACAACATCTACAGTACTATTTGATTTGCTTTTACCAGTCATTTTTGAAATTTTTTGCAAAATTACGATTCCTAATTAAATTTTGCACGTAATCTTTTAGTCTGATTTTAATTAAATTGCGTTTAATTTACATAACCGTCAGATTTTTTGATCAAAACCTGCTAAAATGTACGGGTACGGCCTTTTTCTTATCCGTAGATACTTGAAAAACCTGATGTATTTATTTTAAAAAGTAATAAGAATTAAATTCCAGGTATGCATTTTAAATAAGAAAACACGATCAAACAACTTTTTGACACAGGTGTTAATTAATTATAACGACTTACCAAAGACAACTATGAGCATTCAGTCGGTTAATCCCGTTAACGGGAAAGTAATTAAAAATTATAAAGAACATTCCTGGAATCAGGTTTCTAAAAAGATCGTAGCAACGCACCTTGCCTGGTTAAATTGGCAAAATACAAGTTTTTCTGAAAGGGCTTATATGCTTAGAAAAACTGCAGAGCTACTTGTTCAGCGTAAAACAGAACTAGCAACTTTAATGGCAACTGAAATGGGAAAGCCAATAAAAGATGGTATTGCTGAAATTGAGAAATGTGCCTCCGTTTGTGATTACTATGCTGATAATGGTGAGACATTTTTGAAGGATGAAATAATTGAAACTGAGGCTAGCCGGAGTTATGTAAGCTTTCGCCCATTAGGTGTTGTGCTGGCTGTAATGCCCTGGAACTTCCCCTACTGGCAATTATTCAGGTTCCTTGCTCCCGCACTTATGGCAGGCAATTGCGGTTTGCTGAAACACGCATCAAATGTTAGCGGCTGTGCTTTAAGCATTGAACAGATTATTAAAGATGCGGGTTTTCCTGCAAATGTATTTCAAGTGCTGTTAATTAATAGTAAGGTTGTTAAGGATGTAATTGCTCATCCGGCTGTAAAGGCGGTAACCTTAACGGGAAGCACAGAAGCGGGCATACATGTTGCTCAACAAGCGGCTCAGCAGCTAAAGAAAAGTGTATTGGAACTTGGAGGAAGTGATCCGTATATTATTTTGGAGGATGCAGATATTGAATTGGCAGCAGATATTTGTGCTCAAAGCAGGCTAATAAACAATGGTCAGAGTTGCATCGCTGCCAAAAGATTTATTGTAGTAAAGAAAGTAGAAAGGGAATTTGTGGAATTGTTTAAGGCTAAAATGGCCGCCAGGATAACGGGTGATCCTTTTGATGCGAATACAAATCTTGGACCGATGTCCAGACTAGATCTTCGGGACGAGTTGCATCAGCAGGTTCAGGAAAACATAATGGCAGGTGCTAAATGTATCCTTGGTGGGCAAATACCTGATTATAAAAGTAAGCATGCTTTTTATACCCCAACAATTTTAACGGGTATAAAGAAGGGTATGCCAGCTTATGAAGAAGAAATTTTTGGGCCTGTAGCATCAATAATTTCAGCTAGGAATACGGATGATGCAATAAGGATTGCAAATGATACATCTTTTGGTTTGGGTGCAGCCGTATTTACAAGAGATCGATCATTAGGAGAGCAAATAGCTAAAACAAGATTAAACGCGGGTTCTTGTTTTGTAAATTCGTTTGTGAAGTCAGATCCCCGTTTACCTTTTGGAGGGATTAATCAATCTGGTTATGGTCGTGAATTGGGAATATTTGGTATTAGAGAGTTTGTAAATATTAAAACAGTGTACGTTAAATAACAAATGGCTTCGCTTTTATGATAAGCCATATTTAAAAATAATAGCCTTAAGTTTGAATACACTATAACAACTACAATGAAAAACTTTGATTGGACCTCTTTTACAATAAGAATTTTAGTAAAAACGAGTTTAAGTGATATTTACAACGCTTGGACCACAGGCTCTGAAATAGAGAAATGGTTTTTGAAGGATGCCTCCTTTACTAATACAAACGGAGCAAAGATTGGCAAGGATGAACCTATCCGGAAAGATTACAGTTACGAATGGCTCTGGTACTTATATGAGGATAAAGCTACAGGTAAAATAACGGAAGCTAATGGTTCAGATTTTATCCAGTTTACCTTTGAAGGGGAATGCCTTGTTGATGTGAAGTTATCTGTTCAAAAGGATTACGTTTTAGTAGAGCTTACTCAGAAAAATATACCGACTGACGAGAATAGTATGCGAAATATTAGATTGGGATGCCATAATGGATGGTCGTTTTACCTTGTTAACTTAAAATCTATTTATGAAGGAGGAATTGACCTTAGAGGTAAAGATACCGACTTTAAACCAATGCTTAATACTTAATTTTTAGCTCAAAATATCATGAAAATCTCACATTATTAGTTTTTGTATTTAAGTACGTAGTTAACTACGTACTATTGAACATAAATTTAAAATGTATGAGTACTTCGATATTAATAGAACCTATTTACAACAACTATTGTGCAAGAATAATTGATATTATTTTGCCTATACAACAGATAGAATTTGGTGTACCAATTACTTTGGAGGGGCAGCCTGATCTTTTAGATATTGAAACAAATTATCATAAAGATGGTGGTGGTTTCTGGGGTGCGTTAAATAACGAGGAACTGGTAGGCACCATAGCCTTAATGAATGTTGGTCATAATGCCGGTGTTATCAGAAAAATGTTTGTTAAGAAAGCTTACAGAGGTAAAGAATTAAATATTGCTCAACACTTGCTTGAATCACTTATTGATTATTGCAGGCAAAACAATATAACTGATATCTATCTGGGAACTGTAGATATACTTAAGGCAGCTTGCAGGTTTTATGAAAGAAATGCTTTTGTGAAAATTGATATGGAAGAACTTCCATCCTACTTTCCGAGAATGAAAGCAGATAATACTTTTTATCACCTGAACTTAAATGTTCCCTCTCTTTAAAAATCAGCATATGAATGTAATAGATGAATCGGGTATTTTAGCTATATCAACCAGGCTTCAGCGTTTAAGTGAACAGCTTCGCAAAGATGGTTTTCTGCTCTATAAAGCTCATCATATTAATTTTGAGCCCAAATGGTTTCCTGTTATTTACACCTTGCATTTTAAGCCTGTTCTAAGTGTTGTTGAACTTGCAGCTGAAATTGGTTATACGCATCCATCAACCATTAGTTTATTAAAGGAGCTGGAAAGAGAAAAGATAATACGTTCCAGAAAAGATAAACAGGATGAGCGGAAAAGGCTTATTTTACTTACTGAGAAAGGCAAAGAACTGCTTAAACAAATGCAGCCTGTGTGGGATATAATGGTTTTAGCCTTAACTGAGCTTACAAATACAACCAATAACATTATGAAAGCTATTGGCGAAGTTGAGCAAAAACTAGAGGAACAAAGCTTTTTAGACAGGGCAAAAAGAATATCGCCACTTGGCAGGTAGTTTTTAAGCCAGTTCTGGATTTGCTTTTTTAAAGTACAAATGTGTAAGTATTAGTAGCATGCCTATCATGATAGATACATCTGCTATATTAAATATTCCTGTTTGAAAGATTCCTAAATCTATATGTAGAAAATCTGTAACTGAACCATATAATAATCTGTCGTACAGGTTACCTATACCACCACCAATTACAAAGCTTGCTCCAACGATAAGTAATTTGTCGAGTTCTGTTTTATTTAAAACGTAGTAAATACCAAAACACAATACAAACAACGGCATTAAAGAGAGAAAAACAAACTTAACCGGTACTGGAAGCGAGTCTCCCGAACTCAAAAAGGCTCCTGAATTCTCAACTTTTGTTAGGGTGAAATTGTCGCTAATGATCTTTATGCTTTCATTGTAGTCCACGTGTTTTCTTACAATACTTTTGGTAACCTGATCGCAGCCAATGTTTAACATAACAAGCGAAAGAACTAACATCCTTCTAAAAGTTTTTCCTTTAATCATTTTCATGTGTTAAATACATGCTTAATATACTTACATGTTGTGTATGATTAAATATAATCGTTTTTTTTTTACCAGTGCGGTGACATATAAAGAAGCAAAGCATTTTATTTAGAACAAACGTTTGCGCAGGGATATAAAAATATTATTTAACAGATTAGCAAAACAAAATCACTTAAGTCTTTAAATGAGAAAGTTAATTCTATTTTCCCTCATGGCTGCTTTTACCTCACAGTCATTTGCGCAAAAACCTGCACCAGACCCAAAGATCTTTTGGTCTGAAAGTTTTAAAACCGGCAAACTACCAGAAGGCTGGCAAAATGTAGATAAAAGTAAAAAGGACCTGGCATGGTTAATTACCAACCAGCCATATCCAGGCTCTTATCAGTATCAGCAACAGGCTCCTCCTATTGCATCTAAAAGTCGTGGCTATCACTTACAGTTTCAGGCAGGCTATTTTGTTGATGAAGATCAGCCATCATGGGTAAAAAGGAAGGAATATCCCAATACCTGGATGCAAACAGCGGGAATAGATTGCTCCGCTAAATCATCGGTAATACTTCGTTTTCAGCATACTTTTAGGTATAATAGTGAATTTGCAGCACCAGGAGCAGGTTTATATGTTGGTGTAAGTACTGATGGCGAAAAGTGGACAGACTATAATGTAACCAATAATGTGCCTTCGGCTACAGATATGTTTAGTCCAATTAATCAGGAGGTGAACATTAGTAAGGTAGCGGCAAAACAGCCAAAAGTATATCTGCGGTTTTACTGGAAGGGCTATTACAGTTGGTATTGGATGGTTGATGACATAGAATTGGCAGAGGCTTACAATAAAGATCTTGCTATTACACGCTTAACATCGCACAATGAGGAAGAAAACACCTTTACCAAAAATGATGTTTTGGCTGTTACTGTTAAAAATAGCGGTATAGAAAGTATCAAGTCGAATTTTAAAATAGTTGGAACTATTGATGGAAAGAGAGAAATTTCTGCCGATGTTTTGGCTAGTAAAAAACCTATTGCCAGCGGTGAAGAGATTACGGTTAAATTTCCTGCTGTAGATTTAACGGACAAAGCCACACACAATTTAAACTTCAATTTAAAGTTTGATACTGATGAGAAACTATCTAACAATACTTTAAAGGCAAAAATAAATGCTAAGGAGACAAAAGTTGGCAACCTTACTGATTTTAAAGCCAATGGTAATGAGTTTAATATTACTGCAGGTTTTTCAGCTTTTAAGGTAATATTTTATACTGATGATATTTTCAGAATCTGGATGGCATCGGATGGAGAATTTACTAATCCTGCCGGTAATGATATTGTGGTTAGTTACGACGTTAAGAACCCTTCTGTAAATTCTGCAGATAAGGGTACTTACTATCAAATAAAGAGTAAAGATTGTGTTGTTCGTGTTTACAAACAGCCTCTGCGCTTTGCAATGTATGATGTTACCGATAGTACGCCTATTTGGGAAGAATCGGAACCTTTGTCATTTGGTGCCAGAACAAAACAAACAATGAAGCGTCATAATGATGAGTATTTTTATGGCGGTGGTATGCAAAATGGCTATTTCTCGCACAGAGATAAGGATATTTTAATTGAAAAAGGTGGTGGATGGGATGATGGAGGCAGAGCTAACCCTGCTCCCTTCTATATGTCGACAGCCGGTTATGGGGCATTTAGAAATACTTTTGATGCCGGTAAATACTCATTTAAACAAACTTTGGGTTTTACTCATAATGAAAATCGTTTTGATTGCTTTTACTTTTTTGGACCGTCGCTAAAACAAATACTTAATGGTTATACCCAAATCACAGGAAGACCTTTTTTAATGCCGCGCTGGGCTTTAAGCATGGGTGATGCGAACTGCTATAACCGGGGTGCTAAAGGTGATGACAGTAAAAATTACAAAGGAACCGGAACAACTGGTACTACACCGGATGTAATAAAACTGGTAGCAGACAAGTATATAGAAAACAAAATGCCACGTGGCTGGATCTTGCCTAATGATGGTTATGGCTGTGGTTATACTAAGCTGGATTCGACCATAATGGAGTTAAAGAAAAGAGGATTTTATACAGGGCTTTGGACAGAAAACGGAGTTGAGAAGATTGCTAAAGAGGTTGGTGAATATGGATCAAGGTTGGCGAAACTTGATGTAGCCTGGGTTGGACCTGGTTATAAGTATGCTTTGGATGGTTGCAAAGCAGCTTACGAAGGTATTGAGAACAATAGTAATGCTCGTGGTTTTATTTGGAGCGTAATGGGTTGGGCAGGTACGCAACGCTACTCGACAGTATGGTCTGGAGATCAAAGTGGTAACTGGGAGTATATTCGTTTTCATATTCCTACTATTATTGGGTCTGGATTGTCTGCCCAGAATGCGGCAACCGGTGATGTTGACGGTATTTTTGGTGGTAGCGATTCGACTTATGTAAGAGATTTGCAGTGGAAATGTTTCACTCCTGTTTTAATGGTAATGAGTGGCTGGGCCAAAAAGAACAAACAGCCTTATTTGCAGGGAGAGGTTAATTCTGCTACTAATAGGAAATACCTGCAATTAAAGATGCGCATGACTCCATATATGTATACGCTTTGCGAAGAAGCGTATGAAACGGGAGTTCCGGCTTCGAGAGCAATGGTTTTAGAATTCCCTGATGACGAGGTTACCAAGGGTAAGCAAACTCAATATCAGTTCATGAATGGCGAGTCTTTACTGGTTGCCCCTGTTTATAAAAGTGAATCTAAAAGAGATAGTATCTATTTGCCAAAAGGAACCTGGTACGACTACTGGGATGGTAAAGCCTATTCTGGCAATACCTGGGTAAATAATTATTCGGCTCCTTTAGAAAAGCTTCCTCTTTTTGTTAAGCAGGGCGCAATTATTCCGATGTATCCTCAAATGGATTACGATGGTGAGAAAAAAACGGATAGTTTAACATTAGATATTTATCCATTTCAAAAATCTAAATTTGATATGTATGAGGATGATGGCTTAACCCGCGATCATAGAAAAGGTGCATTTGCAAAAACATTAATTGAAGTTGATGCAACCAAAGACATACAAATAACTATAAATGCTGCCAGAGGAGATTACGAAGGCAAAAACAAGGATAGGGTTTATCTGCTTGATGTACATCATTCAAAAGCACCTAAAAAAGTTAGTGTTAATGGTAAAAAGTTAAAAGCTTACAATAATCTGCAGCAGTTTGAAAAGGCTGGTGCTGGATATTTTTTCGATGCAAAGGACAAATCTGGTACTATCCATATCAAAACAGATTACCTGAGTACGTCTGCTAATCAAACGATTGCGTTGAATTAGTAGGAAAAAAAAGAGGCAACCGCGTCCGGTTGCCTCTTTTTAATATATGATAGATTTAATTATTTTTTATTTCCGAAATCACAAAACTGCACATCTCTTTTAGGTCTGAAAATCATATACAGCCCCACGCCTATTAAAACCATTGCAGTTGTATATTGCGAAATATCAAAGAATATTAGGTCTTTTAAAGTAAATACACCGCCTAGTATTACGAAAAACACCCATCCGCCAGCTTTAAAGTTTTTCCGGTAGCCAATTAATAATCCCAAAGCCAGGAATAATGTATGCCAGCTCAAAACCCAAAATGGAATATTAAGTCCAATATTTCTCAATAAAAATATAGCGCCAATTACTAATAAAAAGATACCCATTCCGAAATGGCGATTAGATTTGATTTTGTTATTTAAAGTTTCCATAGCTTTTTTTCTTCAAAACTACTGGCTATAGCAAGGCTAATCAATGCTGAATAGTTGTGTTGCAGAAAACTGTCGGCCAATGACCTTAATAAATCGGTAAAATAATGTATCGTTTTTTAACCGGTACTTTTGCTATTGCCCATTAAATGAACCTGTTTTATTAAGTAACCCAAAATATTTATCGAGGTTGATTCCTAATGATTCTTCAAAAGAAGATTTTAAATCTTCTGGTTGCGGGTGTTTATTTTTCCACTTATCAAAGTAATGTTTAAAAGCATTATCCATCTTTTCTCTGCCAACTGAATTTTCTAGAATGTATAGCCATAATGCAGTTTTTGCATATGATGTCATGCTGTAATCATCTGATGAGGTAAATTTATCTGAAGGTGTTTCAATAGCCGAATTCATTGGGATGCTGGACATTGCACCATAAGTGCGATCTAAAAATTCCTTTTCCGGTAAGGCCTTAATTTCGGCTGGTATGGCATCTCCAAACATAGAGTTTGTTCTATATTTCTGGGCTTCATACCTGAACTGAAAATAAGAGTTTAACCCTTCATCTAACCAGGTATGTTGCCTTTCATTACTACCAAGCATACTCATAAACCAATTGTGACCAATCTCATGTGCAATTACACCATCAAGCGATTCCTTTTTAGCATCCGGACTGGTAATTAATGTAATAGTTGGATACTCCATTCCTCCGCTTGAATTATTTGCTGGCCCCTCTACTACTTGCACAACCGGATATTCATACGCTCCTACCCAATTACTGTATTTTCTTAATGCATCTTTAGCATAATTAATACTGTTGCTCCACAGTGTTTCTTTTTTGTTGTGATAATAGGTAAAAGCATCAATTACTTTTCCTGAAGTGAGTTTAACTGTATCGTACTGTATTACAAAGTCCTTATCGGCAAACCAGGCGAAGTCAGGAACACTATCAATCTTATAAGTCATTTTTTTTGTAGTGCTTTTGCTTATAGGCTTATAAGTTGCAGGTTGGCCTGTTCTGTTTGTTGTATTTTTTGTACCAAGGCTTTTATAGAGTGCCAGTTCGTCGGTATTTTGCAACACCCCTGTTGCACCCACTACATAATCTGATGGAACGGTTATGTTTACTTTAAATGAAGCATAATCACTATAAAACTCTCCCATATCGAGGTATGGGAATTCGTGCCAGCCATTTTTATCAAACACTGCTGGTTTAGGATACCATTGGCAAATCATAAATTCACCATCGGCAAAACCAGATCTTGAAAAATAGGAAGGTAATTTTACTTTAAAATCTGTAGTGATAGTAACCGAATCACCTGGTTTTAAAGGCGATTTCAATTTCAATTTAATTACATCAATATATTGTGGATTAGGATGGGGTTCGGTTTCTGCTGTTTTCCCATTCACTTTAAAATTTAATCCCTCAATACTGCCGTATGTATATTTGTCGAGCTTTTTAACACGTGAAGTATCATTCTTTATCTGTTGAAACAATGCCGTAGATTCCTGTTTGTAAGCATTTGGCCATATATGAAACCAGATAAAATCCAATTCTGAAGGGGAATTGTTTTTGTATACTATAGTTTCAAAACCTTTTAAAGATTTGTCCTGATCGTTAAGGGTTACATCAATATTATAGTTTACATATTGTTGCCAGTATTTGTCTTGCGCAAATGCCTTAGATCCTAAGCATAGCAATAAAATTATCAGGTATTTTCTCATCTGTATATAATCTCCTTTTTTAACTTATGTTTTTTATATAATATGCTAGTTTAATTTAGCAAGTAAGCACATTCATATCAAAATCTGCTCCAATTATTCTATTTAGCCTGCCATTCGGAATTAATATAAAACTTAAAGTGACAGTTTTTGTTCTAAATAGTAATTACCAATATATATAACAATATGAAAAATTTTTTAACAGTAGCTATTATTACAATAATGGCATTTTTTACTTCCTGCTCAACTACTGCAGAAGTTGAAGTAGCAGAAGCAAAACTGGCAACAACCGCTGATGCAAAAGACATCGGAGTAGCAAAATTCTATAAGTTAAAAGATGGGAAGATGAAGATGGATTTAGAGCTTAATTTTCCTGCCCGTGCTGATAGTACTGTTGCAGTGCATTTTCATGAGCACGGAGATTGTGGCGACATGGGCAATAATACGCATGGCCATTGGAATCCCACTAATGAAGCTCATGGTAAATGGGGATCTGCAGCATATCATTCAGGAGATATTGGAAATATCCAATTAGACAGTAAAGGTCACGGTACTATATCGGTTACTACCGACCGTTGGAGTATTGAAGAAAATGATATCAAAAATATAATTAACAGAGGTATTATAGTTCACGGAGGTACAGACGATTATACTACCCAGCCTACAGGAAATTCAGGACCTAGAGTTGGATGTGGTGTAATTGTTAAACTTTAAATGAAATAAAGATAGAGTGTGTATTACATGCTCTATCTTTATTTTATCTTACAGACTGATATAGCTGAGAAAAGGAAGGTTTTGTAAGAATGATTTGCCAAAGGTGGTTCTTTCTTGCCCTAAATGATGCAGCACTTAAACTTAAATAATACTCCCACATCCTATAAAACCGTTCTGAATAACTATACTTTAAATTACCCCACGAAGCACGGAATCTGTTTAGCCATTCCATTAAAGTACGATCGTAATAAAGGCCGAAATTATGCCAGTCTTGCAAAATCAGGAGTTGATCTATTGATTTCCCTAATTGTTCCACCGATGGTATCATACCCCCGGGAAAAATATATTTGTTTATCCAGGCATCTGTGTTTATGTTATTCTCATTTCCGCCAATGCAATGTAATAGGAATATACCATCGTCTTTTAGACAGTTTTTTACAAGCTGCATGTAGGTACGGTAGTTTTTGTAACCTACATGCTCAAACATGCCTATAGAAACAATACGATCATAATACCCTGTTAATAACCTATAATCCTGTAACAGGATATCTACAGATAATCCATAACAACGATGCCTTGCCATTTCTGCCTGTTGACTGGAGATTGTAACGCCTGTAACTTTTACCTGGTACTTTTCTGAAGCGTATTGAGCAAAGCCTCCCCAACCGCATCCTATATCTAAAACTTCCATGCCTTGGGTAAGCTTTAGTTTTCTGCATATTAATTCCAGCTTATCCTCCTGCGCTTCATCTAAAGTTTTAGCTTTTTCCCAGTATCCACATGAATACATCATATGCTTATCCAGCATCGCCTCAAACAGATCATTACCAAGATCATAATGTTCATGAGCTACACTAACAGATTTAGCTATGGTTTGCATATTAAATAAATAAGCTTTTAGGGTTTGCCACCTTACCTTTAGGCTTTTAGAGATCTGCTTTTCTATATCTATATTCAGTAGCTGAAATAAGAAATGGTCTAGTGCTAAGCAATCCCACCATCCATTCATGTATGATTCACCAAGTCCTAAAGATCCATAACGCAATACATGATTGTAAAAGCGATCATCATAAACCTGGATATCAAAAGCTTCCGTTCCGTTTAAATGTATGCCAGCTGGAAGTATTAACTCCTCGATGGTAGCCTGGTATTTGTTCATTGATTTAAATGTATTCTATTTAATTCCTTAAACAAACGAAGTGGCATAGTGGTTTATAATATTATACTAGCTAAATTGTTACAACTAAATGGATTATGAATTGTTATTATTATATATAAACTTATAAAACATGAAAAAATTATTGTTGCCCGCTGCAATAGGTATGGTTTTCCTATTTGCTCTATTATTAAATGCTTGCAACAGCACGAAGATTATTTCGTCATGGGCTGATGCTCAGGGAACAATAGAAAAATCCAATAAGATACTGGTAATTGCATTGATGGGCGCGAAAGATAGAAACCTTAAAGAGAATGTAGAAAATATAACTGTCCAAAATCTTAAAGCTCATGGTATTAATGCAGGATCAGCATTGGCTGAATATGGCCCAAAGGCTTTTGAAGGATTAAATGAAGCAGAGGCGCTAAAGAAAATAAGAAATAAAGGATATGATGGTACTTTTACCATTGCTTTGTTAGATAAAACTAAGCAAAAGAGATACAATCCCGGTTCTGTAGGTATGTGGCCAGGACCATATCGTTTTTGGGGATACTATCATTTCATGTATGGAAGGATTTATGAACCCGGGTACTACAGTGTAACTAACAAATTTATTCTGGAGGCTAATTTCTATAGTTTAAATACCGAAAAGTTGATTTATTCAGTACAAACTAAATCATTAGATCCTTCAAGTCCGCGTGCACTTGCAGCAGACTTTAATAAAAGACTATTCGATGATATGGTAAGTAAAGGTGTAATTAAATAAAAGGAGGATATTATCATGAGAACATTTCCAGTTAGATTCAGGAAAGCGAGCATGGAACTGGATGTACTTGTTACTTCGTCCGATAACTGCCGAAAATTTAAGGTTGAGATGGTTACTGGCGAGCCAGACCCAATAGTTCTTAGCAGAACTGATGGCGAATGGACAGTTGAGCACCCTGGAACACGATGTTTTCCTCCTGAAGGATACGAAGACCTGGAAAAAGCAATAGACAATTATTTGGCAGAGAATCCGTAAAGTTTAGTAACCGTTACCTGCAAATTCTTTTGTATACATTTTAAGGTTCTTTTTTAAGATACCTCTGGCCATGTGTATTCTTGTTTTAACCGTACCAATTGGCACATGTAGCATTTCAGAGATTTCATGATATTTAAATCCTTCAAAATACTTAATGAAAGGAGTTAAATATTCTGGCTGAAGTTTTTTCATAGCGTTATGAATATCTTCGAGCATGAATTTATTCTCTCCGAAATTTCCTGTAGCACTGTTTTGCAATTGCGATACTGGAATTTCTTCGTGTGTTGCAATGAATGATCTGGTCTTTACCCCTCGTCTATAGCTATTAATAAACGTGTTCTTCATAATTGTATATAACCATCCACGAAAATTAGTTCCATCCCGGAATTTTCTGGAATATCGCATGGCCTTTAATAAGGTGTCCTGAACAAGATCATTAGCATCCTCATAGTCTTGGGTAAACTTAAAGGCAAAAGATTCTAGAGCGTTTTGATTGAGACTAAGTTGATGGTTGAAATCAGTAGTGTTCATGGCGCGGAGGTTTAGGGGTGACTACTTTTTAATTCATTTGTTCAATGTTTTTAATAAAGAAATATCCGTCAAAACGCGTACCAAAATACACGTAAAACGTTGATATACAATAGAAAAAAAAGTATTTAATCCTGATCCAGGTACTCCATTCCCAAAGGCGTTATAGAAGCCGAATGTTGTACACTATGTCTATTGATCGTAATGAACCCCAACTCTTCAAGTTCTTCATACTGTTCTTCCATTCCGCCCAGTATTGAAGAACTTACTTGTTGGTCAATAATCTCTAATAATGATTTTATATCCTCTTTTTCCATGGCATTATTACTTTAATAGATTTCTTAAACGTCTACTTAAAGTTAATAAAAATCATTTATTTTTAGTATTAAAGATTTATACTTTTATAATGAATTTCTGATAAATTTCTTAATGTTTCTGCTGCCGCTTCAGGAGTAATATCACGTTGAGGATTGCCTAGCATTTCGTACCCAACCATAAATTTTTTAATTGTTGCGGAGCGTAAAAGTGGCGGGTAAAAATGCATATGCCAATGCCATTCTGCATGATTGCCATCATTTACCGGCATTTGGTGCATACCAGCTGAATAAGGAAATGAAACCTGGAAAAGATTATCATATCTCACCGTAATGTTTTTAAGTGCATCTGCAAGATCTTCTTGTTCTTTATCAGTAAACTCTAATATGCTCCTAACATGTCTTTTACTGACAATCATGGTTTCATATGGCCATACAGCCCAAAATGGCACCAATACTACAAAACTATCATTTTCAAATACTATTCTTTTTTGCTCTTTAAGCTCTACTTTAAGGTAATCTGAGAGTAAGCTTCTGCCGTTTACCTGAAAATATTTTTTCTGATTTTCTGTTTCTTTATGAATTTCAAGCGGAATACTATTTTGTGCCCAGATCTGACCATGAGGGTGCGGATTACTACAGCCCATCAGTTCTCCTTTATTTTCAAATATCTGTATGTGCTTAATAGAAGGGTTTTCGCTTAAAGCCTTAAATTCTTCGGCCCATAGTTGAATAATGCCATTAATAGCCGTCAACTCAAGTTCTGCGAGTGTAAGATCATGACGCGGAGAAAAAGCAATAACCCTGCAAATTCCCGATTGGCTTTCAGCTCTAAGTAAGCCATCTATTGATATTTCTCCTACTGGCGTATCCGGCAACAGTGCTGAATAATCGTTAGTAAAAGCAAAATTCGTAGTGTAATCAGGATTCTTGCTTCCGTCTGCTCTTTTGTTACCGGCGCAAAGGTAACAAGCCGGATCATGTTCAGGTCGGTTATCGGCAGGCAGGGACTCTACTTTTCCCTGCCAAGGCCGCTTAGTTCTGTGTGGAGATACTAAAACCCATTCTCCGGTTAAAATATTTTGCCGCGTGTGCGGATGTTCATTCAAATCAAAATTGGTATCCATCGTGTTATTATATATTCTATTTTACTTCCTCAATTTTTAATATTACACTTGTTCTTGAGGAGTTTACATCAGGGTTAAAGCCTACTTTCATTAAGAAATCACCTGTGTAGGATTTATCACCTTTTATAGAAGAACTGGTACCCGGATAAAGATTTATCTCTTCAATTTTGTATTTCTTGGCTGCATCCAGTCCTTTTAATAGAATTGGCAAGCTACTGTTTACCCCATATCTATAATTAACAAGGTAGTTAAAGATCACACCAGAGGATTTGTTCTCATCCATGTATAGCATAGAAGCCACACTGGATTCTTTTGGGTTTGATAAACGGTATTGGTTACCTTGCCAAATTATCGGTTTAATTTCGTTGTAAACTTTAATTGCATCCTGGCAATACTTAAGGTCATTCTCTTTTAAATGACTAACCACAATATCAAATCCCAACTTGCCCATCATAGCTACATCTGTACGGAATTTAATTGGTTGCTTACCCCAATCAGTAACGTGATTAGAGCTTGCTATTGCAGGGTAGAAATAAGAATATTCCCATTGCATAAAAATACGCTCAAGTGGATCAGTATTATCACTAGGCCAAAATTCCGTAAAATATTTTAATGCAGCATAGTCTACCCTGCCGCCGCCGCCTGAACAAAGCATCATTGGTACAGTAGGGTATTTGGCTCTTATTCTTTCTAATACTTTGTATAATCCGCGCACATATTCAATGTAAAAGTGCGACTGATTTTTAAGGGTTGCAGAGTGTGCATTGTAAATAACCGCATTACAATCCCATTTAATGTAGGCTAAATCAGGATTTTTCGTAAACAGACCATCAACTACACCAAATACAAAGTCCTGAACTTTAGGATTAGTTAAGTCGAGAATCAACTGGTTTCTAAAATAATACTCATCTCTTTTAGGTTGCTTAACCACCCAATCAGGGTGTTTTTCATATAAAACGCTTTTAGGATTCACCATTTCAGGTTCTATCCAGATGCCAAATTTCACACTGTTATTCTGAGCTTCTTTAACCAACGAAGAAATCCCGTTTGGCAGTTTTTCTTTGTTCTCTTCCCAATCTCCTAAACCAGCAACATCGCCATTACGGGGATACTTATTTGCAAACCAACCATCGTCTAACAGGAATAAATCTACACCTAGCTTTTTTGTGTCTTTTAAAAGCCCGGCAAGTTTGCTTTCATTGAAATCAAAATAAGTTGCTTCCCAGTTATTAAGCAATGTTAACCTGGTACCTTTACCATCAAGTAGTTTGTAATTTCTTGCCCAACTTTGTAGATTTCTGCTTGCTACACCTTTACCCTGGGTTGATAAGGTATAAAGAAAAACAGGGGTAACAAACTCTTCATTTGGCTTAAGTGTGTATGGTGAAGCATAATTGTTTATACCAGAAATAATACGCAAATTATCCTGATAATCTACTTCCAGATCAGTACGGAAATTTCCGCTGTATTCTAATGCACCAAATAGCACTGTACCTTCATCTTCTGTTGCCGGCTTATTTACAGATACCATAAATACAGATGGCTGAAAAAGGTTAGCCCTTGTGCCTAACTTTGTATCAAGAGTTTTGATGCCGTGGGTAAGTTTAGACTCTTCAGACTGCATTTCTTTAGCCCAGTCGCCATGGTATTGGTTCAAATAATAACCTGCACCTTTTATATGAAGATTTGCAGATGCATATTTATGAAGTGTAACATTACCTTTTTCATTATGTTTAATAGATGACCATTGTTCTACCACATCTTCCTTATAATAGCTTTTATAATAAAGGGTAACAGTAAAATTATAGGCCGGATCTTTCAAGACTATGCTTAATAGCGTAACATCATCATCAATCTTCTTTAAATCATGGCTTACATATTTTAAATCCAGAGAATTGTTACCATCTGCATGAGTTACTGTAATTGCAGGCTCCAATAAATTGCGTGAGCCTGAACCTGTATATGCTGAATTAAGCATTCCTGTATAATCAGGAGTTTGTTTAAACACATTCAATACCTGACTGTATTCACTGCTATTGGATAACTTTTTTCCAAAATAAATTGTTCCCAGATCTTTATCTGCATCTGCCTGTAATATCAGGGCATTATTTTGCGTTTCAATAGGAATAATTGTTTGTGCAGTTAGCTTGGCCGATGCAACCATTATACTTGCCGAAATCATAGCAAATGATACGTAGGCTGGAATTGAGTGTTTATTAAATATCATATCTGAAATATATTTGGTATTACATTCTATAATCAAAATTTTGTTTAACCATGTCTAGATGAAGCCTTGCGCCCAGATGCTCTGCATCAAGTTCCAGGGCTTTTAATAGTGCATTACTGGCATTTTCAAATTTTGCAAGGCCAAGATAGCCTAAACCTTGCAGAAAATAGCAATGAACTTTATTTCTAATATCAAGATCATCTTCAAATATCAATAGGTTTGGCAATGACACAGCAAAGTAATCAATCTTAACCTGATCATTAATATGCTGATTACCATAGTCTATTAACTTATTAAATATCTGTTCGGCATACTCCGTGTTGTTAAGTTTTTTCCACGCAAGTCCCTGATAAAATATTTTGTCTGGTTGCTGATCGTTGTAAAACATAGCAGCCGATGGTTCATCCAGTCCTTTTGTAGCCATGTTAAAATATTTCTTCGAGTTATCCTCATCATTTAATCCCTTATAAGCACAACCCAGCCAATAAAATATATCATTCTCCTGAGCACCATATAATTTTCCTTCGCCAAGGTTATGAGGATAAGTTTGCGCATCATTCAATAGAGTTATGGCTTCCTGATAAGATTCATTATGTATCTTTTGCTTGGCAAGTTCAATCAGGCTGCATACAAATTGACCTGAGGCTTTGCCTTCTCCACCTTCCCATGGATGAAATTTGTGCTGCATAAGGAGTTCATATGCCTTCTCATTTTGACCTAAAAAATTATAAATAGATACCAAATCAAGGTATACATCATCTCTTTCTAATGCTGTGTTAAGATTGCTCTCCAGAAAACTTAAACGCTCATTAGGACTTCTGTTTAATCTCTTGTAAAGCTGGTGCAATTCCATACATAAGCGATCATCCTTAGGGTCTAATTCAAATGCTTTTTCGAAACATTTTAGTGCTACATCCTGCTTGTTTTGTTTATTGAAATAGGCAATACCCAGATTTCTCAGCACAGTTGGGAAATTACCATTTAATTTTGCTGATGCTTCCCAGTAAGTAATTGCCTCATCGTATTGTCTCTTATCGTAAAATAGGTTTCCCAGATAGTAAGGAGCTTTTGAATCGGCAGGATTTAATTCTATAGCTAATCTTAAAACGTTTATTTCCTGCAACCTATTTGGAAAACATAAATAGGAATTGGCCTCAGCAGCAGCTTTCAGATAGCTTAATGCCTGTTCGGTTTCACTTAGTTTATAATAAAAATATCCCAGGTAATAATAAACCAGTGGACTTGTTTCTTCTCCTTTAATCGCATAGGTTAGTAAATCTATTGCTTCAGAAAATAAACCTGATTCTGCATAATCAATAGCATACTCAATAAAGTTCTGCTCATAGCCTCTGGATAATTTAAGAAGCTCCTTTAGATACTTATCCTCATTTAATACATCTTTTAAAGATCTGTAAATACATACTTTCTCAAACAATGCGCCCAAATTAAATGCATCCTTTTCAAGAGCAAGATCAGTGGTACGAATAGCATCATTTATTTGTTCCAGCTTTCTGTAAGCAGACGATTTTAAAACATAAGCCTTACTATTATTTGCATTATTATCTATTGAATGGTTAATGTGCTCTAATGAAATCTCGTAATCTTCATTAAACATATCAATCTGTGCTACAGAAAAATAACCGCTGTCTTTATAAGCTTTATTCCAGGTAGATTTATAAAATACTTTGTAAGCCTCTTCCAATTTATTTTGAAATTTAAGACATAAGCCTAAATTATAATATGCCTCACAATCATAAGGATTTGGATTGCGCTGGATACTTGTTTCTATTGCTTTCCGAAAGTATGGTTCACTTTTTTCGAACTGGCCTCTTCTTAAATACCATAATCCCAATGCATTGTTGCTCCTTACATCTCCTGGCTCCCTTTCTAAGGCTTTTTCATAATATGGTACCGGACTATAGGTAGCATGCCTGTATTGTTCCAGATGCTGTCCGGTTAAGAATAGCTGTTCATTGCTTTTAATATCTCCAGGAGGCAGCGCCGGTTTTGCTGCTTCAGGAATGTCGTTAATCTTATTCCTTGAAGGTTCATATCTCAATAATTCTCGCCCTTTAGCATTATAAATAACAAACAACAACTCATTCTCATTAAAGCCAGCTCCTACTTCTATCACTTGAGTATATACGTCATTAGGTGTGATACTTACTACTTCTTCAAAATAAGTTTTATCACTATCACTTAGCTTAACAGAGAGATTGTTTTGAATAGATGTTACATAAATTTGTAGTTTAATTTTATTGTCTATTTTATTAACAGACAATAACATATCTTTACTTGCATTCTTAATTACGCCCAATGACTTGTAGGGCATAAAGTATTGCGTAAAAGACTTTTCCTCATTTGGCATCAACCATGTAAAATCCGGCTGATTGTCAGTAAACATCCCTGTCATTAATTCAATGTAAGGGCCGTCTTCATCCGTTAGATTTCTGTCCCAGGCAACTCCAAAATCACTATGCCCCCAGGTCCATTGCTTTTTACCTGGCGAAACGTGATGATTGGCAACATGAAGCAAACCTCCTTCAGTATCATGTTCATATCCGCCTACAAAATCATAATCAGAGTTGATTGCCATATATGAAGTAGGAACAGGAATGTTTTTGTACATTGATATATCTGTACCAGGCGAATAATCGACCTTATAATAAGTTCCTGTAGCAATAGGAAAGGTAGAAACATCCCTTTTTCCATGATCAAAAACAGCATTTACATCAGGTGGAAAAACAGACTGATAGTGATCATTAACCTTTACAGCCGGGTTGGCCCACCACAAAAAGGTTTGTGGCAGTTCTGATCTGTTTAATAACTTGGCTTTAATTTCTATATATGCTTTATCAGGATAAAGGGTAAAACCGGCCATTCCTTTAGTATGAAACATCTGTTCAACCTCATTAACCCAAACAGTTTTACTTCCATCAGTATTTTCTTCAAGCTTGTAATCAATTGGATTAAAGGTAGTAGGCCGGTGATGTTGCGGCCAGTTAAACTCTATACCTCCCGAAATCCATGGACCTGTTAACCCAACCAATGCCGGTTTAATTACCTGATTGTAATAAATAAAATGCCTTTCTTTTATCTTATCATATGCCATCTGGATACGGCCACCCAGTTCTGGCAGAATCATCATTTTTATATAATCGTTTTCAAGAAATAGTCCGATGTACTCTTTATCAGTCTTTTCATCAAATATCTTTTCTACAACCGGATTAGGATAAACAACACCACTGCTCCCCTGATAGATTCTTTTTTCAAAGAACATAGGGTTTTTATTAGGCTTACCAATACCATAGGTTGGTATAATAACTTTCTCTTCCCAAACGCTTACGCTCATGCTTTTCATTAGAATTGTTTTAATATTTTATGTTGTGAATGCTGTCTTCTTTAAATCAGAGTTCTGTTAATGCCTAACAAAACTCTCTTCCAGTTCCTCTAGTGTTTGTCCTTTTGTTTCTTTAACTCTTTTTTTGATGAAAAGAAATCCTAAAAAGCAAATAGCCGCATACAGGTAGAACGGACCAAATGTGCCCAGTTTTTTAGCCAATACAGGAAATGTAAATACAAGGATAAAATAGGCGCCCCATAACGAGATAATGGCCACAGACGATGCTGCCCCACGTATTTTGTTAGGGAAAATTTCGGAGATAAGCACCCATGTAACCGGCGCCAATGAAATTGCATACATACTAATCGCTAATAATACAAAAGCAGAAACCAAACTTGCCGGGAATTGATTTTGTAATAGAAAAGCCAATATGATATATACAATTGATAAACCTAAAGACCCGATAAGCATAAGTGGCTTTCTGCCCAATTTATCTACCTGCCACATGGCTAATAAAGTAAACAGTAGGTTTACGGCGCCAATAGCTACAGTTTCAAAAAGTTGTCTGTCCAAATTAGCACCTACTGATTCAAATATTGTTGATGTATAATTGAATACAACGTTAATACCACATAACTGCTGAAAAACAGCCAGTATAATACCTACAATAACGGCCGGACGAACACTTTTTTCAAATACTGCTTTGTACGATTGTTTTTTTACTCCTACAAGTGATTTTTCGATATCAGAGAATGTAGAACTTGCAAATGATTCAGAACCAATTTTTAGTAACACTTCATTTGCTTTCTCAGGTCTGCCAGCTTTAACAAGCCATCTTGGACTTTCGGGTAACCAAAGTACACCAATTAAAAATATCAAAGATGGTACTACTCCAAGCCCAAACATCCAACGCCATGCATCTGGGCCTGTATCAGCCAGAAAGTAGTTCACTAAATTGGTTATCAAAATACCAATTACTACTGTTAATTGGTTAATTGCTACATTTCGTCCTCTTACTTTTGCTGGCGAAATTTCAGCAATATACATTGGACATAACATAGAAGCCATACCTACACCAATCCCCGCCATAAATCTCATCACAACAAAAAGTGTAAGACTTGATGCGAAAGCAATACCTATTGATGACAGCGCAAAAATAATTGCCGCAATCATAAGTCCGGGCTTCCTTCCATATCGATCTGCAATATTACCGGCAATTAAACATCCTACAATGCATCCCAGAGCCAACGAGCCAGTTAAGAACCCCTCCCACCATGCATCCAGCATAAACTGAGTTCGTAAAAAGGGTAATGCGCCTGATATTACTGCAAAATCGAATCCAAATAGGTATCCTCCAAGAGCGGAAATGAAGGAGATGCCGATAATGTATTTATGATTAAAAGTTATTTTTTCCATACTGTTTTAGATTAATAATTTGGTTGGCTAAAATTGTCTATTATATCGCAGTCGGCAAATAGATTATTATTTCTTAAAGATGGACTTTTTTATCATTAATATTAATTGATAAATTTGCCCCAAGCACAATGGAAACAAAAAAGAAAATTAAAGAAGGATTTTTAGGGCAAAAAATGATTGTTCTTACTCCTAATATTAGGAAAAGTATTAAAAACAACCCTTTAATCAACTCTTTTTACCTTACCGCAATAGGTTATTATCCTAATGCTGTGGGGCATGACAGAGAGCGCAAAACAGGTTCCGCTGAGTTTATTTTAATTTATTGCGTAGATGGTGAAGGTTCTGTAGAACTGGACAATAAAGTTTATAATTTAAGAGCGAATACCTTCTTTATTATCCCCAAAAATACACCCCATAGGTACTTTAGTTCATTAAAGAATCCATGGAGTATCTACTGGTTACATTTTAGCGGGGTTAATTCACGTATGATTTACGAACGTTCTCTTTTTGAAGGACAATCTGAAGTGCATTCTATTCCATTTGAGCAGGATAGAATAGATATATTTAATCAGATATATACCATGCTCGAGGAAAGTTTTGGCACTAAGGAAATGGAGATCATGAATTTCAGGTTGCTCTATTTTGTAACCTCTCTAATTTATTATAAAGAGATAAATCCGTCTGTTTATAATAAAGACGCAGTAAGCAGCTCGATTTCATTTATGAAAGATAACCTGGATAAACGGCTTACCGTAAACCAACTTGCCGAACAACAAAAGATTTCTCTGTCTCATTATTTAAGGATATTTAAACAAAAAACAGGTATTTCGCCTATAGCTTATTATAATCAGCTTAAAATCCAGCACTCATGTCAATATCTTTATTTCACTGATAAAAGCATTAAAGAGATTTGCACTGTACTAGGTATTGATGATCAATATTATTTTTCTCGATTGTTTAGCAAGCTCATCGGCACATCTCCTTCCGAATACAGAAAAAAACACAAAAAGTAAGCTTAGCTTTTATCCTTAATATCTTTTATGATTTTGGCTGCATGGTCTCTTGAGTTCTCAATAAACCATAAATGGGTATCCATGCCACCACAAACTACCCCAGCTAAATAGATACCTTTTTCATTGGTTTCCATTGTCTCTAAATTATGTTCAGGTGAGCATTTCTCGTCTTCACTAAGTTTAACGCCAAATTTTCTCAGCAAATCAAAATCTGGCTGATAACCTGTTAGAGCCAGTACAAAATCATTAGGAATAGTAACTATTCCATCAGGTGTACGTATTTCAGCAGTATCATTGGTTATGCTAACCAATTCTGAATTGAAATAGGCTTTAATACTTCCTTCCTCAATGCGATTCACAACATCTGGTCTAACCCAATATTTAACACGTTTACTTATGGCTTCATCCCTTACAACCATAGTTACCTTGGCTCCTTTTCTGTAAGTTTCCAAAGCTGCATCTACCGAAGAATTACTGGCCCCAACAACAATAACATTTTGCATTGCATAGTAATGAGGGTCTTTGTAATAGTGCGCTACCTTTGGAAGCTCCTCACCTGGTATATTTATTTTATTGGGGAGATCGTAAAATCCCGTAGAGATAACAACGTTTCTGGTTAGATAGCCTGATTTTGAAGTATTTACTATAAAACCTTCATCTTGTCTCGTAACTTCATCAACCAATTCAAAAAGCCTTGTGTTTAGTTGAAACTTAAGTGCTACCCGTCTATAATACTCAAGCGCTTCGGAACGTGTAGGCTTAGGATTATTTGAAACAAAAGGAACTCCTCCTATTTCCAGCTTCTCTGATGTAGAAAAGAAGGTCATGTTCTGAGGATAATTATATAATGAATTTACAAGACATCCCTTTTCGATGATCACGTAGGTTAAACCAGCTTTTTTAGCTTCAATACCACAGGCAATACCAATTGGCCCTGCTCCTATAATAACTAAATCAGTAACTTCCATTCTATTAACTCATTGAAGGGAATGATATTCCCTTAATTTTCCTAAATAGTTCAACAGCATAGATATCTGTCATTCCTGATACAAAGTCTAAAACACTTTGTATTTTGGAATAAACATCCTCTTTTGGTGTTAAAAATTGTTTTGGTATCAGTTCAACCAGTTTCTTATGGTATTTCGATTCGTTTTGCAGATAGGCTGGAATAAACTCTTCCAAAAGCCCTCCCATAACCTGGTAACCTGCTACTTCGATCTGAACTACTGAAGAATAATTATAGATTTTCTTAATCGAAATCTGTTCTATTTCCTTCATTACCGATAAGAATGGCTCTTCTATAGCATCCATCAGGCTTTTATTGAAATTACCACTTAATATCGATTCCTGCTCTTGATAAAATACATTTGAACATTGCCATATCAATGTACTTATAGATTTTGCTCGCATCAAAGTGATCTTTGCATCATCATCTTCCATTTCAGCTAGTCTTGATAGCATCTTGCCATCATTACATAAAGGCAAAAGTAAAGTCTCTACTTCCTTGTAAGAGAGTATTTTTAAACGATGTGCATCCTCAAGATCTATAATATTATAGCAAATATCATCCGCGGCCTCCACTAAATATACCAGTGGATGGCGCTTATAAATTAAAGGCGATTCCTGCACTTTAATAAGGTCCATCTCGGCAGCAATCTTTTCGAATCCACTTTGTTCCGACTGAAAAAAGCCGTATTTTTTAGTATAAATATTCTTTTTGTTATGCCCTGCAATAGATGCGCATGGGTATTTAGCTATCGCAGCAAGCGTAGAATAAGTTAACGCAAATCCTCCTGTTCCTTTTCCTGCAAAGGGATGAGTTAATATTCTCAAAGCATTGGCATTCCCCTCAAAATGAATTAAATCTTCCCATTGCGCTTTAGTTACCTGCTTCTCATATATCTTTCCATCGCCGCTATTGAAATAATGTGATATAGCCGATTCACCGGAATGACCAAAGGCCGGATTACCCAAATCGTGCGCCAAACAAGCAGAGGCAACAATATTTCCGATTTCACAAAGTAGCGGACAAGTTTCGTCAATATTACTGTCCAAATCTTTTATCCTATTGTAAAAAATGGTCCCTAATGAGCGCCCAACACTTGCAACTTCAAGGCTATGTGTAAGTCGGTTATGAACAAACACACTGCCTGGTAAAGGAAATACCTGGGTTTTGTTTTGTAATCTTCTAAAAGGTGATGAAAATATGATCCTATCGTAATCTCTTTGAAACTCAGAGCGTGCTTCTTTTTGATTTCCAGTAAACCTATCTTCATTTCCCCATCGTTTTGATGACAATAACTTTTCCCAATTCATAGCTTAAAAATAAGCACGAAGTTAAGGTATTAAATCAGTTTTCCATGATCCATCTATCAACCTCAAAATACTCAATGGGTTACTGTTTTGTAATGCTTCAGGAAGTAATTGATCTGGTATATCCTGATAAGATACAGGTCTTAAAAAACGATATATCGCTGCTGTACCTACAGATGTTGATCTTCCATCAGTTGTTGAAGGGAAAGGCCCACCATGCTGCATAGAATGACAAACTTCTACACCAGTAGGAAAACCATTATAAATAACACGACCAGCTTTTTGAGTAATAATGTCTATTACGGAAACTAAATTGTTTCTGTCGCCAGGCTCGGCCTGAACAGTTGCTGTAAGTTGTCCTTCCAACTGGTTTAAAACATGCTGAAGTTGCGAAGTATTTTTAACCAATACAAAAAGCGTTGCTGGTCCAAAAACCTCTTCGTTTAACTGCTTGTTTGCAATAAAATCATCTCCCGAAACCGTAAAGGATATTGGTCTGGCTTCGTTTTTGTTATTATTTGCTAACTTTTCACCCTCAGCCAAAACATTAACTCCTCTTAGTGTTTTAGTTAATTCTATGCCTTTAGAATATGATTGACATATATTCTTGTTTAGCATTGTTGCAGGTTCAATTACACCAAAATGTCGCGAAAAATAATTAAGAAAATTCGTGCCTGCTTCGCTTTCAATAAGCAATATTAAACCAGGATTAGTACAAAACTGCCCTGACCCCATAGTTACTGAACCTGCTAATCCTTTGGCAATCGCCTCTCCTCTGGTTTTTAATGCTTCTTCCATTAGAATAACAGGATTTATGGCACTCATTTCAGCATAAACAGGGATGGGTTCAGGTCTGGTGGCTGCCGCGTTAAAAAGTGTCATACCTACCTTTCGGGAACCTGTAAAACCAACTGCTTTTATAACCGGATGCTGAACAAGTTTTACTGATTGATCATTATTTAGATTTAAAGCAGAAAATACCCCATCAGGCATTCCAGTTCTTTTAGCAGCCTTAATTATGGCATAAGATATCAGTTCGCTTGTACCAGGATGAGACGGATGCGTTTTTACAACTACCGGGCATCCGGCAGCAAGTGCTGAAGCCGTATCGCCGCCAGCTGTTGAAAAAGCCAGAGGGAAATTACTCGCTCCATAAACCGCCACAGGGCCAATTGGAATAAGCATTCTCCTGATGTCCGACTTTGGCAATGGAGCTCTTTCAGGCTGAGCGGTATCAATTCTTGCATCCACATACCAGCCATCACGTAGCAATTGGGCAAACATTTTAAGCTGACCGCAAGTACGGCCTCTTTCGCCAGTTATTCTACCAATGGGCAAGCCCGATTCTGTAACTGCTTTTTCTATTAATGTTTCCTCTAATGCAATTATCTCTTCGGCAATTGCATCCAGAAACTCGGCACGTTTAATTGTTGAAGTGTTTTTGTACCTTCCAAAAGCCTCCTGCGCTAGTGTTAATGCTTGCTCAAACTCCTCATCTGTTGCATATATAAACTTATCCGATATTAAAATATTTCCGGCAGGATTGAAAGCCTGAAAACTCTCGCCACCTTTACCACTTCGAATATTTCCAATAAAATTCTCACCTGTAATAGACATCATGTTTTGTAAAGTTTAAAACTATTTTATAAACGAATAGCTATGTGGTTTGTTAATGTTCCAATATTATCAATACTTATACTTACCTCATCGTTTTCATTCAAAGTAAAATCATTAGGAGGCACAATACAAGTACCGGTCATTAAAAAACAGCCTTTTTTAAAGTCGCATTCAGCATACAAATAGCTCACTAATTCATTAAGAGAACGTTTCATTCTGCTTATAGATACTGAATCACGAAAAACTTCATTACTATTTCTCTTTATTACCATCTCTATCATTGTTTTGTCTGATATTGGTTTTTCCGGTACATATAAACATGGTCCAAGTGCAGCACTCCTCTCATAGATCTTTGCCTGCGGCAAATACAATGTGTTTTCTCCCTCAATACTTCTGGAACTCATGTCATTTCCAATGGTATAGGCCTGTATGTTTCCTGATGAATTGATAAACAATGTTAGCTCGGGCTCCGGTACATTCCATGTAGAATCTTTTCGAATATTTACATGCTGATTGTGGGCTGCTACACGATGGGCCAATGATTTAAAGAATAGTTCAGGCCGGTCTGCATCATAAACTTTATCATACATGCTCGCTCCACCAGAATCTTGAGATTCTTCTTTTCGTGCGTCACGACTACGCAAATATGTTACTCCTGCGGCCCACACTTCCTGTTGTCCTATAGGTGCTTCAATAACGTTTTCTAATATGGTTAATGCTTCATCTTCCTGTAAAGACTCTGGATTGGTGCTTAATTTACCAAGTAAATATTGATGTAAATTGTCGTTATTAATTAATGTATCCCAATCAGCATCAATTAAGCAATATCCTTTATCGCTATGCAAAATAGCACCTCGTTTAGTTTTATATAATTTCATGATTTATAGTATCCATTTTAATTTGAAATTGTCTGTCTTATTATAAGGATATCCCCCTTTTCCAGGGAATAAAATCGTTGTGTCCAAGTGTTTCAGCCTTTGCTTTAACCTTGCCGCTTGCTATCTCAATAATGTAATCGAGTATACGTTCTCCTACCTGTTTAATCGTTTCTTCAGCGGTTATTATAGTACCTGCGTCTATATCAATTATATCGTTCATCTTTTTGTATAGTGTGGTATTTGTCGATATTTTTACCACCGGAGCAATTGGATTACCTGTCGGAGTGCCCAGACCCGTAGTGAAAAACACCAACGTAGCTCCTGCTCCAACCTCGGCTGTTGTCGATTCTATATCACTACCAGGAGTGCATAGCAACGTCAAGCCCGGTTTGGAAACCTGTTCAGGATAGTCAAGAACATCAATTACTGGTGAGGTACCCGCTTTTTTGGCTGCGCCTGCAGATTTAATTGCATCTGTAATTAAGCCATCACGAATATTACCTGCAGAGGGATTTGAGTCAAAACCCGAACCTACTGCTTTAGCCCTTTCATGATAAGCAGTCATTAAGGCCATAAACTTTTGGGCTACATTCTCATCTATACAACGATCGCTTAGTTCCTGTTCAACCCCGCAAAGCTCCGGAAATTCAGAAAGGATTACTGATGAACCTAAGGCAACCAATAAATCTGAGGTATACCCTAAAGCCGGATTAGCAGAAATTCCAGAAAAACCATCTGAACCGCCACACTCCAACCCTATGCAAAGTTTACTTAAAGGAGCAGGTTTGCGTATAATTTCATTGGCTTTCATAAGACCAGCAAATGTTTGCTTTATGGCCAACTTCATTAAATCAGCTTCTGTTCCTACCTGTTGCTGCTCAAAACAGTATAAAGGCTTGCTGAACTGAACGTCTCGTTTAGCAATCTGCTCCTTCAACAGCGATATCTGTGCATTCTGGCAACCTAAACTTAATACAGTAGCTCCAGCAACATTAGGATGCGTTATATAACCGGCAAGTAAGCCACAAAGGTTAATTGCGTCATCTTTTGTGCCACCACAGCCTAGTGAATGAGTTAAAAATTTAACTCCATCAACATTTGGAAAAACCCTATCCTCTGCCTTTACATCAGTTTCTAAAGCATTTAAATCAATATTTAATATATCCTCTCTTGCAATTCCTGCTCTGTGCATTTTAACCAATTGCTGTACCTGATTATAATATGATGAATCGCTATCATTATAGCCCAATCCTTTCATAAAGGCATCCTGAATAACCTGTACATTTTTATTTTCACAAAATACAAGAGGGATAATTAACCAGTAATTTGCCACGCCTACAGTACCATTATCTCTATGATATCCCATAAAGGTCCTGTCTTCCCATGCAGATACTGATGGTACATCCCAGCTTATTTTTCTTTCTTTAAGTTTGTAATTATTAGCCGCATGACTAATGTTACCTGTAGTAATTACTTCACCTCGTTTAATGGCCTTTGTCGCCTTGCCTACAAGTACCCCGTACATAATCACATCATCACCCGGTTGTAAGTCTGTTGTAGCAAACTTATGTTTTGCCTGCACATCGGTAATTAAATCATAAACCTCAGTACCACTGTTTATTGAGTTGCCTACCTTAAGATCTGATAATGCTACTTCTATATTATCAGTACTATTTATTTTAAGTGTTTTTGACTTCATTAATAAAGTATTTCTTTTTCTAGTATTCGTTTCAAATCCTTTCTAACAGCATCCATCGGGACCACAATAGTCATCCGGTAGCGGTGGGTTTATTCCATTTTTCAGTTCCTCATCACTAGCATATCGAACCTTGTCAATTACAACCAGAATATGGAAATCATCATCTAAATCCTGAAAGCCGTTTTCCTTTGATAAAAAAATCTTCTTTTCGTCTCCTTCATTTAGGCCAGTCAGCTCCTGCTCAAGTGAAGGAAGTATTGACCCTTTTCCATGTAAATAGCTAATAGGCAAGCCCTCAAAGATGTCTTCAAGTACCTCTCCTTTACTATTTTCCATTTTGTATCTTATCGATACTACTGTTTTCTCCTCAACGGTCATAAGTTCGCTTTAATTAGGTAAGCACTCTGTGAATGGGATTTGGGTATCCGGGTCTAAAGGATGAAATTCCCTTTTGAACTACCTTATATTCATTCCTTTTTTCCATTTCCCTAATTGTATTTAACACAATCAATTCGAGACGTTCTGGCGCTACTTGTACTCTTGCATTAATAAGAATATCAACTTTTGCTGAAACGTCTTTTCTATCTATACTTAGTGCAGACTGACTCCCTGCTGTAAAACTTATTTTCTCTTGTTGCATACCATCGTCAATAAAAAACTTCAAATGACCGATACTTAATTCATCATCCATTATCGCTGAATGAATTGCCCTGACTAATGCTGTTGCTTCACCAAATGCATTATTATTAGCTGAAAATAGTTTAATTTCTAAATCAAGCCAGGCTAATTCCGCCTCTCCGGCTCCATACACTTGATAGTCTAAGTCTAAAGACTCTCTAGAAGTTATTTTAGTACACATCAGTATAGTCAACCACTCATTTATGCTAACCTCATCCAGGGAATTTTGAAATAAAACTGTCTTCTCAGGATATTTAGAGGCAACCAATACCTTCATTTTTTCAAGTTCTGTATTGCTTAATGTATCAATCTTATTTATTACCAGTATATCCGCTTCCTGAATTTGCTTCTTATAAATGTAGTTTACACTATCTACAAATAAGGCCGTTCCCTGGAGGATATTTGGTAATACATTTGCATCAACAAAAACAGAAATTATAGTTTCTATATCCGTACGGAATTCTTGTAAAGGCTTCACTACAGTTGCTATCATATCTGTACAGGAGCCTACAGATTCAGCAAATATCACTTCAGTATTGTCTTTTTGCCTTAGAATTTCAATAATATCATCAAGCTTATTATAATTACAACAAAAGCAACCATCTGTAACTTCCATAACCGGAATATTGGCATATTTAATAAACTTTGTATCCACTAATTGTACCCCCTGATCATTGGTAATTACACAGACATTAACCTTGTGCCTTGTCAATTCGGCACATGCATTCAGGATAGCAGTTGTTTTGCCACTGCCCAAAAAACCACCAATAAGATATAATTTCATAGTTCTAATTTTAATATAGTCATATCAGGATAAGCGCGTTTCTTTACCAGCTATTACCGCCTTTTTTATTGGTATATTACCATAAGCAACATTTAAAGAAATTTTATTATTCTTAAAAGTTACTGTACCAAATCCTGTAGCTGTTGAAAGGAAACTGGTAAAATCTCCAACTTTAGAATCCATGTATAAAGTTTTATCTACTGCATCGTACCTCACACCAGTAAGCCCCTGTATCAAACCATAACTTGACATTGCTCTTGCATACCAGTGTCCACATTCATATTCATTAAAAGGGTTACGAACTCGTCCATCATAGCGGTCACGGCAAGCCTTTACAATATCTAATCCTTCATTTACCTGCCCCATAAGCATCAAATGAGAGGCAACCTGATATTCAATTCCGGTCCATACTTCATTGCTGTAAACAAAAGGCAAAGAAAGCATTCCCCCTTTAGGCCATGAACAGAGTAGTAATCCACCTTCGTATCCTGCCGCATATGATGGGCGCTGAGGATTTACGTGGTCACTCAAATCTGATTTCAGATTGTATTTGTGAACAGATAATAAATGACTTTTAGTCTTTTCAATATCCAATGGCTCCTCAAGTCCACACATTCTGGAAATCCATCCACCAAGAATACCGTCAGACAAGCAACCTGTTCCGTATTGGTATTTTGGACCTTCAATTTTTAAGATCTCAAGTGCTTCGGCAGTATACTGAGTGGCAAAAGATTTTTCGTTTACCGGATTGGGTGCTTTTAAGCCGGTCCATTGTATTTTCTGATTAAAATATTCTCCGTTATACAACTCCGTTTCCATGAACTTTCTACCGGCAGTGTAAAGTGCTTTATATTTTGAAATGTCTTTTTTAAGAAACTGCCCCATTTTAATAAATGCTGTCAGGGCTCCCAGGTAAAAACTTGTGCACATCCCGTCAGGTCCCCAAAACTCAATATCATAAGTATTATGGTGTGGTTCTTCAATAATACCTTTATTTCCAGGATCCCAGGTGGTGATTGCATAATCCATGCTTGTCTTTACCATTGGATACATTTTTTTCAACCATGCAGTATCACCACTAATCCTCCATTCCCTGTATACTTTCATAATTCCTCCAAGCTGACCATCAGCAGCAGCGTGAAAATCATGTTTCGCAGAACTTATAGGCATATTTGCTCTAAATTGCTGATGCCCGTCAAAGTTCTGATTTTCACAAAATTCTGTAGCTCTCAAACTCCTTTCAAGAGACGGAAAAAGATGAGGAATTGCCTGTGCATAATTCCATACGTGGGTGCAACTCCCATGACAACAGCCTCCATCATCTCCACACCCCTCCCAACTCCATAGCCGACCATCAAATTGTCTTAATACAGTTGGAGATTTAAGGATGGTAAGATTAGCAGCAACCGCTTCAATTACTTCTGGAGGCAAAGTGCTTGAATAGAAGGCTTCACGGAATATGGCTGACTTATTTTGTAGTTCGCCATATTTATCTTTCCAGTAATCGGCTACCTCTTCAATACTTTTAAATTTACTGCTATACCATGGTCTATAGTTTGGAGCATTGTAATTTGACTTCTCTTCAAGCCCAATCGCCGATGGGGCTATGCAACATTCTGCCGAATTAGTCTTTTTTGGATCAATAACCATATCTCCAATACGAAGATCCGAATCTGGCACATACCAGGCCAGCATGAGCCTGATTGTTTTTTGTTCTCCTGCATTGAGTTTAAACGGAACAAATAATGAAGCACCGGGTGCATCTGAGTCTGGCTCCTGGCTTTTAACTTTCCCCTCTTTAATAGTGTTCCAAACCATCGTTAGCGGATCAAACCATCCACCTCTAAACCAACAATAATCTACAGTTGCAGGTTCATTCGTAAAAATGGCGAAATCAGTTTTCAAATGTGGTTTCTCTTCTGTTCCTTCTTGCGAGAGTACAAAGCCATTAGACATTTTTTTAATCGCTCCTTTTTGTCCGCCTTGCAACACAAAATTTCTGGAGTTATAAGAAAATACTGCCTCAATGACTTCATTACTTGTATTAGTGAATTTATATTCTAAAGCACCAGCGGGTAAACCAGAATTGTCTTCATCAGTTGGGATAAAAGGACTCCAACCTATAATTTGTGCCTTTAAAGGAATATCCTTTTCTTCAAGGTCTATTGTTGCAAATGGAAACCGATCAGAAAATACAGTACTATTAAATCTTGGCAATCCATAATTAGCGCCACTAGCTCCATTCCCTGTACCGCGCTGACCAAACATCTTCCATTCCTCAACCGGTCCTTCCAGCACTCTGGCTACAACTTTCTCCCCCTTTATTGCAATGGCAGCAAACATATTGGGTTCATGAAAAATCTCAGGCCTGTTCCGTATTGACATATGAGATATGGCTCCGCTACCTTCTAAACAGAACATACCGGCACCCAAACCACCTATCGGAAAGGCAACCCTTCTCAGGTGTTCTTCTTTATAGCTGCTATTATAACCTCTTTTGCCACTCTTTGCGTCGGGTTTTGCCGATGCTTGCAATGCTTCAATATCCTTCTGCTTGGCTTCAGCCATCAACACTGAAGGCATAGCAGTAAGCCCTATTCCTCCAATAGCTACTTTCTTGATAAATGACCGTCTGTTATCATTATTTTTCATCAGCCTATAATTTTAATCTCTGTTAATGATGTTGCAGAGCAATGTTCTTTGCTTCTATTTTTTTCCCTATCCCTTTGATGGCGTACCATGCAATAAATGCGAAACATACCATTGGTATTACAAAGGCTATAGACATGCCGAAATTGTCGCCAATAAGTCCCATAACCGGTGGACAAAATGCACCACCTGCAACAGCCATTACTAAAAATGATGCTCCCTTTTTTGTAAGTGGTCCCAAATCATATACACCTAAGGCAAAGATTGTTGGAAACATTATCGACATAAAAAAGTAAGTAAGAAACAGTGCCACTACCGAGAACCATCCTATTTCTAACAACACTATAAATACCAACACTGTATTTACCACAGCATATATTCCAAGAAGTTTTTGTGGCGACAGGTATTTCATCATGTATGAACCTGATAAGCGACCAATCCAGAAAAGCCCCATTCCTCCTATTGCAAGAATTAAAGAAGCGGCCTGTTCAGGATTTTTAGGTGTAAATACTTCGCCAAACCAACCTAAATGCTGCATTATATTTTGAACCGGCCCTGTTACGTTAGGTATTGTCTCGGTTACATAGTTAATAAAGAATGAATTAACTCCGGTCTGAGCAGCTACATAAAGAAATTGGGCAATTACAGCCAACACAAAAGCCGGATGTTTTAATAAATTGCGCATAGGTGGGTCTTCTGCAGTCTCGGTCTCACTGGCTTCTTTAACCTCAGGAAGTTTGATCAGCATAAAAACCAATGCAACTACCACAACAATTCCGCCTACCAACATATATGGCCTTACAAGCGAATCAAACTTATCTACCCCAGGGGTATGTTCAGTACCAAAAATGAACAGTCCTCCCATTAATGGCCCTAAAATCCATCCCAATCCATTAAAAGATTGAGATATATTGATCCTTCTGGCGGCATATTCTTTTGGCCCTAAAATAGTTGAATAAGGGTTAGCGGCAGTTTCCAGACAAGCCAGTCCACATGCCAGTACAAACAAAGCAAGTAGAAACGGAATAAATGCCTGTAGTTTTGCAGCTGGATAAAACAGAAATGCACCAATGGCAAACAATACCAGACCTAAAATGATTCCTTTCTGATAACCAAACCGTTTCATGAATAGTCCTGCCGGCACAGCCATTACCAGGTATCCGATGTACAAAGAAAATTGTATAAAGCCCGATTCCGCTTTTGATACATGTAAAATATTCTGGAAATGCTTATCAAGCACATCCAGCAGTCCATGTGCAAAACCCCACAATAAAAACAAGCTGCATATGAATATAAAAGGCATAAGATAGCTCTTGCCATTTTCTGTTCTAAACATAATATTCAGTATTATAATTTAAATGTGCCTTCTATTTCATCTAAAGAGATCCCCAACACCTTTTTAGCAATCTCATTTAAAGCAGCCTTTTCTCCAATAAAATGAAATACACTGTGCATGTGCGTATGCTTTTCTCCAGGTTTTAAGAATGTAGGTGGCGATACACTTTCTAACTCATAGAATGGCCCCATTTGCGAACCATCTTCTAAAGGACCGTCATTATAAGCATTCATACCATCGCCGCTAAATGGATCCTTATCAGGTGTCCATTCCTGATTTAAATACTTGGCTTTATTATCAACATCAAACATTGTGATGGTAAGCAGATTCTGGTCTGCTGCATAGCTACCGGCAACATTTTTAACCCTTACAGGAGGAATTCCAAGTTTACCACGCGACTTACCATCTGCCTTAAACAGCAAAATTCCATTTTTATAGCTAATACGATCTTTAGCAATCTCACCAAAATAATTTGTAGTAGCCACTTTGCCCGGTGCATTTTCAATATAAGGAATAACAATAACGGTTTTAGGCGATGGGCTAAACATATCTAAACTCCATATACATGGTGCACCTGTTTTTTCTGTCCACTCATTGGTACCATTATTAGTGATGGTATTTATAGTTTTAAAAGCAACAGAACCAACCTTAGCATCCAAAGTAATGTTTAAAGCCTTTTCAATGTTATCTTTTTCCAGAATCTCTACATCTCTGTCAAGCTTTATTTTCAAATTGGTACCGGCATAGTTTTGCAGTTCCATTTCTTTGTTTAGGGATGCTTTCTTAGTATCAGACTTTACAAGAATCCAGCTTTCACTGTCAATCCCCGCAGGAGTGCGCCAGTTTTTAAATATCATTGAGTCGCCAGGCTTAAAATACAACGAGAATTTGCCACCTTCCGGGCCTAGCCATAAACGATCTTCACCGCCATATGCATTCATGTGCGGGTCCAAAGGTTTGCCAAAAGCTTTATAATTAACCCAACCAAAACTTTTGCCGTCAAGCCCTTCGGCAGTTGAGGTAAATACTTTTGCCTGATATTTTGGTGATAAGGCAAGCTGGGCGCTTCCATCATCATTTTTTAAAACAACAATGCTATCGTTTTCTTTAAGAAAGTTTAAGTCATAGCCAAACGTGCCTTTTTCATAAGCCTTTGTACTTTCCTGGTTCTTTGTGTTCGATTGGCAGGAAACAATCATCATTCCTGCCAGTATTATTGATGGAATTTTCAGCAATTTCATGTTCTGAGTTTTAAAGGTTAGACAGGGTTAATTTACTTCCAATTCGTCTCTAGAAGGTAGTTTAGGGAAATTACCATGAGGCTCGGTTTGGTACCAGTAAGCTACAGTCATGATGTCTGATTTCTGCGCAAGATATCTTCCTCCATCTCTCCATCCCAGATCTTGAATGGTAACCTTCAAATCTTTATCAAAACGTATAGGATCCATTATATGCCACCTGTACATGCCAAATCTTTGCTGTGCTTTATAGGTTCCATCTGGTCTTATTACCTGGTGTAAACCAGCATATGGGGTACTGTATTCAATATATTTACCACCCCTGTCGAAGTTGTACGATCCGCAGAAATAATCTTCGGTTCCCGTTCCGGCAATTGTAGGATATTCTTTATCACCATCTAAAAAGAACTTAATCTCGCCTTCTCCCCACCATCCATTGTTATTTACACCAAGTCCCATGTATAGACCAACAAATTGCCCTTTGCCTTTTACGCCATCAATTATAGTATGTAAAGAGCTGGTGTTAGGATTTGATCTTCTATATTGTGCATGAAAATAAGCCTCATCATCAGCCACCGGAGTAAGTGTATAGTTTACCTGATAGTATAACCTCATCTCGTCTCTTGGGTTAATGTTTTCTATAGTGATTTTGCATTTTTTTCTGAAAGGCATTTTCCAATAGCAGTTAAAAGCGCTCCCAGGGTTAACGCTAACCGGTAAAGAGTTCAATGGAGCATATTCCCCCCATCCCATTCCAAAAAATGCACCTACAGGAGCTTCAATTGAAGGTTCTTTCTCATCGTCCCAGTAAAAACGTAAAATAGAAAACTGCCAGTTACCCGTTGGTGTCATCCAGATTTGCTGTATAGCACCCGGGCCTTCCATTTCGGCTATTGTTATAGTTTCTCCACTTTTAACAATTATAAAAGGATTTACTTTCCAGCCAATTCCCAGGTCACGGGCTTCATTAGCGGCATTGGCTACGTTACGCTGACCTTTGCTTTTAACAGGGTCTGCCATTCCGCCTTTACCTTTTTCACCGGTAAAGTTCTCCGGACTAATTGATCTGGTCTTTGCATCAGACAATCGGGATAGATTACCAAGATTCATATCAAGGCCATCAAATTTCTTTGGATTTTGCGCAACTGCAGGTAAAACAAAAATGGTTGCGATGAATAGTACTAAAAGCTTTCTCATAATTTTAAATTGCGCTGTGTCTCAGTTACTTATTATTCCCTTAACCTCACGATATGCAATCCAAACAGTTAAAGAATAGATTTGCTTACACGTTTAAGCTAATTGATACAAAAAAAAATGCTGAGCACTTCGTGTTTTAAATGGTTTATACTTGGTTGTGTACTCAAACTTAAGCTTAAACGTTTAAACGAGCAAATATTTTTTACTTTTTTTATCGATTAGCAATATTACCTTACCTCTGCCTTATCAGACCCGCATGATTGTCTTACAATCAATTTCGAAGGGATACTTAATTGAGTATGGGTACTTTTCTTGTCAGAAATATTTTTGATCAATACCTGCACAGCTTTCCTCCCCATTTCTAGCAACGGCTGTTCTATATAAGTTAAGGGCGAATAGAAAAAATCAAAAGCTTCGCTTTCATCAAAGCAAACTATAGCTATATCATCAGGCACTTTCCAATTCATGTTATTAAGGGCTTTTAAACCCTTTAAGGTAAGTGTGTTTGTTGCAAAGAAAACAGCCTCCATTTTTGGGTTCTGAACCTTTAATGCTTTAATTGCTGCTTCTACATCATCCTGCGTAAAATCAAAATCAACGGTTTTTATCAGCGGAGTTTTGGCTTTTAACAATTTATGATCCTTAAGCGCTTCAATATATCCACGCTTTCTCTCCAGCATGTGCACCAGGTCAGTTTTGTATGCTATCATACCAATATGCTTATGGCCAACCTTAATTAAATGGCTAACAGCATTATAGGCCGACTCATAGTTGTTAGTTACAACGTAATTGGTTTCCAATCCCTTAAAATACCTGTCAATCAATACCAAAGGGATGTTATTCTTTAAAAGGGCTTCAATCTGATTTTGCGAATTTTCGGCTGGCGCAATAATAAAACCATCTACCTGCCTTTCGGTTAGCATATTTATCAGATTTTGAGATTTCTTAGGGCTCTCATCCGCACTTGCAAAAAGAACTGTGTAGTTAAATTTCTGTGCTTCATCTTCTACATTTCTGGCCAGGTTAGCAAAAAAAGGATTGGAGATATCTGCAACTATTAGCCCAAAGGTATGCGACTTACCTGTTTTAAGGCTTTTTGCTAATTGATTGGGCTGGTAACCCAGATCTGCCGCGGTATCTCTTATCACCTGCGCAATCTCCTTACCTACCCTTGCTTCTTTCTCTTTGTTGTTTAGTACATAAGAAACCAGTGCTGTAGATACACCTACGGCTTGCGCAATATCTTTAATTGATACCTTTTTGTTCATATAACAAATATATGCTTAATCGATTAAGAAGGAAAAATATTTAAAACAACATATATACTTCTCTTTCAATGAAGGCGTTTATTTTCATAAAATAACAACAATTAACGATATTAGATTAATCATTTATCGAATTAATTAGAACACAATTATTTAAAATTTATCTAAACAATACCTATTATGAAAAAAATTGCTTTACTACTTTCATTGTCGTGTGCCAGTATTGCGGGCTATGCACAAGACACTCCGGCTCCTGACACAACTAAAACCTGGACAATCCACGGAGAGAATACATTTTTAATCAACCAAAGTTCATTCTCAAATTGGGCAGCCGGAGGTGTAAATTCTATAGCTGGTAACCTCGTTTTTAACTATGATTTTAACTATAAAAAAAACAAATGGACCTGGGATAATAAAGCCATTGTCGGATTCGGACTTAGTAAACAAGATAATATTGGGGTTCGAAAAAATGACGACCGACTTATCCTGAACAGTTTACTAGGCTACAAGGCTTCTAAATATTGGATGTATACTTTTTACGCAAACTTTCAAACCCAATTTGCTAAAGGATACAGATATCAAGGTAACAACAAAGAACTAATTTCAGATCTGTTTGCTCCTGCTTATCTTACACTCGGTCCTGGTATAGCGTATAAACGTGATGATAATTTTAGGGTCAACATTTCTCCATTCGCATCAAGATTTGTTTTTGTAAAGAACAGGGATTTAGCCTCATCTTTTGGAAATGACCCAATGAAAAGACTTCGCTATGAGTTTGGTGCTTCCTTAGATGCTTATTACAAAGTAAACCTTGTAGAGAACATTAGTTTAGAGAACATATTGAAATTGTATTCTAATTATCTGGATAAACCTCAAAATATTTACACAGATTACACAGCTAACCTTTTTATGAAGGTAAATAAATTTGTAACCGTAAATGCTGGTGTACAGTTACTGTATGACGACAAAACAGAAATTCCAATTCTTGATGCCAATGGTGCAAGAATAGCAGGTCGTGGTAAAAAAGCTTTACAGGTTAAGCAAATTTTTGGAGCAGGCTTTACTTATAAGTTTTAGCCGGTTTAAATTCAATCCTTCACAAGATTAGCCTTTCTTCACACATTCTACGCACCTCCTTCACACCAAATACACAAACAGGTACCTTTTTGTGAAGGAGGTGCGTAGAATGTGTGAACTATGTGTGCACTTAATATGATATTGGAGCCGGTTGCTTGGTTTTAAGATTAACAATAGTTCTATTAATATATGGAATTAATGCTATAATAAGGATTACAACAATTAATAAAGCACTTATAACCTTATAGTAATCAATTGCCGATTTCAATTGAGCCTGAATTTCAATAGATTTACCAAGCAGTCCCTGGGCAATTTTAGATGCCTGTCCGGTTGAAGCACCCTTCGCCAATAGCGCCCTTTTATATATTTCAAGCTTTTCAAGTGCTACTGGATTTAAAGAAGTGATGTGCTCCTGAAAACGATTTATATGGTTGGTTTTATTGTAAAGCTGATAATAGTTGATGAGTGCTATACTGCTACAAAAACCCATAAAACGAAAAAATACCCCAACTGCTGATGCTGTACCACCCAAACGTTCAGGAACTGAAGACACAGCGAAAACAATTACCGGAGTCATCAGCATACCAGCTCCCATCCCCTGAACAATTAAAGGAATTATAAAAGTTGAAGCATCTGCCTGGGTGTTAAACAAAAATATCATCCAGATATGAAATATCAGAAGTAATCCAAAACCGTAGATCCAGATTAACCTCATCGGTCTTTTTAAAATCAATAGTCGTGAAGAAATTAAAACACTTATGGCAATTCCGACAATATTGGCCATCATGATATAAGCAATATGAATTGGATCCATTCCTAAAACAGTAGCAAAATACAGGTTAGTAATATTTAGCGCACCACGAACAATGTAAAGCACAAAGATTAAAAACACACCAATTATATAGTTTCTGTATTTAAATACTTCCATATTCTGGCTAGGTCTTTTTAAATTAAGTTGTCTTAAAATATGAATTAGCAATAGCACTAATATTGCTCCGCAACTTCTGTATATACGTTTATCCTGCAGCCAATAGTATTGTTGGCCATAAGCCAGCACATAGCCAATAAAACATAGCATTAGCGCATAGAGTACAAAACTTGCCCAATCTACCTGATAAAGTGGAATTTTGCGATTTAAACGCACTGTATTCATTATAGAAAGCAAAAGAATAGCGCCGGGTATATAGCAAAATATGATTGCTTTATACAAGAAGTTGTAATCGTAGGCATCTACAATAGGTGCGGTTAGTAAAATAGATATCGGGCTTATACATAGCAACATGCCATAGAAAATAGAATATCCCATCTCTCTGGCTCTTTCGCTTTGTATTCTACTAAATATTAAGGTAATACAAATGCTTGTAGTACCACAATTGGCCATGCCCTGTATAAATCTGAATATAAAAAGCGTGTGTAAATTCTGAGTATTATAGCAAATGTATGAGGTAACAATTTGTAATATAATTCCCACAAGAAAATACTCTTTAGTAGCCAGGTATACAAAAAATCGTCTTTCTAAGGCAAAGAAACTGGCTACGGCAGCATAAAAAATGATCATGGAGTATTGAACATCTGCCGGTTCAATACCGTAATACCCTGCCGCTGCATTCGGATTAGCTGTAGATAAGCCAAAAAGCAATAAACAAGGTAAAATTACGATGAATATTGTGCCTCTGATTAACCATTCCGGAGCCCAGCTTTTAAATACAGGTTTTACAGCGATCATTGGTTTTTAGCAATTACAACAATAGCATTCATACCAGCCTTAAGCTTATCTGTTAGTTTCTTGCTGTCATCTAACTTAATTTTAACCGGAATACGCTGTACTACTTTTACAAAATTCCCAGTTGAATTATCGGGTGGCAGCAAAGAGAATCTGGCTCCGGTAGCCGGAGATAAAGAAACGATTGTGCCCTGAAACTCCTCGCCAGGAAAGGCATCTGTTTCGATAACGGCATGACCATTTAGTTTCATACTTGCTATCTGTGTTTCTTTGAAATTGGCAATAACCCATTTACCTGCTTCCTGATCTACGATAAAGGCTAATGTTTGTCCGGCCTGAATTAGTTGACCCTCCTGAATGGTTCGTCTGCCCATTTTACCATCATAAGGCGCAGTAATTACCGTGTAACCTACATCTAGCTTGTTCCTGTTTAATAATGCCTCTCTTCGCTTTATTTCGGCCAGATATACATCTCTTTGAGATCTGATATCATTTACTTTAGAAGCTGAAGTTTCATAGCTATTGAGCGCTGATCTGTATTCTGCATCTGCAACGTCGAGTGCGGCTTTGCTATTTTCCAATTGCTGAAGGGTTGCAGATTCTACTTTAAAGAGCTTTGAATAACGATCATAATCTTGTTGCTGCTTTAGCAATTTAGCTTTTGCAGAAGCAATCTGTGATTTCATCACACTGGCCGCTTTGGCTGTTGTAAGCTCATTGCTCTCCATTACTTTAATCTGGGCCTGCGCATTTAACAATGCAGCTTCGGCCTCTTGCTGGCCTAATTTATATTCGCTATTGTCAATAATCAGCAGGGTATCACCTTTCTTTACATCCTGATTTTCCTCATATTTAATTGTTCTTATATAGCCTGTTACTCTTGATGTTATAGGATTTATATATTCTTCTACTTGTGCATCATTAGTCTCTTCATATTTATAAAGATCTAATAAGGAAATTGCTCCCCAAATCATTAAACCAACTACAATAACACCTGCAATCCAGGCAGTAATTTTGGTGATGAGTTGATCAGTGCTTGTATAGTTTTTCTTTTTTGTTCGCATTTTAAAGGTTACCTATTGCTTTTTGTAATTGGAAATATTGTAGTTGTGCCGCTATTTGTGATGCTGCCAAATCAAAACGGGTTTGCAACAATTGTGTATCAGCATCTAAAAGATCAGTTAATAGTGATAACTGATTGAAATAAGTATTGTTAACGATTCTTAGGTTTTCTGTAGCTTGTTTTATATTCTGCTTTGCTACATCAATACGTGTTATCGCCTCTTTGTATCTTAAATAGGCTTCGTTCACTTCCTGTCTAACCTTATCAGCTGTTGCTTCATATTCAACCTCTTGTCGCTTAAATGCCAGTTCCGCCACCTTGGTTTTATGTTTATTATGGTAAAAAGCCGAGATAGGAAAACTTGCTTTTATACCACTTAGTCCGAGGCCATACATTGCTATAGAATAGGGATAAAACTGAATTTGTGGGTAGGAATAAGCATAATTAGCAAAAAGTCCCACTTTAAAAGAAACGTTTGCCTTTACTTTTTTGAGTTCCAGCTTATTTAACTCGACTTCTTTTTCCGAGATTTTTAGCTCATATGAGTGGGCTACTGCTTCATCCAGATATTCCGGATATGTTTTAATATCCAAACCTGAACTGCTTAATGAGTCTGGTAATATTTTAAAACTATCCTCCTCACCTATTAGTATTGTCAGTTTTTGATTGGCTATGTTTATATCATTATCAATTTGTAATAGCGACATTTTTTGGCGCGACAGCTTAAGCTCAGCTCTAAGTACATCACTTTTTAAAATTACTCCGTTTTTAAGGAGTTGTCTGATTTCATCAAGTTGTTTCTCCTGATCACTGATATCCTTTAACAGCAAGTCTTTAAAGATCTTACTTCTTTGCAGGTCAAGGTAATATGCAGCTGATTTTAGTTTAATTTCGGAAGTAGTCAGGTTTAGTTGTTCTGCCGAAATATTCCTTTTTTCTTTCTCTTCCCTGATCTTCAGACTGGTTTTATTTCCATTATAAAGGTTCAGGTATGCATTGCCACCAAAGCTGTAAGCGGTATGAACTACTTCGAACTGTGATGGTGTATGAAACAGACCATTACTATAGATAGGCATATTACTTACTCTGGCATACTCTCCTTCTGCTTCGATATCAGGCAATCGTTCTGCTTTGGCATCTTTTATTGCTTCTTCAGATTCATTGAGTTTTAAACTCTGCATTCTTACAGCTTTACTGTTAGCCTCTGCTTTATTCCATATTTCGGCTAATGATAAATGGCTTGCTGATGGTTCTTTTTGGGCAAACGTAGCACTTGAAAGGAGGATTGAGAGTGAGATAAGAGCATAGTGTTTTTTATAGGAGTACATATAGTGTAAAGAATACACAAAGTTAGCTATACAATTAAGCTGTATTTTTATCTATATTGCCAATTATTTGTCCATTCCAGCCAATGAATATTTTACAAACATCAGAATATCTGAATGTAATTGACTTAAATTCAGATGGTATATTTGTTTTGCATGAAAAACTGGAGCGCAAATTACCTGTACATTCTCATACCAAAGGTCAATTAACGTATGTGCAAGGTGGAGTAGCTTACATCCATATTAAAAACGTAAGCTATATTATCCCTGCCCGACATTATGTATGGGTGCCGGTTGGTTTAATGCATTACCTGGAAGTAAGGCATCAGGGAACGGTTATCAGAAATATATATTTTTATAGTCAGGACGACTCCAAGGAGCCTTTTTTTGAGCAATTGGGCATCTACCCTGTTAATAACCTTTTACTGGAAATGATAATATATACTGAGAAATGGAATGGCTTTATCTCTTCTGATAATGTAGTTCCCTTCCAGTTCTTGTCTTCTTTGAAGAACTTGCTTCCACAGCTTGGTGCAAAAGAATTTCCAATTGCTTTACCTACTACAAATAATGAAAGATTATTGCCAATTATAGCTTTTTTGGCTAAGCATTACAATGAGCCACTTACGTTAGAAGATATTTCTAAAAGATTTGGCATGGCCGAAAGAACACTTTCAAGATTATTTCAATCTGTAATGAGTATCTCCTTTTTACAGTACTTAAAATTGTTAAGGATGGTTAGAGCTATTGAAATGATTTTACAAACAAGTAAATCAACCAGCGAGATTGCTTATGCTACAGGATATAATAGTTTAGCGGCATTTAGCAAAGCATTTTATCAACTCACAAATATCCGCCCGTCTGATTTTGGAAAGCGTTAGCAGGCTTAATAAAAAAGAAAACGGGAATAATCATACCGACCATTCCCGCTTATCTAAATTAACGCTCTCAATACAAAGACGCATATTTAACAGTAATATTGTATTAAGTTTAAAATAAATGTTTATGCCATGTCAGTAATCACCAGAAAAACACAAATAGATGCCGCGGTTTTTGAAACTGCTAATGCTAGTAATGAGGGTATTAACCGGCTTTTAGAGTTTCATATAAATAAAACCGGAGAATTGGATAAATTAATTATTGAGTACGAATATGGCAAAGGCAAAATAGAAAATGTTAAGGTGCTTGAAGGTAGCCTGAGCAATGACAGCAATTTAAAAGGTAAATTTAAAGCTACATATCAGATTAGCGAGTATTCTATATGTGCAGCAATAGACTATACGGATGATCATACGATGGATATAGATTTTGCTGTTGACAAAACTACCAATGAACTTACGCTAACCGGTGAAACCCGTTATGAAAGATACGATGAGCTTTAGATATACCTTATTTGAATAGCTCAAAACCATAACGCGCATCGCTCCAGAACTCATCTAAGGCTATGATTCGTGGCTTAAAGAACGATATTAGTTTAGGCCAATCTTCTTTATTAAATATGCTTACGGCTGGTAAAACGGTATAAATTTTACAAACTGTTTTGCCATATTCATCAGTTGTATGCATCTCCCACTCCCATTCTTCTCCTAAGGTGTTGCTTAAAAGCTTATTATACTCTTCAAATTGCTCAAATAAAAGCTGCTGTATACTAAGGTCTGGGTTCGATATTTCAATGCCTATCCACGCAGATTTTTTATCAACCTGCATTTTAAAAGCCAGATGTTTAATGCCGGTTTTATAGTTTACCCAGTTAATTCTTAATCCTTCTGCAGAAGGTTGCAAGGCCATGTACTGCCCATATGCGGTCCAAAAAGCTTGCTTAATTTGCGAAGCCTGATCTTTTGAATACAATCTTTATAGTTTAATATTTATACTGAAGCTGTGTTTTTCTTAGCCCTGAAATGCAAAAATACAGCAATACCTGAAATGATTACCAAAATCAAAGAAGAAATCATTGATATCTTATCTCCTACAAGGTAAGAAGTTGGTTCAAACTTAAATTCTAAATTGTGACTCCCAGCAGGTAGTTTAGCTGCTCTAAGTATGTAATTAGCTCTAAAATAAGGGATTTTGTTGCCATCCAAATAAGCATTCCATCCTTTATCATACCATATTTCTGCAAATACGGCGATGGCGTCTTGTGCACTTTTATATTTATAAACAAGGTGATCCGGATGATACTCGGTCAGTTGAATTTTTGCAGTAGTATCAGTTAAAGATTTTACATCACCAATTTGAGATTTAACGGTCTCATCAACTATTGCCGTTGTTTTAGGATCAAAACTGGTAATGCCTTTCATCTCTTCATCCGCATTTTTAACGTAGTTTATATTACTAATAAACCAGGCATTACCCAAAGCTGTTTTTCTTTCTATAGCCTGAGGTGTTGGACTGGATTTATCAGCCATTATCAAATATTTGGTATTTAACATATCTAATACAGGCTCGTTTATTTTCTCGCTAAATTGTGCGGTAATCATTTCATCATAGCGTTGTAGTCTTGCAGAGTGCCTTCCTCCTACCGATTTGTGGAAATACGAGGCCGAAGCATCAAAGAAAGGATTGCCTTTAGTGAAATCTATAACCCTAAAGTCAAGTGCTTTATCATTTAAGATCTGAAGATCAGCTGCAGTAGCCTGGTAATTTTGGTCGAGCACAGATTTATCATAGAAGTTGCTGTTATTCAGGTATCTTCTGTCTACACTCCACATATCAACCAATATCAGTACACCTAAAACAATAAATGCAGTGTTTGCTTTAACTTTGCCTTTCAGTATTGCCCATAAAATACCAAAGCCCAGTAAAATGAAAATCAGGGATCTGAAAGCATCAGTTCGGGCAAGTGATATCCTGTCTTCTATCAACGCACTACCTATTGAATTGGCAAAGCCGAGGTCAGCTTTAAATGCCTCGGCAATATGATTCACCATTTCCTGATGGGATGTGTCTCTAAAGTCAAAAAACAGTGTAGGAATAAGCATAAATACCAGTAAGCCACCACCTGTTATGTATAGCGAGTAAAGTAATTTCTTAGGTAAATCTTTTGTCTTGTCTTTCTCATCTACAAATTGCTTAAGCGCTACAAATGCAAGTAATGGAATAATTAATGCTGGTATAACCAATATAGATTCTACTGCCCGCATTTTGTTGTACATAGGGAAATAATCAAAGAATAGATCTGAGATTAATGGGAAATGCCTGCCAAATGATAAAAACACAAATAGAAATGTGGAAGTTAAAATCCACCACTTCATTTTACCCTTAACTATAAATAACCCAAGCACATATAAAAAGATTACAATACAGCCAAAATACCATGGGCCATGGGTGCTGGATTTTTCGCCCCAGTAGGTTCTTATTAAACCTTGCTGAAGCTGAGGGATAATCTCCTTAACCTGATCTTCGGGAACACCCTTTGCTACCAATGCTTTAGCAACATGAGAATGCTCGTCTAATTGTTTGATCTGTGTAGCGCCACCATACATGTTTGGAACAAGAAATGTAGATATTTCGCCAACACCCTGACTCCAGTTATAAGCATAATCTCTGCCAAGTCCGGTATCTGATTTTGAAGATGTCCTGGTTAAATTTGCCTTACCGCGTATAGATTCATTTCCATATTCATAGGTAGTCCATAACTGTCCGGCATTTACACCAACGGCTAAAATAACACCTGCTACAAGATAGCCCGCAGAGGTAAAGAAAGCCTTCAGCTGTTTGGATGCTATTGCATAATAAAGCTCAAAACCTGCTAATATGAGTAAACACATGAACAGATAGTAGGTCATTTGAATGTGGTTACATCTGATTTCGACAGCAAGAAAAAACGCAGTTAACAAGCCACCCAATAAATATCGCCCCCTAAAAGTGAGTAAAATAGAACCAAGCACAGGTGCAAAGAATGAAATTGCCATTGCCTGATTGCTGTGGCCGGCTTCAATATAAATGAAATTATAAGAGGTAAAAGCAAAAGCTATTGCTCCGGCAGCAGCAAGCCAGGGCTTCATTTTTAATGTACTTAATAAAAAGTAAGCACCCAAAAGATAACAAAGAACAATATCTATGGGGTTCGGAAATACAGTTTTTAAAGTATTTATAACATAGTTGGCAATACTTCCGCTGTTCGATACCCAGATCTGGAAACTGGGCATTCCACCGAACATAGAATTGGTCCACAATGGCCCTTTTCCAGTTGCGGCTTTAACATCCATAATTTCCTTTGCCATTGCCTTGGCTTCAAGCACATCGCTTTGGTAAAGGTCTTTACCCTGCATTGCAGGACTGAAATAGGCAAAACAAAGAATAAAAAATATCCCAATGATAATAAAATGTGTGCTGTTAGCTTGAAACCATTTCTTCATACAGTAAAGAAAGCTCTTTTTTTCCACATTATCATATACACCAGCGCCATTAGTGCAACACCGGCAGTACAATAAAGAATAGTTGGAATCATAGCGATCACGTCCTGATAGGCCCACCCGGCCAGTAAAGCTCCCAAACCAATACCTGCTTCAAGCGCTATGTACATGGTGGCCATAGCCTTACCCCTATACTGGGGGTGACTGAGGTCTATAGTCCAGGCGTTTAAAGCAGGCGATAAGATACCAGTTCCTATGCCATAAACCACTGCTCCTGCAAGTAAACCGGTTTCAGAAGTACCATACCCTGTAATAACCAATGAGGCACACAGAATGATCAATCCGCAAATGGCCACATTTATACGGCCATATTTATCAGATATCTTTCCGGCAATAAACCTGATCAGTAATGAAGATATGGTAAATACCATAAAGAATATCCCTTTGTTAGCCAGACCAATATGGCCACTCCAATCAGGTATCAGTGTTAATATAACACCATAGCCTACATACGATAGCAAGGTTACAATAGCTGCCGGCAATACCCTAACGTCAATTATGTCTTTACGTGATATTTTCAGAACAGACAAACTAAACTTCTGTTTATCCTTTAAAGTTTCCTTCATGTTCATCAATATGATGATCGATAGCAAAGCCAGCGCAGATGAACAGTAAAACAATACGTTTATTGAATATAAACCACTTATAAAACTACCAATAGCCGGGCCAATGGCCATTCCGGTACTAAAGCATAACCCATGTATGCCTAAAGCCTCTCCCCAACGCTCCCGCGGGATAATATCAGCTACATAAGCTGCCGTAGCTGTTGGCTTAAACCCGGTTGAAAAACCATGAACAAGACGTAGAAATAAAAAGCCAGAAACCGTACCAAGAATAGGATATAAAAATCCGCAAACAAAGCACACAATAGATCCGACAGCCATAACTGGAACCCTGCCAATTGTATCGGTCAGTTTCCCACTAAATGGTCGCGATATACCAGCTGTAAGTGTAAATAATGCTATAATCAGGCCTTTATATTCTGCACCACCCAAACCGCTAAGGTAAGCTGGTAAATCAGGAATAAGCATATTAAAGCTGGCTGAGAATAAAAGAGAACTCAGACAGAGTAATGCAAATGGAAGATTATATATTGGATCTGATGTAGAGGAATTATTCATTGACTATGCAAAGGTAGTAAACTATTTTTTTATACATTCGTTTAATGAAATTACCACATCAAAAGGGAATGGTGATATGGCTTATGGGCCTATCCGGAGCAGGCAAAAGTACCATATCGAATTTATTTGAAGAACAGTTAAATGAGTCTGGTTTCTTTTCTATAAAACTTGATGGTGATGAAATGAGAAAGGGCTTAAACCACAATCTTGGTTTTAGTATGGACGATAGAGCCGAGAATATTAGAAGAGCGGCTGAAACTGCTAAAATAATTGCCTTAAACGGAATAATTGTTACCTGTTCTTTTATTACTCCTTTAAATGCTCATAGAGAAATAGCAAGAACTATCCTTGGCGATATGTACTTTGAGGTTTTTATTGATTGCCCGCTGGATGTTTGTGAGCAAAGAGATATTAAAGGCTTATATGAACAAGCATACAACAATACACTAAAGAATTTTACAGGAATAAGTTCTGCTTTTGAACGACCGGAAAATCCGGATTTAGTACTTCATACCGATCATTTTACTGCTAAACAGTGCTGCGATCAATTGCATAATGCTGTAAAAACCAGAATTGCAGATATTTCTTAACTTACCTTACAGTAAAACCCTGGATTTAATAGCGATGGCTTATTGTAAACAAATTCTTCAAAATCTGCATTAACCATAATTGCACCGCTGCCTATGGCTATGGCTTGTCCAGCTGCAGTATCCCATTCCATAGTTGGACCTTTTCTATAGTAGATTTGAGCTTTACCTTCTGCAACCAAACAAAACTTTAACGAACTGCCTATTGAGAGTTTACTGACCACAGGATACTGCTTTAGTATGTTTTCCTCATCCTCATCAGCATGAGAACGACTACCGATAGCAACCCATTCTGTGGCTTTCTTATCCACACTAATGTGTTCTGAAGGTTCACCAGGGGTCATTTTCCAACTTCCCTTTCCAATAATCCCATAATAAACCACATTTAATACTGGACTGTAAATTACTCCTATTAAAGGCTTATTGTTTTCCATAAAAGCAATATTAACAGTAAACTGCCCATTCCTGCTGATGAATTCTTTAGTACCATCTAGAGGATCAACACACCAATACTGCTTCCATTCTTTTCTGATAGCATATTCAATATCGGCGCCTTCTTCAGATAGTATTGGAATTTGAGGATAAAGTTTAGTTAAGCCATCTACAATAATCTCATGCGAAACGCGATCGGCAATTGTTAACGGAGAATTGTCTTCTTTCCTGGTAATCCCAAAAGCTTCCTGTGTCCCATTATAGACTTCCAAAATGGCTTTTCCGGCTTTAATGGCAATATCGATTATTGGCTGTATATCTGTAATATTCATTTCGTTATGGTAATATTGTTGCTGATCTTTCTTTTATTTCTTTAAGGATTTTGGCTTGTGCTTCCCGGTTATCTAAGTCACTTTGTCTGGCGCTTAACAAGGTCTCTTTTTTTAATATGGCATTCTCTTTATCATAAGCAGCAATATGATCTGCATCAATTAAATTTGCATCTGGATTTTGGACAACCAGTTCATAATCTAACTGCCTCAATATATCACCTGCAACCAGCTCAAAAATTTCCAGGTCATTGCCTTTAAACTCATTTAAAAATTTACGGGTATTGTTACTGATGATGGGCTTTTCCAGATTGCTCCACATTTCGCCTGCAGCAGCCGTAAGCTTAGATGTTTTGGAATCGTAGAACTTAAGCATATCAGGTTGATAGGCAATATCCAGATAAAGGCATAGTTTCCTGATTTCGCTTTCAGGTTCAGTAATCAGTGTTTCATAATTCAAGGCAAAAAAGCGCTCTGCAGGTAAGCTTGCCCTTAATTTTAAACAAGCTGCCTGATCTTCGCTCCATTGCTTCGCAAGGTGATAAATGTGTTTTTCGCCAACAATAGCTTTCTTAAACGAGCAGGCTACATCTCTCCCATCTCTGTACAGGTAAATGTATTTCAGGTTTAATCCAAAATCTTCCATTTCTGTAGCATAATGAACATTTGCCATGCTTTTACAGCACCAATACTTAGCACCCTTGCTAATAGCTGCCTGTTCATATACCAGCCTGTTTATCTCTAAGAGATCATATCGTGTAGATTTTTCATAAATCTCATCTGCATTTAGTAAAACACCTTCCCACGGTACCGGATTGGCGTTTACATAAGCCACCACGTCATTAACCAATGTTTTGTACGATGCGCTGTCAAGCTTCCCGTACAAATGCAAAAGCGGCATAAAAACCACCAGAATATGTGGCGGATGTGGCGATGCTATTTCAGCCGACTGGTCCAGAATTACCCTTAAAAGATTAGATCCGGAACGCTGAGTTCCTATAATTTGTATGCCGGTATTGGTCATTCTTGTTAGTTAAAAATTAATCGGGCAGTTAACCCATAAAGTGCACTGCAGTCCCTATTAGTAAAGAAATAATGATTAAGTATACAGGATTAAATTTAAATCTGAAACTTAAAATAAATGCAACCAGAAATAATGTAACATTAATTGAAGTGGAATGCACTGAAAAAAAGAGCTTTATGGCCGAAGCGATGATCATACCCACTACAACAGGTTTTATTCCTGCCAGTGCATTTTTCATTACTGTGGAATCAGCATTGGTCTTAAATATTTTGGAAACAATAATCATGAGTACCGACGAAGGCACAAAAATAGCTATTGTAGCTAATGCCGCTCCTGCCAGACCCGCCAGTTTATAACCCGTAAAAAATGCACTTACCAGAATCGGCCCCGGTGTTAGCTGACTAAATGCAATGCTATCTATAAATTCCTGATTACTTAGCCACTTTAGTTCTGTTACAAAAAGCGACTGCATAATCGGGATCATCACATATCCACCACCAAAAAGCGAAAGGCTTATACCTGAAAATACAGAAGCTATTTTAAGTAAAACAAGATCTGTGTACCTGTATAATCCGGTAACAAAGGCTGCATATAACAACAACAGAGACGATAGCCCGATTTTAGCACTACTGCTTAATCTTTCCCATGTAAATTTGGCTTCGCCACTATCCCTTAAATTGGCCAGCTTAAAATAAACACCAATTAAGCCACCAATTAATATAAGCAATAGAATGATCAGGTATCCTTTAATAAAATAAAGTACTATAATAGAGATCAAACAAAGAGCTATTTTGCTGTTATGCCCTTTTACTTCTTTTAAGAATATATTTAAACCAGTAGTTAAGATAATAGCACTTACAGCCGCTACTGTATAGGCCATTATACCAGAAAGATCCTTAACATGGATATAGTTAAAATAACACCACGACAGTACATACATCAACACGCAAGCAGGAAGCAGGATACCCAGCATGCTTACCAGCAGGCCGTTCTTTTTGTGCAGATGGTAACCAATATATGATACCACATTTACTGCCAATGGCCCTGGTAACAAACTGGCAATACTAACCGCATTTAATAAATTTTCCTGACTCAGCGTTTTATCCTTTTCAATCATTTCCTTTTGAACAACGGCTATTAAAGCCATATGTCCGCCAAAAGAAACGCATCCTATTTTAAGAAAAGTAAGGAAAAGGTACTTTAAACCCACTTCCTTTTGTACTATGCTAATATCATTCACTCTCTTTCTTTGTTTTTACGGTTGATTAATGCTACTTCATCAGTCTGTACATGTATGCCGAGATCAATAACAAAATAGTAATCACAATCCAAAGCGTGTTGTAACCATACCTTTCGGCAATAAAAAACCCGGCTATAGGACCAACAACTTGCGCTATCGACCAGCAAAGCATGTATCCTCCTGCATATTGCCCCCTGTTAAACTCGTTTGCTCTGCTCATTACAAAAGTATTAATAAAGGGCAAAGCAAACATTTCACCAAAGGTGAAGAAAACTATACACAAGGTACCCAATAATATAGGACTTCCAAAAGGAAGCAAAAGTACAGCAAATGAACATGCAACTAATAAAGCGCCTACTACTATAAAAAAAATAGGAGACCTTTTATTCTCAATCTTATGGATCATCACCATTTCAAACAGTGCTATAATAATCCCATTGATCCCTAGTATTAAGCCTATTTCGAATTCGCCTATCTTCCAAATTTCTTTATAAAATACCGGAACAACTCTAAACATCAGAAAAGCGCAAATCACAAAAACAGCAGTTAATAGCAAGAATCTGATAAATACTGCATCTTCCCAGGGTTTGCGTACCACAATTCCTTTAGCTTTTTCCTTTAAAACCTTTCTGTAGTCTTTAATTCTTGGCAAAAACCAAAAGATACCCAGCCCTGCAATAATGTTTACCGAACCATCAACAATAAACAATAATCTGTAATCGTAAGATGCAATTAAGCCTCCTGCACTTACGCCTATTGCCCATCCCATATTCACAGCAAGCCTGTTTAACGAATAAGAACGGGTCTGCAGGTCTGGTTTGGCATAAGCTGCTATGGCTACAAAGTTGGCTGGTCGAAAAGCTTCTGAAAAGAAACTGATCACAACTGCCAGCACACAAAGGGTATGAAAATCAGTAATATTTGCAAAAAACAGAAAGAACGTGCCGCTAACAATAGATGCCACAATCTGAACCGGCCTAAATCCAATTACATCTGTAAGTTTACCGCCAGCGGCAGAGCCTAATATAGAACCCACCCCAAAAAGTGTAATGATAAAACCTGCATCAGAAGCAGGCCTGTGGAGCGATTGCGTTACAAACAACCCCATAAAAGGTACCGCCATGTATCCGCTTCGGTTAATGAGCATAACAATGCTCAATATCCAGGTTTCACGGCTTAAGCCGGCAAAGGATAGTTTATAATTGCGTGCAATTTCTCTGAATAATAGCATAGGTTAAGAGCTGTGACAAATATAGCAGTACTTTAAAATTTTACTTTCCGATTGTTTATTTATTACATTCCCGTGTTCTAAAAATATGGGCCAAAAACCCTTTAAAGGGTAACTTTGGCTGATCAAAAACATCACCAATTGACAGTATCAAAACCATTAAAAGAACACAATAAAGGCATTTCAACAGTCCTTGCTTTTGCCTTACTGCCCTTATCCGGCTTTGCAACAGATATTTATATTCCTTCCTTACCTACCATGGCCACAACCATGCAGGTTAGCAGTTTACAAGTACAGTTAACACTAAGCTTATTTCTGATCAGCTATGGAATTTCGCAGCTTTTTATAGGCAGCGTACTGGACAGTTTCGGCAGGTATAAACTCAGCCTGATCTGTCTGCTGGTATTTGCTGGGGCAAGTATTGTTATCGCTAATACCCATAACATCTACCTCATTTACCTTATGCGAATCATTCATGGGTTCACAGTAGGAACTATCATTGTAGGCAAAAGAGCCTTTTTTGTCGATATTTTTGAGGGCGACAAGCTTAAACATTACCTAAGCCTGTTCTCTATCATTTGGTCTACCGGGCCTATTGTAGCGCCATTTTTAGGGGGGTATTTACAGACCGTATTTGGCTGGGAGTCGAATTTCTACTTCCTGGCAGGATTGGCTTTGATACTGGCTTTATTAGAGTTCATTTACAGCGGAGAAAGCCTGAGCCGCTTTTCTAAATTCTCATTAAAGAACATAGGCAATGTCTATCTCAAAATGATTAAAACACCAAGTTTTAGTTTGGGTATAGTGATGCTGGGCCTGGCCTATTCAATGGTAATGATCTACAATATGACAGGTCCGTTTATTATAGAACATCACCTCCACTTTTCACCTGTAATAGCCGGTTATAGCTCTCTGATCCTCGGCTTTGCCTGGATGGTTGGCGGCTTTATAGGTAAAGCCACCATCAACAAGCCATTTTTAAAGAAAATGATTGTGAACCTGGGGCTGCAAATACTGTTTGTATTGCTCATGTTTATCAGCATTCAATTCATTTCAAGCATATATACACTCATATTTTTTGCCTTCTTAATTCACGTAACTGCAGGTTATATCTTCAATAACTACTTTACATTTTGTTTGGGCAGGTTCCCTAAAAACGCAGGTATTGCCAGCGGATTAACCGGTGGTGTTACTTATGTTATTGTATCATTTCTCAGCTATAGCGTAATCTCTTTCCTGCCGGCCAAAGATGAGCATAACTTAAATTTCAGCTACCTGCTTTTAGCCATAGTATCTGGTATAGTGATGTTTATTATCTTTAAGCTTACCAGAAAAGAAGAGCTAACAGCTGCCTGATAAGATTTTAAGAAAAACCAAGGTCTTTTAACAACTGATCTTTGTAATTACTTCCAATCGGAATTTCATTGTTATTAATAAAGATACGATTGCCCTCAATGTGGCCAATTTTGGACTTATTAATGATAAATGAACGATGCGTTCTTAAAAAAAGCGCTTTTGGCAATAGTTCTTCGAAGTTCGAAAAAGGCATTTTTGGCAACAGCAAATTACCCGTAGTTATGATTTTGGTGTAATTACCTTGCGCTTCGGCATAAAGCAAGTCATCATATTCAATTTTATAGATCTTGCCATCTGTTTTAATAAAAATAAAGTCTTCAGCAGCAGAGCCAGAAACTTCATTTGTCTGCACATTAGTTTTAGGTTCAAATTTCTCTAAAGCTTTATCTACAGCTATAATAAAACGATCAAAAGAGAATGGTTTTAACAGGTAATCGCAAGCAGCCAGGTCAAATGCATCCACTGCAAATTCCTTATATGCAGTAGTAAATATAATCTGAGGCTGATCTTTTAGCGTTTTTACAAATGAAATCCCGTCCATTATCGGCATATTAATATCCAGAAAAAGGATATCAATCTTTTGTTTCTGCAATACCGCTTTTGCTTCAAGTGCGTTTCCGCAAGAGGCTACCACGTTCAGGTAATCAAGGTGACCGCAATAAGTCTTTATTATATCCCTTGCAATGGGCTCGTCATCAACAATAAGGCAGTTTACCTGGTTCATTATTTCATTTTTAAATGTAAGATAACATTGTAAAATGAATTATCCCTTTTAATGCTTAATTCATGTTCTCCCGGATAAAGCAATCCTAGTCTTTTACTAACATTATCTAAACCAAAACCACTGCTTTTGTTAAGCGTATTTCTCTCTTTCTCTTCTTTTCCGTATGAGTTTTTAACTGAGAACAGAATAGAATTACCCCAGGTCTTTAATTTTATATCTATGTATATCTTCTCGTCAATTGTATTTTTAGAGTGTTTAAAAGCATTTTCAATAAACACAATTAAAAGCATAGGGGCTATTTTAATTTCGGGCATAATTACCTCTTCAATTTCTGTGGTTAATACCAGCCTGTCGCCAATTCTTATCTTTTCAAAGTCTATGTAGTTGTTAATGTAGGCTACTTCGTCCTTTAATGGAACATATATTTCTGTTGCATCATAAACGGAATAGCGCAATAATTCCGATAGTTTCAGCAGTAATCCCGGTATTTTCTCATGATCGGTAATAGAAAGGCCATACATGTTGTTCAGCGTGTTAAACAGAAAATGCGGGCTCAATTGAGATTGCAGCAAATGCAGCTCACTTTTGCTATGAGCAGCCATTGTTCTGGCCTCCCGTAACCTGTTCTCAGAAACCGCATGAACGATCTTGATCAATGCACCAAGCGACAAACTGATGAGCATAAATGGAAGCCACGACAGTAATAAATTAATAGCAACTCTTCCTTTCAAAGGGAAATCAGCATGAAAAAACAACCACCCAATACAAACAACAATCAGGATAAATAACCCCAAAGCAAGCTCTTTGGGAAGAGTTTTTAACCTTACAGTCCAAATCTGGGCAATATACCTGCCCGTAAACAACCCGATAAAAAAGACTACAGTTCCGGCAAAGGCTACAGCTTCATCTTCATGAACCTCAATAGACTTCGCATACGTTTCTATCACCAAAAAGATGGGGATAGCTACAATAAAAGATAAGAAAATATAAAGTGGCTGGCCAAAAAAACTAATCAATGGCTTAAATTTTATACCGCTCGTATTATTGCTGATGTTCCTTGTATCGTTCATAGGCTACAAATTTGAACAAGTTCACCGAGCCAATAAATATTTACTGATGAACAGGCCAAAATCATTGACAGAATCTTAAAAACAGGTTATAAAACTATTCAACACCCTAAAACGGCTTTCCATCAACGAACAGCCAAGTTACAACATATTTTTTTTCGTAGCTATTCTGAACAGGCAATATTTGATCAATCAATAACCTAATCACCATTAAAACAAATTGTAATGAAAACATATATCATCTTCTTTTTAGCTTCTCTTATCTCGCTTACGGCCCTTGCGCAGGTTAACCCCAGCATTATTTCTTCAACTGTAAAAGATTCAAAAAATGAAGCCATTGGTGGCGCTACAGTACGTCTGCTTAAAGCCACAGATACTGCAGTTATAAATACACGAACTACAGATGTTGATGGCAAGTTTCAATTCAATAATATCGCAAAAGGCAGCTATTTATTAAAGATAACAGCCGTAGGAATGAAGGAATTCAACTCATCGCCCCTACATGTTGAAGAAAATAAAGGCATCATTCTTCCGGTAATTGTATTATTACCAGCTAAAAGTACAGAACTTGCAGAAGTAGTTATTAAGGCAAAACGACCATTAATTCAAATGGAAATAGACAAAACAGTGGTTAATGTTGATGCCATGATCAGCAGTGCCAGCAGCAATACTTTAGAAGTGCTCGAAAAAACACCCGGCATTGTTATAAACTCCAATGGCGACATTACCTTAAACGGCCGCTCTGGAATAATGGTTTTAATTGACGGGCGCTCTACATATATGTCCGGACGCGACCTTTCTCTTTACCTGAAATCACTTCCCGGTTCTCTTTTAGATAAAATAGAATTGATGGAAAACCCTCCTGCCCGCTACGACGCATCTGGAAATGCAATTATCAATATCAAACTGAAAAAAAGTAGAATAGGTGGTTTTATAGGAAGCTTTTCTACAGGATATTCTAAGGGCGAGTACGGAAGAAATAACACTTCCATGAACCTGAACTACAACTATAAAAAGATCAACTTATTTGGAAGCCTTGGCTATAGCCACGAAAAAAACTATAGCTACGACAACATCACAAGGAGTTTTTTTGACAGCAGTAATAAGCCCACATCAACTGTGGGGCTGATAAACAACCAGGAATTTAAAAGCAATGGCTTAAACGCAAACGCAGGATTAGATTATGCCGCTACTCCAAATACCACCTATGGCTTGCAGCTGAATATAAACGACAATAAAAACAACGACCTGTTTAATTACAACAGCGACAATTACAGCGCCGGACAGCTAGACAACATTGGTGAAGGAAATACCATTGGCGATAATAAAAGGACCAATATAGGCTCTAACCTCAATTTTCTGCACAAATTCGGAACAACAGGAAAAGAACTGTCTGCCGATATCAACTATCTCAATTACCGCAGTACAGGCAATCAATCGCTGGTAAACTCACTTTATCAGCCAGACGGCGAGCCAATTAGCAACAGTAAATTCTTTTACGATTTACCATCTACCATAAATATCTATACAGCTAAGGCAGACTATGTACAAACCATGAAAAACAATGCAAGATTCGAAGCTGGCTTTAAGTCGAGTTTAGTTTACAATGATAACAAGTCTGATTATTACAACATTACCGATCAGGGACCGGTTATCGATAACGGACAATCAAACCATTTCAAATTCAGAGAGAACATCAACTCTGCCTACGTTAATGCCACAAAGGGCTGGAAACACCTGTCTATCCAATTAGGATTACGTTTGGAAAACACCCGGTCTAAAGGCGAACAGTTGGGCAATGCAGCAGTGCAGGGAAGCAGTTTTAATAAAAATTATACCCAACTGTTTCCAAGTATATTCTTTAATTACAAGCTGGATACAGTAGGCACTAACACGTTAAACTTTAGCATCAGCAAAAGAATAAACAGACCAAATTATCAGTACCTAAATCCATTTGTAATGTTTAAAGACAAGTACTCCTATTCTTCAGGTAATCCGGAACTAACCCCTCAATATCAGATGCGTTATGAACTTAAATATCAGCACAAACAATGGCTTAGAATGGGCTTAAGCTACAACCGCTTTACAGATGTAATTTTTCAGACCACACGTGTGGTTGACGATGTCTTTATCAGGAAGCCAGAGAACGTAGCTTTTGGTTACATGATGATCCTTAATACCAGCATTACAGCTACACCTTCTGAATGGTGGACGCTTTATTTTGAGCCTCAGCTTTCAAAAATGGGATTAGATGGCACTGCTTATGGCGAAAAACTTAATCCTAGTACCTATGTGGCCAGAATTGGCGTATACAACAGATTTCAGCTTAAAAAAGGCTGGAACGCTGAACTGGACAGCTATTATGCCAGCCGTGATTTAAACGGCCAAACTTATACAGCAGGCAGATACAGGGTAAATGCAGCAATTCAAAAAAAGATCTGGAAAGATAAAGCAAGTATCAGATTCAATATGGATGACATATTCCATAGCTGGGTAGCCAGGGAACGATCAGTAGCACTGGCACAAGCCTATTCCTATCAAATAGGCGAAACAGATACACAACGCTTTGGCATTTCATTTACCTGGAGCTTTGGTAAAGATACCTTTACACGTAAAAGCAAGCATAGAAACAATGCGCTTGACGAAGAAAAGAGCAGGATGTAATAAGATGACGGGCGTCGGAGTGGCGCCCTGAAAAATCTCTCGTCATTTTTTTAAGAAACGATTAGTCCAATATCTCGTTCTGGTTAGGTAATAATCATCTGACAGCGGGTTATAATCAAGGTAAGTAAAACCTGTAATGCGCTTTGGCTTTGCAGGTTCAATTTGTGTACCCTCATGCCATTCGTTAAATGAAGTAATGGCCACATATGGGCTTTTCACAGCAATTGCTTTCATCCAATAATCATCATAATATGCCCCATTATCCCTGCTTTGAGTGTTGGCACTGTTTTCAGGGCGAATACGTTCATCTATATAACCCGGCCCTACACAGGGGATAAATATTTTCTTATTCTGAACCGCCCATTCCTGCATCTTAGCCCAGTTATTTGGGTTAGAACCATAGCGGAACACCTTCGAAACAAAATAAGTATAGAACCCGTCAAATCCTGAATCTTTAAAGAACTGATGCTCATTATCGTTAACCCAAAGACCGATAAAATCAGCATCATAAGCCGTCTTTCTAATTGTTGAATTTCCAGATGGCGATAAGACCTCTGACCATTCAGCGGCTTTGCTTAAGTATGAATCATAAACAAAGAAAAGCGGTTTCTTCTCATCAGAATAATAAAAAGCAGGGTGTTTGCCATAAGTATCAACAATGTATTTCACATCGGCCTTAACCGTTAAAGGCGACCTGTTTCCGTAAGGTTCAATCTGAAAACCGACTTTTACACCAGCCTTTTTAGCTTCATCAAGTATCACCGGGATGCTCTTTGCTGTAAAATGACCTTTGCCCCACCAGGTCAAAAAAACTGCATTTATACCGGCTTTAGCAATCATGTTCATGTGTTTGCCTACCAGCACGGGGTCATTTGTACTATAATTCCCTAAGGATGGAAAAAAATTAGCACCTATGTTATCACCACCGGGGTAACCATTAGGATCGCCATTGCTCCAATGCGACCAGTGCTGATCTACACCATCAAAAGCCTTGGTTTGATACCAATTGTAATAAAAGCAAAAAACCTTTGGTTTAATTGCTACGGCCGATCCGCAAAACAACAGAACCAGCGGCAAAAGGAAGATAACTTTTCTTAATCTATTCATTTGGCGAAGGACTAATTGCACTCCAGCCACCATCAATAACCAAACTTTGGCCGGTTATATGTTTTGCACCATCAGAAACCATAAACAAGGCAGCATTGGCAATATCAATAGTTTTAGCAGGGCTGCCCATAGGTGTAATTCTAGACCATACCGCTTCATAATTAGGATCATCTAAAGTACGCTCAGTTAAGGTTGCACCCGGTGCAATGGTATTTACATTAATTTTAAACGGAGAAAGCTCTAGTACAAGGTTTTTGGCCAGCATTTCAAGAGCAGCTTTAGTCATACCATAGGCAGCAAGGTCTTTATGCGCCTGATGCGCAGTAACAGAAGAAGTAAACAATAAAGAGCCACCTCTGCCCTGTTTTTTCATTTGGTTGGCCGCGGCCTGTGCTAAAAAGAATGTGCCGCCCAAATTAGTATGCAACACCTTGTACAAAGAATCCTGAGGATAAGTAAAGAAATCACCAAATAAAGTAATACCTGCATTAGCAATCACAACATCCAGGCTGCCAGAAGTTTTCACTGCCAGATCAACCATACTTTGGATAAACTCTTTATCACCCGAATCGCCTGCACAGGCAATACAATTTCCACCTGCGCCTTTAATAGCCTGTGCTGCTTTATTAGCCAGCACCTCATCAATATCATTTAATAAAACTGTAGCACCTCTGGATGCCAGTTGCTTACATATTTCAAATCCAATGCCCTGTCCGGCACCGGTTACAATTACCGTCTTATTAACAAATGCTGTTGAAGTCATCATAATAGTCTTTCGTCTTTATAAATTAATGTGAATCGCGTAATACTTCACTACCTGAGTTACCTTTTAAAAAATCAAAATCAGCACCTAAATGTGCTTGTTCAACATGTTCTACATACAACCTTGCGTAGCCCCGCTTAAACTGGTTTACAGGATCAGCAAGCGCGATCCTTCTTCTTTCCAGTTCATCATCAGGCACCAGCAAGTTTAATTTTCGGCCTACAACATCCAGTTCAATCATATCACCGTTTTTAACCAGGGCAATTGTACCGTTTTCAGCAGTTTCCGGCGATACATGGAGTACCACAGTTCCAAAACCGGTTCCGCTCATGCGGCCATCAGATATACGTACCATATCAGTAACTCCTAAATCGAGCATCTTTTTAGGCAAGCCCATGTTGCCAACTTCAGGCATGCCGGGATAACCCTTAGGGCCGGTATTTTTTAGTACCAGCACACTATCAGGATCAACTTCCAGTTCCGGATCATCAATTCTGAGCTTATAATCTTCAATGTTTTCAAATACTACAGCCTTGCCAGTATGCTGCATTAAACGCGGATTAGCTGCCGAAGGCTTAATAATGGCACCATGCGGACAAAGATTTCCCTTTAACACTGCCACACCAGAATCAAGCTTAAAAGGGCTTTCCACAGATGCAATCACCTCCTGGTTCAAAGTCTGCGCCCTTTCAAGGTTCTGGCCTATACTCCTGCCATTTACAGTAATACATTCTGCATTTAAAAGGCTTTGCATTTCTTTCATTACCGCAGGCAAACCACCCGCATAATACAGATCTTCCATAAAATGCGCACCGGATGGCTGTAGATTAGCGATCAGCGGTATTCCGGCAGAGAAACGGTCAAAATCATCAATATTCAAAGGGATGCCCACTCTGCCAGCAATGGCCAGCAGGTGTATAACAAAATTGGTAGAGCCACCAATAGCCGCATTTACCTTTATTGCGTTTTCAAAAGCTTTGCGTACCAGAATATCAGATGGTTTAAGGTCTTCCCTAACCATATCTACAATCCTACGTCCAGAGAACTGGGCAAGCACCTTTCTTGAAGCATCGGCAGCAGGAATAGCAGCGTTGCCGGGCAGCGAAAGCCCAAGCGCCTCAACCATGCAAGCCATAGATGATGCAGTACCCATAACCGCACAATGTCCCCTGCTACGACACATACCGGCCTCGGCAAGGTTCAGTTCTTCTTCCGACATGATTCCCGACCTCACGCTCTCAGAAAAACGCCATATATCACTTGTACCTATATTTTTCCCCTGAAATTTGCCCGTAAGCATAGCACCACCCGAAACCACAATAGCAGGAATATCAACACTGCAAGCACCCATAACCAGCGCCGGAGTAGTTTTATCGCACCCGCACATCAACACCACACCATCAATAGGGTTAGCCCTTATAGACTCTTCCACATCCATACTTACCAGGTTGCGGTAAAGCATGGCGGTAGGTTTAATAAGCGTTTCACCTAACGACATTACCGGAAACTCAACCGGGAAACCACCTGCCTCAATTACCCCTCTTTTTACAGATTCGGCAAGTTCCTTGAAATGTGCATTGCAAGGTGTAAGTTCCGACCATGTATTGCATATTCCAATAACAGGCTTACCCTGAAACTCATCAGCCGGAATGCCCTGATTTTTCATCCAGGCCCTGTAAATAAATCCATCCTTACCCTTTTTACCAAACCATTGCTGACTGCGAAGCTTTTTTTCCATATCAATTTTATTATAACGCGCAATTAAAAACCTGAGCACCTGTTACGCCCGGCCCTACTATAAATATATGACCACTTTGGGGAAATTCCTTAAGGTCGTTTTCTGTCATTTCTTTTTTTGCCGTGGTGATGATCATCCTGTCCAGGGCCTCGCCTACAAAAGCACAACTGCTTACATTAGGGGCCGGAATATCAATAAATCCAATCATTTCACCAGATTCTACATCAAACCTGCCCACACCATAACCACCCCACAGGGCTATCCAGAGCTTACCTTCGGCATCCAGTGCAATGCCATCCGGCAGACCCTTTTCTAAAGGAACTTGCACAACTATCCGCTCAAATTCCAGATCACCGGCAAGCTCATCATATAAATATGATTTAATAGCACCTGTAATACTATCAGTATGATAGAGCCTCTTGTTGTCGGCAGTCCATGCCATACCATTAGAAATAGATAGCTTATCCATTTTCTCGCTAACCTTCGTGTTTTTATCAACACAATAAAGCGCACCTGCATCTGCTTTGTGTTTCAGTTCAGTAGTACTTATCCATAATCTGCCCATATTGTCGCAGCCCCCATCATTACACCTGTAGGTTTTCCAGTCGGCATTAAGGTCAGCAGTAATTATAGATAAGGTTTCGGTAACCAGGTTAAACCGGGCTACACCACCCTGTAAACCCAGGATAAGTTCGTCAGCAGTATTGCTTTTAACAATTAATGAAACACGGCTAGCTAACTGATATTGGCTGCAGGTTTTACTAGCCAAGCTATATTCATAAATCATGCAGCCCTCAATATCCACCCAAAAGCAACTCTGTCGCTCATTGTGCCACATCGGGCTCTCGCCCAATACACAACCCGAAGGATACAACACTGCTGCCCCTGTTTTGTTTACCATTTGAAGATTCGTATTTGGTTAGTTCAATGTTAAAAGATAAATATATGTAATAGAATTTTGTAAAGAAGGTAACAAATCAAATAGAAATATAATTGTATCTTTAGATAATTATTTTGCTTATAACGTTCAATGTGGGTTAACAAACCTTATCTTTTATTTCTGATAGTACTATTAATTAGCAGTAAAATAACTACTGGTACTACCATACCTGTTGCGGCTAATCCAAAAGCAGTAATAGATTTGCGCAATCAATCTTTTGATAAAATTGTAAAGATTGGCAACCAATGGGAGTTTTACTGGAACCAGCTTCTTGAACCTGGTGATACAACGGCAAAAGACGGCAAACTGGTTAATTTTCCGTATACATGGAAGGGCTTTGGCTATGCTACCTATAAAGTTACAGTGCTCTTGCCCCATAATAGAAAATCGTTTTTGATGGGCATGCCCGAAACCTATACATCGTACAAACTATATGTAAACGGCAAGGCAGAGGCAACAAACGGAAGGGTTGGCACAAACAAAGGAAGCGCTGTACCCTACTGGCAACCCCAAACGGTTCCAATAGCTGCCAATGCTGATACACTAAATTTGTTATTACAAGTCTCCAATTTTGCCCACAGCAAAGGCGGTGTAAAAAAGCCCATAACAATTGGCAACAGAGATGAGGTAATTCTGCGCAGACGGCAATCATCGGCCATAAATCTTGTACTCACAGGATGTATGTTAATGGGCGGCCTGTTTTTTATGGGCTTATACTTACTTGGCAAAAACGATAAGGCAATCCTCTTTTTCGCTATTTTTTCTTTAGTATATACCTACAGAATTATAGGTACGGATACGTATGTGCTGCACACCATTATACCTAACCTTAGCTGGTACCTAACCTTAAGGCTCGAATACCTTACCTTATTTATAGGTATAGGGCTATTTGCACTTTATACCCTGAATCTGTATCCAAGAGATATTAATATACTGATTGCAAAGTCAATATGTGCAGTATGCTGCTTATTTAGTTTAGCAGTAATCTGCTTGCCTCCTTTTTATTTTACCCAATTAATTAATCCATTTTTAGTAGTAATGCTGTTCAGCCTGCTGTATGTGCCATACGTATACATAAGGGCATACAGAAAAAACAGGACTGGCGCGATATATACCTTAATGAGCTCATTTGCCATGTTTCCGGTATTCGTAATCTCGCTACTTCACTATTGGCAAATTATACCTCCTTATGAGTTAATTAGCTTTTTATGCTATATTTTGTTCTTTTTTATGCAATCGCTGGCCCTATCACACAGGGTTTCGTTTGCATTAAAACAGGCAAAAGCGCAAGCCGAAGAAGGACTTATTGCCAAAAGCGAGTTCCTGAGCAATATGAGCCACGAAATAAGGACACCGCTAAACGCAGTAATTGGTATGAGCCACCTGCTGTCGAAAACCAACCCGCGCGAGGATCAGATAGAACAACTGGATGTGTTGCGTTTTTCGGCGAATAATCTTTTGGCTATAGTAAACGATATTTTAGATTACCATAAAATTGAATCAGGGACAATATCTATTGAACGTTCTGAAATGGATATTGTATCTATTACTGAGTATATTGTTAAGGGCCTTGAAATGGCTGCGAAAGACAAAGGTTTAATTCTTTCCTTAACAACAGATAAGGCTTTACAAAACAAGGTAATTGGCGATCCGACCAGAACTACGCAGGTAATTACAAATCTGGTACATAACGCCATAAAATTTACCGAAAAAGGTTCCGTAAAGGTTTCTATAACCGTTGTATCTCAAAATAAAACATCAATAACTCTTTCTATTGAGGTAAAGGATACAGGTGTAGGTATCTCAAAAGAGAAATTGGCAATTGTATTTGAGCGGTTTATGCAAGTAAACACTTCTGGCTTTAAAGGACCAAAAGGTACTGGCCTCGGATTAGCCATATCTAAAAAAATCCTTGAATTACAAGATTCCACTTTAAATGTAAAAAGTATTGAAAGCAAAGGCTCTACTTTCTATTTTGAGCAAACTTTTGAAAAAGCCGGAAAAAGAAATGAGAGCAATTACAATGTAGAAGAAACTATACAAAATTTAAAACCTTTTGATGGATTACATATTTTATTAGTTGAAGATAACCCAATGAATATTCTTGTTGCCCAACGATATCTTGAGGGTTGGGGAGCCTCAATTGATGTAGCTTTAAACGGTTTTGAAGCTCTTCATAAATTTGATAATTCCAGACATAAAATCGTACTTATGGACTTGCAAATGCCAATTCTTGATGGATATGAAGCAGCAAGAAAGATGCGCAAAACTGGTGTTACAAAACCAATAGTAGCACTTACAGCTAACCTGGCAAGCGAAATACAAGATCAGATAAAAGAGGCAGGTATAGATGATTACATTATAAAGCCATTTTTACCGGAAGAGTTATTTAAAAAAGTAATGCATTATACTTTGGAAGACAGGTAAACTAAATCAGAGCTTTTACATGTAAAACACATTAAATTTATGACCATCGGGGTCAGAAAACACAAGACCATAATACCCCTCTCCAAACTTCTGTGCTTTTGAAACAATCTTTCCACCAGCGATTTCAACTGCTTCCTCCCACTCATTTACCTCATCTTCGCTTTCAGCAGAAAGGGTGAATATAACTTCATTTGCGATGTGTGCGTCAGAAATTTCAATCTCCACATTTGCCTTCAGCTTATCTTCTAAGAAGAAATGCATTACAAAATTATTTTCACCTATAAAAAAGCTGGTTAGGTCGGCTGATCTCCCATTGGATTTAAATCCAAGTGTTGCATAAAATTTCGTTGTTCGGTCCAGATCACTTACTGTTAAATTCGACCATATCTTTTTCGGGTTCATATCTATATTTTTTTAGTTAAAAGCTATAACACAAAAATATGGTGTTTTAGTTAAACACCATGGGTGTAGAAGTGACATTTGTGACGGTAGGTTGCGACATGCATTAGTAAACTGCGGTATATACCACTCCGATCTACATACGGCTAGAAAAGAATGTCATGGTACTGGAATTTGGTAAATAATTTTCAATAATCTTTAAAATTCAGATTTTCTTCTAAATTGACATGGTACTTTACCTCATTAAAAAAATGAGATATGAGTACTAAAAGATTTTCTACTGTGTTTTCCGTTTTAGGGATATACATGTTTGTTTCATTTCTAATAAGGATAACATTCATCATTTGGTCTGCAAAGGATGTAGATGCCAGTTTAATTTCTGTTTTAAGATCTTTTGCGACTGGGATTCTTTTTGACTTAACTGCAGGTTTATGCTTCCTGTTTCTATATATTATTTATCTTTTTTTACTCCCAAAAAGATGGATTGGCTCTGCACTTGACAAAGCATTTACCTATATCTACTTATCGTTAACTCTTTTCATTATTTATTTCAGTTTGATGGCTGAAATTCCATTTTGGGATGAATTCGGAGTAAGGTTCAATTTTATAGCAGTTGACTACCTGATATACACTTATGAAGTTGTTTCAAACATAAACCAATCTTATCCATTGCCTTTGGTAATTGCGATACTACTGGCTTTGGTTGTGGCTACATTTATTTTATTACACAAAACAGAAGCTTTAAGAAAAACATTTTCAGAAAAAAGTTCCATCCGTATCCGAGCTATCTACGCTGCGCCTTTATTACTTACAACAGTATTACTATTAGAATTATTGCAAAATAAACAAGCAGATTTTAGTAACAATGCAGTAATAAATGAGCTTGGAAAAAATGGAACATTTTCTTTCTTTGCCGCGTTTAGGTCGAATGAGCTTGACTACAATAGTTTTTACCCTAAACTTCCCGAAAATGAAATTTACAGTATTGTTAGAAAGCATCTTTTACAGGAAAATCAGAATTATACCTCTGGACAGTGGGATAATATTATCAGGTATACTAAAGGAACGAATGAAAAAAGGCCAAATGTAATATTAATTGCCATCGAAAGTTTTAGTGCGGATTTTTTAAGTACGTTTGGCAATAAGGAAAATATTACTCCTAATTACGACAGTCTTGCTAATAACAGTATTTTCTTTAACAATATGTACGCTACCGGTACAAGAACTGTTAGGGGAATGGAAGCGCTTACGCTTTGTGTACCTCCAACTCCGGGGAATAGTATTGTAAGAAGACCAGATAATAAAGGTTTATTTTCGACAGCCACTGTTTTTAAAGAAAAGAATTATCATTCGTACTTTATTTACGGAGGCGATGGGTACTTTGATAATATGAATAACTTTTTTGGTGGGCAGGGCTTTGATATTGTAGACCGAGACAGAGGCAATCCCCTATCAGATGATATTCCTACGCATCGTTTCAAAATCCCTGACAATGAAATAAGTTTTGAAAATGCCTGGGGTATTTGTGATGAGGATTTATATAATCAAGCCATAAAGTATGCTGATAAGACCTTTGCACAGAATACTCCATTTTTTCAGTTTGTAATGACTACGTCTAATCATAAACCTTACACGTTTCCTGATGGTAAAATTGACCTACCTAAAGGAAATAGAAATGCAGCAGTAAAGTACACTGATTATGCTTTAGGAGCATTTATTACCAAAGCTAAAAAGAAAAGCTGGTTTGCAAACACTGTGTTTGTTATAGTAGCTGACCATTGCGCAAGCAGTGCAGGTAAATGGGAAATAAATATAGATAAACATCACATACCTGCAATCATTTATAATCTACCTGAGCGATCTCAAAGAATTGATAGACTGGTTTCACAAATTGACTTGATGCCTACACTATTTGGCTATTTAGGATGGAACTACAATACTGCCTTTTACGGTAAAGATGTAAATGAAACGAAAGCCTATGAAGAACGGGCTTTCATAGGAAATTACAGGACTTTGGGGATGCTTAAAAGAAATTTATTTACTCAAATAGACGATCGAAAAAGAGTAAAACAATTTTCGGTTTCTGAAAAAGACAATTCATTAACTGAGGTAAAATCTCAGGACAAAGAATTAGTATCAGAAACAATTTCTTATTACCAGACTGCAAGTGAAAGGTTTAAAAATGGTAAAATGAAGGAGTTGAATAAAAAAAACCAGCAATTACCATAAACTTCTACAAATGAAATATTTAAAGGTAAATATATGCGTTTTACTACTATGCGCTTTAGCCATAAAAACTCTGGCTCAAAAAAAATTGGATGTCAATAAAGTTACCATTTCTAGTATAGTAAAGAGCAGTGAATTCCTTAATGCAATTCCGTATGCCAATGTAGTTTTAAAACATGAAAAAGATAGCAGCTTCGTTTCCGGCACGATAACAGGCGAAGACGGAAGGTTCACGATTGAAGGAATTAAGCCAGGTAACTATCTGTTAGAGGCATCTTATATTGGTTTCGAAAACAAGTTGCAGCATTTATTTATTGGCAGCCTTTCCGAATTTTTAGATCTTCCACCAATTGAATTAAAGGAAAAATCTACTTCGCTTGATGGCGTGAATATTACCGCCAAAACCAGTGACATAAGTGATAAGCTAGATAAAAAAACATATTCTTTGTCAGACAATATCAGTCAAAGTGGTGGATCTGTATTGCAAAGTATGCAAAATCTACCGGGTGTAACCGTGCAAGACGGAAAAGTACAGCTAAGGGGTAATGACAAAATAACTATTCTAATTGATGGAAAACAAACTGCATTAACAGGATTTGGAAGTCAGGCAGGTCTAGACAATATTCCTGCATCAGCAATTGACAAAATTGAAATCATTAATAATCCTTCTTCAAAATATGATGCTAATGGTAATGCAGGAATCATTAATATCATTATGAAAAAAAACAAACAGAATGGTTTTAATGGAAAAGCAGGATTTACTACCGGTTTAGGCTCGTTGTGGGTAAGAAAAGAAAACCTACCTACAATTAGACCCCAGTATACGTTTACACCAAAAGTCAATCCATCATTGTCTCTCAATTACCGAAAAGATAAAGTGAATCTTTTTTTACAAGCCGACAACCTTTATACCCACACACTAAACAAGAATGAGTTTGTAACCCGCACTTATGATGATCAAACTGTTATAAATTCGCAGTTGAAACGAAACAGAAATACTAATTTTTTAACAACTAAGACTGGTATTGATTGGAATATTGATGAGAAGAGTATGCTCACAGTTTCGGGAATGTACGGCAGCGAGAAAATTATAGACAAGGGTGATCAGCCTTTTTTTGATGGCAATAAGCTTGAACGAATTCGCCTTTGGCAGTTTCTGGAAGATGAACTAAAAACAACTGCAATGGCTACCGCAGCTTACCAATATAAATTTAAAGATGCAGGACATTTATTGAGCGCTGGTTTTAATTATACGTTTCACCGCGAAGATGAAAAGTATTTTTACGATAATTACTTACTTGAATCAAAAGGCACAGATGCTTTTAAACTATTGTCGGATGAGAAAGTATATGATTTTAACATTGATTACATTAAACCACTAAAATATGGGCGGATAGAGACAGGTGTAAAATTGCGCAGCAGAAGCATTCCGACCGATATGAATTTTATTCCAGGAGCTAATTCTGTTTTGGATAAGAATGCCGGAGGCTGGGCTAACTACAAAGAATTAATACCTGCCTTATATGGCAACTATGTTTTTGAAAATGAAAAGTGGGAAGCAGAATTAGGCTTACGCGTTGAGTATGTTAAAATTCAGTATGATGTAAATCCTGATCATCCAACGTACAAAAGTGATGGGTATAATTATACGCAACCTTTCCCAAACCTAAGATTAGCTTATAAACTGAATAACAGTAACAAAATTTCTATGTTTTATAATAGAAGAGTTGATAGGCCTAATGAAGTAGATATCAGAATTTTTCCGAAATATGACGATGCTGAAATTATTAAAGTTGGCAATCCGGCATTGCGTCCCCAGTTTACTAATTCTATTGAGTTAGGTTATAAAAACAATTGGGACAACGGATATTTCTATTCAGCCTTATATCATCGTTCTGCAGATGGTACTATTACCAGAATATCGAGCATTGTTCCAGGAAGCAAATTGATTTACGCTATATTTCAAAATGCTAATCAGAGTTATAATACGGGTGTAGAGGCTATCTTAAACCAAAAAGTATCCAATATTTATTCATTTAATTTTAACGGTAATATTTACAGAAATCAAATCGATGCTTTTACAGTACTAAACTTATATCCATTACCTAATACTTTTTATGCCGAAAAGCAAACAGCAATTTCTGGAAATGTTAAGCTGAATAATATTCTTCGTATATCCAATGGCTTTGATGCACAATTAACCGCCATTTATTTAGCGCCCGATATTATACCTCAAGGCAAAATTCAATCAAGATTCTCAATAGATGCAGGCTTAAAAAAATCTGTACAGAGCGGTAAAGGAGAAATTTTCTTTAATGCCACTGATCTGCTGAATACAATGGTTATTAAAAAACAAATTGAAGGTAATGGTTTTTTTTATACAAGTAATGACTTTTACGAAACGCAGGTTTTTAGACTAGCATATAGTTATAAATTTTAGTTATTTTTATAATTATTGGCCTTGTATATGAAAAACCTTAGCACAATATTCTGTATATTATTTGTTTTGCTTTTTAGTATAAACAGCAAGTCGGTTACTAAAATAAATAACACCTTTACCCCTGGACAAGTTGTAAATGCCGCAAATACCTTTATCAAATCTTTAAATGCCGATCAGCAAAAAGCGGTTGTTGTTGACTATGTTAGAGAGAATGCAACAAAATGGACAAACCTACCATGTGGATTGCAATGCAGACTTGGGCTTTTATTGGGCTCATTAACAGATACACAGCTTCAAAATGCCAAAGCAGTAGTTAAAGCTGCGATGGGGACTCAAGTTTCAAGGGGATATGACCAAGCTATGCAAATTTTGGCAGCTGACGGTTTTCTGGGTACGAGCCGTAATGGTTATTCTGCTGGAAATTATATTATTGCATTTCTAGGTAAACCATCCCTTACAGGGAAATGGCAACTTCAGCTAGGGGGGCATCATCTGGCGGTGAATCTAACATTTGATCAGGGCAAGGTTATTGGAGCTTCACCCCTGTTTATTGGCTTAGAGCCCAAAACCTGGACTGCCGATGGTGTTACCTACACCCCTCTTAAAGCAAACCATGATCTGTTGACAGGCATCCTGGCTTCATTGAATACTGAACAATTAGAAAATGCCAAATTAAATAATGGCTTTAGTGATATATTAGTTGGCCCTGGTGCAGATGGTAAATTTCCTACCACTAAATCGGGTTTGAGAGTGGGTTCATTAAACAAACAACAAAAAGCAATGGTAGTAGACGCTATGAAAGCCTGGGTGCAAATTGCTGATGATGCTACAGCTAAAAAGTTAATTGCTACTTATACGACAGAAATAGATAATACTTATATAGCCTATTTTGGTGGGACAGCACTTACCAATAAAGGTGATTATATACGGATTGACGGCCCATCTGTTTGGATTGAGTTTATTTGCCAGCCTGGGGCCGTGTTTCCGGCTGAGGTACATTATCATACTCTTTACAGAGATCACACCCGTGATTACGGTGGTGGTTTTAGTTTTTTTAATTAACTTCATCGCACGATATTATAAACCGGCAAATTGTACCTGAATTAATTTTTATTAACAATCTTAAAAATGGCATTACCTAATATCTTCAGTAAATCAGTTTCTGATGAGATAATTACAAGAATTAACAATCTAACGCCTGAAAGTCAGCCTGAATGGGGTAAAATGGATGTTGCCCGAATGCTGGCACATTGCAATGTAACTTATGAATTGGTGTATGAGGACATACATAAAAAACCTAAGGCCTTTTTGAAATTTATTTTGAAACTAATGATAAAAAACAAGGTTGTTAACGAAAAGCCTTATGGTAAGAACGGAGCAACTGCACCTCAGTTTTTAATTACTGATGCTAAAGTGTTTGAAAATGAAAAAGCACGCTTAATTGACTACATTGAAAAAACCCAGCAACTTGGCGAAGCTCATTTTAACAATAAAGAATCTCACTCTTTTGGTGTACTGACAAAGACTGAGTGGAACAATATGTTTTATAAACATCTTAATCATCATTTAAACCAATTTAAGGTTTAATCTGCTCCTATAATGCAAGCGTTAATTCATAATCGCTAATTGCAAAGAACAGGTTTTGAATCTGATGAACATACTCTACACGTTTCAGCGTATGTTCATTCAACTGTACTATCCAGATTTCACAATTATTCTGATCTATTGAGTTTAATAGATTGAACTCATTGCTTTGCCCCTCACCATCTTCTATGTAAGTAATGAAAGAGCTAAGCTTAACTTGTAGACCTAAGGATGATGCCCAATATTCATTGATTGGAACACCTTTGTATTCGCCATGAAATGACTCCCAAAATTTTGGAGTTTTAAAATGATCTTCAGTTACAACAAACCAACTCCCATCTTTAAGTCCAACAATGTTTCCAATTCTTAATTCATGTGCATCCATACGATTTATTTAATTAGTTACTACTAAATATACCAACTGGCAGGCTAATTTTTTAATTTTGTTTTTAAAAAGATTAATGGGTTATAAAAACGTTGATTGAGTTGTTTTTGATTCATTGTTAACCAACTAGCACAACCGTAATCGTCAAAGCTTTTACGGATCTCGAGGTGAAGATGATGATAGTCTCCTCCATATTTTTTCGATTCTTGTTTTGTAAAGAGGCGGGCTAGTTTTGTTTGTAGGGTTACCGGCTGCCCCTGACCAACATAAACCTCTTTTAGGTGTTTGTAAGAAGTAAAGATCTCTTTACCATCTGTAAGTTTATGCCTTATTACTATAGTCTGCTGATTTTCTGCTAAATGTACAGAACACACAACCCCATTGGCTATTGGATAGACACTTACCAAACTTGTTTTAGATTTTAACGGATTAATGTCTATAGCGGTGTGTATATGACCTTTATAAAAACTATCCCGGTGATCTCCGAATATGCTGATTATCTTGATTTGCTTTATGTCTTTTCTGTCACTTACATCAAATGGCAGTTTCCAATCGGTAGCCATAACGGCCGGTACAGCATCTATGTAATAGGGTTTCCATCTGCCTTTATCGTTATCAATTGTAGGCTTTTGGAAGCTCAGTACTAAAAGCAGCATACTAAAGAGCACTACTTTCATAGTCGGGCTTTATTAAGTTTTTGCACTTCTTTTTTTGATAGCACGACGGCTTTAAAAGTTACAGGCACTAAAGGAAGATCATTTCTGTTTGTTGTTACGTTATTAATTGCGTCGGCAACATCCATTCCCTCTATGATTTCACCAAAAATGGTATAATCATTATCTAAATGGGGTGTCCCTCCAAGTGTTTTGTAAGTAGTTCGTTGTGATGGTGAAAATTTGATGTCTTTCTTCTTTTCCAATGCATCAAGCTGTTCATCTGTTTGTGGCTTACCTACAACTAGATATATTTGGCTAAAATAGGAACTCTTCTCTGGATTATCATTCCTTCCAGCTCCAAGGGCTCCTTTTTTATGAAACAATATTGGAGTTATCTCAGCAGCTAACCGTTGTATTGGTAATTCAGGATGTAATTTTTCTCTTTCGAGAATAGTTTCGTCCAGTTCCCCTCCCTGACTTACGAAAGATTTTATGACACGATTAAACTGAGCCTTATTATAAAGTCCCTTTTTAATTGCTTGCAGAAACATATCTCTATGTTTAGGCGTCTTATCGTATAGAAGCAGGGTAATGTTTCCCTTATTGGTAATGAGCCTTACATAAGTAGACTGGGCATTGGTGATTAACGCAAATATTAAAAGTAGCAAAGTTAGGACAGGAGTTCTCATCTGATGTTTTCCAGGTTAAAGATTTTACAACGAATATAGAAGATTATTTGATTGATTTTGTCGGTATATTCTTGCTTTCGGTCGGTAAATAATAAGATCCGGCAGATTACATACGCTTTATTTTAGTCTTCGGTATATTCATTGCTCTATCCAGATCAAATAAAATCGCACAAAATGAAAAGAATACTTTTGGCTGTAGCTTTCGGAGTAGCTTCGTTAAGCAGCATAAACACTAAAGCACAAGTAAGTGTAAATATAAATATCGGTTCACAACCACAATGGGGACCGGTTGGTTATGATCATGTTGATTATTATTATCTACCTGATATAGATGCTTATTACAATGTACCAAATAAACAATATATTTATCTAAATAATGGAAAATGGACATTCAATAATAGTTTGCCATCAAGGTATAGGACCTATGATTTGTACAATAGCTACAAAGTTGTAATTAACTCGCCTAAGCCTTATTTGTCGCATAAAGTGCATGTTAAAGAATACAGCAAATACAAAGGTTATAAAGGAAAACAAGTAGCAATTAGAGACGGTAGAAGCATTAGACAGGCCAGACCTGTAAACAACAAAAACAAGTCTCGTGAGGCAAGGGATAACAACAAACATGATAAAAGAAATGAAAAAGGTGGTAGGCATTAAACCTACCCCTTTAAAGCTTTAACTATCTGCTCAATTAAGCCCGCCTCTATAAACGGTTTACTAACTATACCGGAAAACCCTTTGGTTAGGATTTTATTCATTTCAAATTCCTCAGGGCTTGCACTAATGACTATTATCGGTAGTTTATTTTGTGGAGCAGGTAGTTTCTTAATTGATTGCAGAAGCTCATATCCATCCATTTCCGGCATCTGAATATCTGTTAAAACCACTGTTACATTTTCTTTATTGAGAACATCTAGTGCTTCTTTTCCATTTCCTGCGCTATAGAATTTAACATTCCATTTTTGCGTCATCATTTTAAGAAATTTTAGATTTAAATCATTGTCATCAACAGCAAGTATAGTTATTCCATTTAATAGCGAAAGTGGGTCTTCTGGAGTTTGATTTACGACTGTTTCCCCATTGTTTACATTTTCTACATATGGAATGTAAAAACTAAAAGTACTCCCTACTTTTTCAACACTCTTTACACTTATTTTTCCTCCCTGTAGTTCTACAAACTGTTTACAGATATAGAGTCCCAGTCCCGTACCCGTTTTACCTTTAGAGGAATTCGTTTGATAATATTTAGAAAACAGGTTCGCTTGCTGATCAGCACTGATTCCCATACCAGTATCAATTATATTCACTTCCAATTTAGGTCCATTATTCAGTTTGGTTAATTCAGCATTCACCGTAATCTGACCCTCTTTTGTATACTTGATGGCATTACTTAGCAGGTTAATCATAATTTGCTTTAGTCTAAAACTATCGCCAAGTAAAATAGCCTCTTTATCTCCTTTAAACTCATAATTCAGTACCAGTTTTTTCTTTGTTGCGCTGAACTCCATATTTTCAATTACACTTTTAAGTATAAAATCTGGATTAAATGGATCTGTATTAAATTTAAATTCACTATTTTCCATCTTAGCAGCATCAAGAGTATCATTCAAAGTGCCTAGAAGCATATCCGATGATAATCTGATAGAATCTAACATATCAGATTGCCGTTTTGACAATTCTGTTTGACTGAATATATACAAAAAACCTTTTATAGCCGTTAGTGGATTCCTTATTTCATGACTCATATGTAATAAAAGATCCATCTTTTGCTGGGCAATGGTAACTGCTCTTTCATTTTCATTACGCAATTGCACTTCTGAGCCGTTAAGTTTTACTATGAATACAATTAGGAGCACCGCAAAAACCAAAACTAAAAATAAAGCTGCCAAATACAATCTGTTTAGCAGATCTGTTGATTCCTGATAACTTTTGAAAGCCATTGCTTTAAATTCATCGGCTATATTATAATTAAGTGCCTTAACCTCATTAATTATATTTTCCAGTTCAGTACTAATTCGATCGTTCAGGCTTATCAGTTCACGTTGCATGGTAAGCATTTTAACATTTCTTTCCTGAAGTTCCTGCAGTTTATTTAAGTACACAGTTCTCTCCTTTCCAGCTCCTTTACGGGTTGCAAGCGCTGAATTTTCTGTTACTTGACGGTGGTTTATTTCAACTACAGCAGTAGGTGAAGTTGCTGATTTATTAGAAATGGCATCTTTTAGTCTTGAAAAAAGTCCTTTCTTCTGAACTACTACCTCCTTACGAATAGTATCCGTCTTGCTTTTTACATTCCTGTTGGATTTAAGTGTAGTAACCAATTTTTCTTCGCCCATGCTCCCTTGTGCCTCAAAAGTGGCATAAGCTGTTAGCAAAGAATCAAAATTATGTTTAAGTGAGTACAGCTTACCTGAAAGCTGAAGCTTTTTATTGTACCAACTTTTAACTTTTACACTTTGATCAGGGGTTAGCTGTAACGTATCCGCATTTCTTTTTAATAAAGTATCAATCTCATCAAAAGCTCTAGATAGTTTTGCTTTATAATCTGCACTTTTTGTACTTTTCACATTTAATAAGGACTCCTGAAAGTCATCATCAGCCTGATGCAACAGCAACAATATTTGTTGCGGTTTGGAACTATCAACTTCTACATTGTTAGCTTGCTTAACTATATTTTCTAATTTATGCGATATGGAATTACGAACAAAAAGAGCTGCAAGAGCTAAAACAATTACTATAACCAAAAAAGCAAGGAGAATTTTTCTGGATTGAATTTGTGTATATGTTACTTTCATTAAGGTATATTAAACAAGGAAGACTGTTGCGACAATAATATTTACAATCACGATGTGCTTATAGGCAAATAACATACCAATGGTATTTATGCGTTTATACCCACATCAGCTCGTTTATTTGCCATTAATTACCCAGTTCATGAAAATTTTTACTCAAGTTGTAGATAAAAATAGCTTTAATATAAAGGATCTTGCTCTGCCCGGTGACCAAGGTATGCTAAATAATCTGCTATTTCATCAGTCTTAATTAAGTTGGTTTGCTTACTGCTTTGCTCTTCTTTTATTGTAATGGTCCTGGTTCTTGTAAACAAAATACTCACAACTATACCAATAGAAAGTCCAGTAATAAATCCAAAGTAAGTAATTGATGGATCAACTTTTTTGAGTTTCATAATATAAGGTTCTATGTTAGAAACATTTTTGACTATAAAAGTGTTTTAATGAATCTTAAAAAGGAAACCGTGAATTAATTTGTATCTACTTTGGTATAACATATTTCTGACTGGCCATTCTGCTCTCTTATCCATGCCATTAACACTCCTCTATCTAAAGCCAAAATTACTGCATGATGATCTGGCTGTTGTCCATCCGTAATGGTGATAACTTTATCTTCTTTTCCAGATGCTAAAATCCTCAATACAATTTTTGAATTTGCAGCTTGTTCATGGCCCATTGTCATTCCTCCATGAGAATGCTTCATTTTCATTGGCTTTTCCTCTGGTTTATCTTTCAACTCTTCACAAACCATAAACAACTTATCATTTTTAAGCGAAACTAGCTGAGGATGTCTGCCATGAGCAGTAATTAACCTGCGCTCACCAAAGCTTGCATTTTTACCTGATGAAGAATAATAAATACCTGAACCACCACCTGCAGTAAACCAAACTGCATTTACACTTTGTCTTGTAGTAGCAAGTGAAGGCCCTGAATGCGGACAGCCATCTATTTGCCAATTATCTTTACTAATGGTTTTTACAGCACTAAATGTTTTACCATTATCGATAGATAATTTATACCCCATATCACGAACCTGTTTGTCTGCAAGACCCGTTGGAAGTGTTATATTCCTGTAGGCCAAATGAATATTCCCTTGTTTATCAGAAAGGATCTTAGTTCTGCAGCACTCACATGTGCCTTTTTCCAGGCAAGTGTCCATACCAAACCCATTCCCCTTAGTTGTTTTATTAAAAAACAAGGCCGAGCCTTTAATGCTTTTGCCATAACGTCCGTCAAGCCATATGGCCGCAAGCTCTCCATCCTTCAATTTAGTGATGTCAAAAAAGCTGCGTCCATAATTATGCGTTGTATCAGAATGCAGAAATTGCGAATCAGACCACGTTTTTCCATTATCTGTGGAAGAGCTATAGTAAATAGCTCCAGCATAGGGATTTCTTTCATTAGGAAACCGTTTTGAAAACACAGCTATCACAGTCCCATCAGACTTAAAGGCTATTTTACCCATACTCTCTGCTGAAATACTGATCCCGCTGGAAGCGGGAACAGTAACAGGAATACTAAAAGTGTTGTTTCGCTCATTATAACTAGCGTATTTTAAGCGGTATAAAGAATCCTTAGCATCTTGCTCGGACCAACAAAGTACAGGATTGCCTTTGCTGTCATAAGTAAGATAAGAACCCACAGCCAAACCCTCTGTGCGTAAGGTGCCAATTGTAATTTTATTTTGCTTTTCTTTACATGCGCCAAGAAAAATGATTCCAGCAAACAGTATTATTATTACTCTGTTCATTTTGATGATTATTAAAATATGTACTTAACATTTAGCCCACCATAACCATTTCGTTTTGGTGAAGGATTAAAATATGCGGGTTGCCCACCATTAAAACTGGCTGCGTTTAAGGAAACAATTGAACTATAGCTTTTATCAAGAATATTATCTAGACCTGCATAAATATTTAATTCACAGTGCTTAACTACTTGCTTTTTGTATCCTAATTTGGCATTTACAACATTATAAGAAGAATTATAGTTTGTATTTGCATCATTAAGCGGCAGTTTATCACTATAAAAATAACTTCCATAAAAATACAATCCATTTTTTGCTTCAAAATCTATACCTGCATTTATCATCCATGGAGCTATACCAGTTAGCTCATTTCCATCGTATATAGCTGTAATCTGATTCTGTGCATTTAAAATCTTATAATCTTTAAACTTAAAATCGGAATAGGTTATGGCCACAAATGGACGCAAACTAAATATCTGGTTATCGTCTTCAGGTTTGAATAGCTGATAGGACAAGGATAGTTCCGCACCATTATGGCTCGTTTTACCTGAATTATTATAAATTGTAATACCTTGTTGTATAGATTGAGCAATTAACTCGCCTTTCATGTCCATTTTAAACAAAGCCAAATCATATTCTAAACGTGTTTTTAAAAGGTTCCCCTTCACATTGAACTCATAGTTCATACCTTTTTCTGCTTGCAGATTTGGATTGATAGAACCATCAACATTCTTTATTTCGGAACTTGAAGGTGGAGAAAACCCTGAGCTTACACTTGCATGCAAACTGATCGCATCACTGAAAGTATGACTAAGGGCAATACGTGGTGTTGCTTGTGGATCGAATTTTTTTATCCCACTCTGATTTTGTTTCAGGTAATCACGAAGATCATAGTTCAAACTATTATAACTGATTCCTAGAGTTAAAGTGGTCTTCTTAGCCAACTCTGTTTCAGATTGATAAAACACTGAATATTGAGTATTTCGATAATCCACATTAGAGTTTATCGCTCCTTCTTTGCCTTGGTTATTTACATACTGGATACCCTTAGTTAGGCCATTATTAAATTCTGCACCAACAGTAAATTTGGTAGGTAAAACATTAAATGCGGGATCGTATATAAAGCGGGTTCTACCTCCATAACTTTGATAGGTATTACGGATATACGCATAAGGAAGAGGATGATTTAAATCATAGAAATAAGTAAAAACACTTGTGGTATTATAGAAGTGATCGTTAAAGTGATATTGTTGCCCTAAGCCTACCCTTGTCCAGTTCTGATATCTGCCAGCAGCTTTATCAAGATTTGTGGCATTAGCTTGCTTTGGATTTGCAGTAAGCTGATCCTGGGTTAATGATCCGGGGATTTGCGAATATTGTGTAGTCCTATTCAGCATTAAGGTAATAATGCGTTTATCGCTCGGAAAAAGTTGAAAGTTACCGGTCAAAAACCTACGCATATCTTTACTATGCTCTCGATAACCATCATATTCCTGCCAGCCATAAGATGCGTAACTATTTACTTTATCACCACCACTTTTATACGTTGTGGCTAATCGATGTAAGCCATAAGAACCAACAAGCGCCGAAGCTTCTATACTTTGTTCTTGGTATGGCGACCGCTGTAATTGAAAGTTAATCACCCCTGCAGTTCCTGCACCATAAATACTTGAAGCAGGCCCTTTTATTACCTCAGCCCTACCAATGCTATTTACATCCAATGCTTCAATTCTTGTAGTACCATCAGCTTCTGTAACGGGAATCTCATTTACATAAATCTTTACATTACGGATGCCGTAAGATGCACGTATCCCATTACCTCTTATTGAAATTCGGGCTTCTGAAAGTGTACTTTGATCCATCCGAACTCCTGGAATTGAGTTTAGTGCGGGCTGTAGCGAGACTGCACTTCCACGATTGATATCTCTTGAAGTTATCAATGAAATCCCTCCTGCTGTTTCCTTGCTCGTTTTATTTTCACTATAACCTGCTATCCTAACTTCATTAAGACTTACTCCATCAGCCTCAAGTTGAACATTGAGTTCATTTTGATTGGTACTAATTTTAATGATCTGAGATTTGTATCCAGATAGAGTTGCTTTTATTTGCCCATCAAGTTGATCGCTATAGATTTCGAAGTATCCTTTCGCATCGGATTTACCCACTTGCTGGGCTGTACTTGTTGTTAAAATAACGCCTGCCAAAGGCTGACGCGTTTGCGAATCGTAAATATGGCCTTTAACAGGCTGCGTTTGGGCTTGCACATGACAAAGCATCATAGCCAAGCCTATAGATATATATAAGTATCTGAATAGGTGCATTATAAAATAATTAAAGTATAATTGTTATTCCATGAAGATATCAGAATATGGTATTCTGTTTTACGTATTGGCTACGCCTGTGGTGGATGGAATATAGCAGCGGAATGCCTTGGGAGTGCAAAAGGCAACTCCACAAGTTTAATAACTTTAATTAATTGGGGTAAAAAGTTGAAGATTGTTTTATTTGTGACTAATGCTTCCTGAAAATGACCTTTTTGAGCTGCGCGACTTTGATTCTTTTCTTTTTCCTCAGCCTGCTTTAACTTTTTCATCAGATAACATTTCCCGTTACAATGCATCATTGGCTTGTCCCGGTTCTCGCAAAGCTCCGAAGCAATATAATTTTTATTCAGCTCAAATCCTGCATAAATAAAGAATCTGCTAAAATTAGCAGTCAGCATCATAAAAATTAAAGAAAAAGCGATAAGGCTCCTGAACATAATTGCTGCAAAGGTAGTGCTTATATAACATTAAACAATATTATTATTTCTTGGCACCAAAAGATAATGGAATATTATATTTTACTCTTACTGGACGTCCGTTCATTACACCCGGAATCCAGGCTGGGGAATTTTGAATGGCTTTTACAGCCGCCTCATCACAACCGTCACCAATTCCTTTTTCTACAACAACATTGCTTATTGAACCATCGCTTTCTACTACAAATGACAACAGAACTTTTCCTGATGTGCCGTTTCTTTTGGCTTTATCAGGATACACCAAACTTCCTTTAAGGTATGCTGCAAATCCTTGCATGCCTCCTTTAAATTGAGGAGGAGAATGAAGTGCATTAAACTTAACTAAAGCAGAAGTATCCAACTTTCCTATCATTTTCTGATAGACTTTGCTGGAATCAACATTAGTTGAATCACTTTGTGAATAACCTAACAAAGGTAAACATAGAAAAAATAAAATAGAGCGTGTTTTCATAATTCAATCTAATATAAATTATATTTTTAAGATCACTTAATAAATTTTTATATTAATGAGATGAATAAATTAGTCTACGCCCCATTATTACTAATATCTATTTTAAGTGGGTTTACATTAGTAAAATTGCCGTTAATCATCCTTCAAAAGGGATTAATTGTTGATCTTGATGCTGATAAAGGCGTTGTTGTAAACGAAGAAAATAAAGTGGAGAAATGGATAAATCAAGCCTTAACACCTGTTGTTAAAGAGTTTGTTAAACAAGATGAGGGACGAAAAGTGAAAGGCTCGGGGATGCCTTCTTTAAGAAATAAGCTTTCAGAATTAAACAACCACAATACAATTGCTTTTAACAAACAAGAACTTATTGCCCACAATGAGGATGCGTTTGACTATTTGATAAGAGGGAGCGGATACACCTGGTTTTGTATTTTAAGGGCTGGAAAGCAATTAGGGGAGCTAAAAGATGTAAATTCTTTTTTTGGCAATTTAAAGAATGGGGGAAATTATGAAGGTATATGGGCTGGACTTAATGACGACAATAGTATTTGGATGGGTAGCAGAAATGGAGTAACATTTGGTAGATGGGATGATAATAATCCACGTGTTACTGCTAATTCTATACTTAAAATTGATAAGTACTACCTGCTAATAGGCAGAATGGGCAAAGGAACTGATACAGTTACACTTGCTTTGTACTTAAACAACGGCACTTCACCTATTGTTAGCCATCCTTTTCCGGTCAATAAGTTAGCTAATTCTTCAAAACTAGCTATTGGACAGGAACGTAATGCCGTAGAGCACCCTGGTACAGAATCCTTTATCGGCGATATTTCAAGATTTCTTCTTTATGATCGTCCATTAAGTAATCGAGAGTTAAGTAAAACAGCACAGATGCTTAAAAAAATGTATGGCATTATTGACTAGCGAACCATTAATATTATAAAATAAGTCTCAATAATTACGCAAACTTTGCTCTGAAAACTTGAAAAAATTTAGTCTATTGAAGTTAGAACTAAACAATATTAAAAGCTAAATTCGAAAATAAGTGAAAATATTATGACTACAAGAAGAAATTTTTTGCAAAAAGGAATATTAGGGCTAGCCTCAACTAGTTTAGTAAGCATACCAACTGCTTTTGCCACATCTGTTAAATCAGAAACCTCTAAAGGAAAACCGGACCCTTTTAAATTAGGTATTGCTGGCTATAGCTTTATTAATTTTAATTTGGATGAATCTTTAAAGATCATGAAAAAAGTTGATGTACATTATCTATGTATTAAAGACTTTCACCTACCATATAAAAGTACAGTTGAAGAAATAGCTGCATTTCATGCTAAACTTAAAGAAAATAATGTAACTGGCTATGCAGTAGGACCTATATACACTAAAACAAGAAAAGAAATAGATGATGCATTCGACTATGCCAAAAGAGTTGGTGTTGACTTGGTTATAGGTATCCCATTACATGACGACTTGGACTACGTTGCCCAAAAAACAAAGGAATATAATATTCGATATGCAATCCATAATCATGGCCCGGAGGATAAGCTATATCCAAGTGCTGAAAGTATTTACAACCTCATTAAAAACCTTGACAATCGCATTGGAATATGCTTTGATATGGGACACAACAAAAGAGATGGACGTGATTCGGTGGCCGATTTTCAAAAATTCTCTAAACGTATCTTTGATATGCATTTAAAAAATGTAACTGCTGCCACAAAAGATGGTTCCACCTGTGAGCTTGGCCGCGGTATAATTGACATCCCGGCGTATGTAAAGATGCTAAGAAAGGTAAACTACACCGGTTCATGCAGCTTAGAATATGAAAAAGACATGAAAGATCCATTAGCGGGAATAGCGGAATCCATTGGATATTTTAAGGGTGTTTGTGATGCCACACGATAAGTAGAGACTTACACTTTTATTGGTTGTGATGGTACTTGTAACGGGTATATTTTGTAAAAATCTCGTAATGTGACATCCACAACTGTCCCAATAAACATTAAAATTCGGGCATAATTCATTTAAAATCCTGCAATGAAATAGAGAATAAAATATTAAAAAACCATTAATCAAACATAATGTATTAATTTAAATAAATAAATTCAATATATTGATTTATAATTATTTAAAATATAAAAAATAAACCTTAACTTGATCCTCCTTACAGAACCAAATATAATTTCGACAACCTAATATTAGGTCAACAGGAAGCACTAAAAATATTAGCAATAGAGAATAGCGATTTCC